>JBBSCC010000089.1:0-11123 GCA_038250735.1 Sphingomonadales bacterium | reverse complement strand
CGGGGCGCTCGCCCAAGGGTTCGGCAAATCGCAGCAGATAGCCGTCGGGATCCTGTATCAGGAATTCGCGCTGGCCGTGCTCAATGTCGCCCGCCTGATACCAGCTTTCGCTGATGTCGCGAAAGATGGGCCACTGCGCAGCGCACAGTTTTGCGTAGAGCGATCCGACATCGGCCGTTTCGAGTTGAAGATTCATGCCCCGTCCAAACGGATATTCAGCGCGCGCGGTGGACCATGCGCCGGCCATATCCTCCAGCATGATCTGGGCCTGCTCGCGCTCAAGATAGGCAAAGCCGGGCCGTTCATAGCAAAGCCGAAAGCCGAGCAGGTCGACGTAAAAGGCCATGCTTGCCGAAAAATCAGCAACCCCAAGTTCGGGCACCATCGGTGCCCATGTCTGTCGCTGGGTCTGCAGTTGATCGGCCGTACCCGTCATCCACCGCCCTTTTTCGCCGCAAGCATCGTTGCCAGGTCGCCAATGGCGCGTTCGGGGTGGCGGGGCCTGCTGGCCTTATAAAATTCGAACAGCTTGGCCATATCCGCTGCATAATCGCCCGTCGGCATGATCGCGGGGCCAAGCCCGCCGACCCGGTCGGCATAGTCCATCATCCCGCACACGATTGGCACCTTTGCGCCCAGCGCGATGTGGTAAAAGCCTGATCGCCATTGCTTCACCGCACCGCGTGTTCCCTCTGGCGCGATCGTCAGCATGAATTCCTTGCGCCGGGCGAATTCCGCAATCATCGCCTCGACATAATTATGGTTGCCGGTGCGCACGACCGGTACGCCGCCCATATCCCGCATGAACCGCCCCATCGGCCAGCGGAACAGGCCGGTCTTGCCCATGAAATGCGCATGGATGCCCAATTCGTTGGTCAGCCCCAGATAGTTGACGAAATCCCAGTTCGATGTGTGTGGCACGGCGATGATCACGCAGCGGCGGTCCGCCGGGGGTGCACCCACCGCCTTCCAACCGCGCAGCCGGTAAAACGCCAACAGCAACGTTCGAACAACGCGCGACAACAGCGCGGGCGGTGGATCTTCCTGCATTCGGCACCCCTCCCCCGGGTGTTTTGCTGCATCGTATCAGGGTGATTGGCGTGCGGCTATCGCAGCTTTGCGACGCTGGTTTCAGGGCGTGCAACCAATGGTGCGGCTGGAATAGGTGATGTTGGCGATTACCCAGCGGCCATTGTCGCGCACCAGATCGAAATGGTCATAGCCGCAGTGGTGCAGCTTGCCATCGATGTAGAAATTATACCGGCCCCAGACGAGCGCGACATCGCCGTCGATTTCGATGGCGGGATCGTACAGCCGTTCTTCGTATCGCTCCGGGCCGGGTTTCAGGCCGGTGATGAACTCCGCCATCGGGCGGTGGACAATGCGGCGGGTGCCGTCGGCGGCTTCATTGGCGATGAACAGGTTACCGTCCTCGCGCACCACGGGCCGCAGCAGCTCGCCATTGCGCGCCGCAATCGCCGCGAAGGTGGCGTTGATGGGGGACATGACACCCGTCGCATCATCAATCACTGCAACCGGCGGCGGCAACCCCGTTCCCTTGGGCAGCGGCGGGGTGGGGGTGATTTGCATTAGGATGGGGAGGAGCAGGGTGAGGGGCATCAAAATCGTCTCCGTCATGCTGAACTCGTTTCAGCATCCAACATGCCGCGAGTGCTATGCTAGCCCTTGTGCCGATGACCAAGCAACCTTGCACCTATATTCTGGCGAGCGACCGATTGGGCACGATCTATGTCGGTGTGTCGGCTGATTTGCTGGCGCGATTGCACCAGCACCGCGCAGGCGAAGTACCGGGTTTTACGTCGCGCTACGGCGTGGTTCGGCTGGTGCGGTTCGAGATGTTTGATGACATGGCGTCGGCGATTGCGCGCGAGAAGCAGTTGAAGCGCTGGCACCGGGACTGGAAGATCAACCTGATTGAATCGGAGAATCCGCATTGGGAGGATTTGGCGGTGGGGCTGGGGTTCGACCCGGTTCCGCTGCGACCGAAAAAATGACGCGGTTCGTTCCCCCCAATCCGTCATGCTGAACTCGTTTCAGCATCCAACGCGCCGCCGTGACGGACGGGAATTGTGGCGCGCTGGACCCTGAAACAAGTTCAGGGTGACGACATAAGGGGGCGCTGTCCCGCCACATCAACCACCGTCATGCTGAACTCGTTTCAGCATCCACCTCGCCGCCGTGACGGACGGGAATTGTGGCGCGTTGGACCCTGAAACAAGTTCAGGGTGACGATGTCTTTGGGAAACGGAATCCCGTCACATCCGGAACACCCCGAACCGGGGCGTCTCCTCAATCGGTGCGTTTAGGCACGCCGCTAGGCTCAGCCCCAGCACGTCGCGCGTCTGCGCAGGATCGATGATCCCGTCGTCCCACAGCCGTGCGGTGGCGTGCCAGGGGTTGCCTTCGTCTTCGTATTTCTGGCGGATCGGGGCTTTGAAGGCCTCCGCTTCCTCTGGGGTCCAGCCCTCCGCATCGCGGTGGACGGTGGCGAGCACCGATGCGGCCTGTTCGCCGCCCATCACGCTGATCCGCGCATTGGGCCAGGTGAACAGGAAACGTGGCGAGTATGCCCGACCGCACATGCCGTAATTGCCCGCGCCAAACGATCCGCCGATCAGCACAGTGATCTTGGGCACTTGCGCGGTCGCGACGGCGGTCACCAGTTTTGCGCCGTGCTTGGCGATCCCCTCTGCCTCATATTTGCCGCCGACCATGAAGCCGCTGATGTTCTGCAGGAACAGCAAGGGCACGCGCCGTTGGCACGCCAATTCGATGAAATGCGCGCCTTTTTGCGCACTTTCGCTGAAAAGTACGCCATTATTCGCCAAAATCGCGACCGGAATCCCCCAAATATGCGCAAAACCGCACACTAATGACGTCCCGTACAGCGCTTTGAACTCGTGAAACTCGCTGCCGTCGACCAGCCGGGCGATCACCTCATGCACATCATAGGGCGCACGCACGTCGCTGGGGACGATGCCGTAAAGCTCGTCTGTGTCGTATTTTGGCGGGCGCGGGGGGGTGAGGGCAATGTCCGGCGCGCGGCTGGCGGGCAGGGTGGAAATGATGTCGCGCACGATCGTCAGCGCATGCTCGTCATTCTCAGCGACATGATCGACCACGCCTGATTTGCGGCCATGCGTATCGGCCCCGCCCAGTTCTTCGGCGGAAATAATCTCGCCCGTTGCGGCCTTTACCAGCGGTGGCCCGGCGAGGAAAATCGTGCCCTGGCCGCGCACGATGATCGTCTCGTCGCTCATCGCGGGCACATAAGCGCCGCCTGCGGTGCAACTGCCCATCACGCACGCGATCTGCGGAATGCCGAGCGCGGACATATTGGCCTGGTTGAAAAAGATGCGGCCAAAATGATCGCGGTCAGGGAAAACCTCCGCCTGATGCGGTAAATTCGCCCCGCCCGAATCGACCAGATAGATGCAGGGCAGCCGGTTTTCCTGGGCAATTTCTTGCGCCCGCAGATGTTTTTTCACGGTCAGCGGATAATAAGTCCCGCCCTTCACCGTCGCATCATTGCAGACGATCATGCATTGCCGACCCGAAACGCGGCCAATGCCCGCGATCATGCCCGCACCGGGAATATCCTCGCCATACACGCCGTGCGCCGCGAGCTGGCCAATCTCCAGAAACGGGCTGCCGGGATCGAGCAGCCGCTCCACCCGCTCGCGGGGGAGCAGCTTGCCGCGGGCGGTGTGGCGCTCGCGCGACTTGGCGTTCCCGCCCAGCGCCGCCTGCGCCACATCAGCGCGAAGCTGCGCGACGAGCGCCAGGTTGTGCGCGGTGTTGGCGCGAAAGCCGTCGCTATCGACAACCATTGCCGTTGTCAGTGTTGGTGCGCTCACCGCCCTACCTCATAGAAGTTATACACCGGCCCGTCCGGGGTTTGACCGCCAACGCCAACCGACATCACATCATTCAACCAGCGATATCGATCGTCGCCACATTCAAACGTTGCGACGACGGTCAATGAATACTCGCTCGAGTCCAGCAATTCGCCTTTTCGGAACCGCGCCATGGCATCGCCGTGCCCCGTCATCCGCCCGCGATAGGCGAGATAGATTATCGCCCCATCAGCTGTCGTCAGCGTCAGCCGAACGTCGATTATCAGCGCGCCGTCATCCCGGGTGACGAACCAGTCATGGCCGGGCGCGACGCTGCCACGCAGCCGTTCGCCGTCGAACCGCCCTCCGGTAACCGGTGCGATTCCCCGCCGCCCCGCAGGGATGGCGCCAATGGCCACAACCGCCGCAAAATCGACAGCCAAAGTGAGTGTCATCAAATGACGATGCGGCAAGATTTCCATTACGCAAGCGCTAGCATGATGGCTCTATCCCGCAAAGCATTGCCCCGCATTATCTGGTGCCACTTGGCCTTGAATCGCCTGGGGGTTGCCCTTGGTCGGTAATCCGTTTAGTTGTTGTAGCGACTGCTACATGAAGGATCGAGCGATGACAGGATTTCGGGCTATATTGGCGGCAATATTCGTCGTTAACTTAGGGTACACGCTGCCGGTGGGTGCCGCCCATGGCTGGAACCTGGTGCCCATCTTTTTTGCGTCGGTTGCCGAAATGACGTGGCAGGGGCAGTTTAACGTCGATTTCTCATGCTTCCTCATCCTGTCCGGCTTGTGGACCGCGTGGCGGCATGATTTTTCGCCTGCCGGGCTGCTGCTCGCGCCTGTTGCAAGCTTTGGCGGGGCGTTGTTCCTGTCGGCCTATC
Source organism: Sphingomonadales bacterium (assembly GCA_038250735.1). GTDB lineage: Bacteria > Pseudomonadota > Alphaproteobacteria > Sphingomonadales > Sphingomonadaceae > Sphingomonas. The sequence goes on along the minus strand of JBBSCC010000089.1, from coordinate 6,368 downwards.
TGCTGGTGATCAGCTGGCAAGTGAAGGGCGACATGGCGGCGCTGCTGCTGGGCACCAAACGGGCGGCGGCGTTGCGGGGGTGATATCCGCGACGAGCGGGCGCCATCTCTGGCTTGATCCGGGAGCGCGCTTATTTCGGTTGGGTGCGGGTGCGCGGATGGGAAGGCAGCGGGGCCCCGGATCAAGTCCGGGGCGACGGTGAGCGGTGGGAGGGTTTGGAGCCATGACAACGCCGCTCCGCCGCAGCGCCAAAATCCTAACCCGCCCCAATCAACTCCCGCCCAATCAAAAACCGTCGGATTTCGTTCGTGCCAGCGCCGATGTCATACAGCTTGGCATCGCGCAGGAAGCGTTCGACCGGCCATTCCTTGGTATAGCCCGCGCCGCCCAGCGCCTGGATTGCCTCCAGCGACACCTTCACGGCATTTTCGCTTGCGAGCAAAATCGCGCCCGCTGCATCAAACCGCGTCGTCTTGCCCGCATCGCACGCCCGCGCGACCGCATAGACATAGGCGCGGGCTGAATTGAGCGCGACGTACATGTCCGCCACCTTGGCCTGCATCAGCTGGAAACTGCCAATCGCCTGGCCGAATTGCTTGCGCTCCCGCACGTACGGCAACACGACATCAAGGCATGCCTGCATGATGCCCAACGGCCCGGCGGCGAGCACGGCGCGTTCATAATCAAGCCCCGACATCAGCACGCCGACGCCGCCGTTCAGCGGGCCCATGATGTTTTCGGCAGGCACCTCGCAATCCTCAAACACTAATTCAGCGGTGTCGCTGCCGCGCATGCCCATCTTGTCGAGTTTTTTCGACACGCTGAACCCGGCCATGCCGCGTTCGATGAGGAAAGCGGTGATCCCGCCCGATCCCTGCCCGGTTTTGGCATAGACGACCAAAGTGTCAGCCTCAGTGGAATTGGTGATCCAGAATTTGGTGCCGTTCAGGACATAGCGATCATTGCCCTTCAGTTCCGCCTTCAGCTTCATCGAGACAACGTCTGATCCTGAGCCCGCTTCGGACATGGCGAGCGCGCCGACATGCTCGCCCGAGATTAGCTTGGGCAGATATTTCGCCTTTTGCTCCGGGTTGCCCCAGCGGCGGATCTGGTTGACGCACAGGTTTGAATGCGCCCCGTAGCTGAGGCCGATGGAGGCCGACGCCCGGCTCACCTCCTCCATCGCGACGCAGTGGTCGAGATAGCCAAGTCCAAGCCCGCCCCATTCCTCCTCAACGGTAATGCCGTGCAGCCCTAGTGCGCCCATTTCGGGCCAGAGCGAGCGATCAAACTTGTTCTGCGCATCGATGTCGGCGGCGCGCGGCGCGATGCGATCAGCGGCGAAGCGCTGCGTCGTCTCGCGGATCATGTCAGCGGTTTCGCCGAGCGCGAAATCAAGGGCCGTATCCATTGTGCCTCTCCCATGCAAAGCCCGTCACCCCGGACTTGTTCCGGGGGCCACTGCGCCTTACGAGTTGCCGCTCTTTGGGGCACGGTGGATGCCGGAACAAGTCCGGCATGACGGTTTGTGTGTGATTCAGGAACGCTAATGGCCAGTCTTTTCCGCTTGAAAACAATCCTGCACGGCGATGATCGCCCGGTGGAACACCGCATGGCGCGCACGCTTGGCTGGCCCAGCCTGGTGGCGCTTGGCGTGGGGGCGATCGTCGGCACCGGCATTCTGACGTTGATCGGGGTGGGCGCTGATCGGGCGGGGCCGGCGGTGCTGCTCAGCTTTGTGGTGGCGGGCGCGATCTGCGCGTGCGCCGCTTTGTGCTATGCCGAAATGGCGACGATGATCCCGGCATCGGGCAGCGCCTATACCTATAGCTATGCCGTGCTAGGGGAGATTTTCGCCTGGGTGGTGGGGTGGAGCCTGATCCTGGAATATTCGTTGGTGGTGGCAAGCGTGGCGGTGGGCTGGTCGGGCTATGCTGTTGGTTTCCTGAAAGGGTTGGGGATTGTGGTGCCCGCCGCGCTCGCCAATGGGCCTGCGCTGGGCGGGGTGGTGAATTTGCCCGCCGTGCTGATCATCGCGGTGGTCGCCGGGTTGCTGCTGCTCGGCACGCGAGAGAGTGCGCGGGTGAACACCGTGCTGGTCGGCCTGAAAATCGTCACGCTGGCGCTGTTCGTATTCGTGGCATTGCCGCATTTTGACGCGGCCAATCTCCAGCCGTTTGCGCCTTACGGTTATGGCAGCACGCCGGGTGAGGGCGGGGTGAAATACGGCGTGATGGGCGCCGCCGCGATCATCTTTTTCGCGTTTTACGGGTTCGATGCGATCTCCACAGCGGCAGAGGAAGCCAAGAACCCTGAGCGGGATTTGGCAATCGGCATTGTCGGGTCGATGGTTGCCTGCACGGTGATTTATTTGGTTGTGGCAGCGGCTGCGGTGGGGGCGATTGGTTTTGATCGCTTTGCTGACAGCACCGAACCGCTCGCGCTGATCTTGCGCGAACTCGGCCAGCCGATGATCGCCACCGTGGTTGCAGCAGCGGCAGCGATTGCGCTGCCCACCGTGCTGCTGGCATTTTTATACGGGCAGAGCCGGATATTCCTGGTGATGGCGCGTGACGGTTTCCTGCCGCAAAGCCTGGCCACGATTGATCGGCGCGGCACCCCGGCGCGGATCACGATTGTAACGGCGGTGTTCGTTGCAATCATCGCCGGGCTGGTGCCATTGGACGTGATCGCCAGTCTGGCCAATGCCGGCACGTTGTGCGCGTTCATTGCGGTGGCAGCATGCGTGCTGGTGCTGCGGCGGCGCGATCCGGGGGCGCGGCGTCCCTTCCGCACGCCACTGGCCTGGGTGATTGCGCCGGCCGCGATTTTGGGGTGCATCTATCTGTTCAGCAGCCTGCAAGAAGTAACGCAGGTGGCGTTCTTCATCTGGAACGGGGCGGGCTTGCTGCTGTATTTTGTCTATGGGCGCACAAGGTCGCTGGTGGTTTAAGGATCAGGCGCGCGATCGGCCCCGCGCCAGCCGAACCAGCGTGAAAATGCCAATCCCAGCCCAGGCGATGTTGAGCACCGCAGACGGCAATGCGCCGTGCCATCCGCTGTTGAGGATGAACCCCGCCGCGCCAACCACGTTCATCCACTGGAACGCCACCGACGTGCCCGATAGCCGCCCCATCGACACCAGCAGATAGGATACAAGGATAAGCAGGGCCGCAGCCCAGCCAATGATTTCGATGATGATCGTCATTTGCGGGTCCATGCACGTCTTGCGGCGCGCCGTCGATTACCCAACGCCGTGACGCAGCGATGGCGCCGTCCCGGCTTGGGCAGGTTGATCATGCAGGTGGTGGCGCATCGTTAATCTGCGGCTATCAGCCCGTCGCGCATGCGGGCATAGGCCTGCGTCCCGCGGGTGATGACCACATCATCCGGCAGGATATCGGCGATTCTGATGTCCGGCAGCGGCTTGATCGCCTCATATAGCGGCGCGAAATCCGTCTCCACCGTCACGCGCAGCAGCGCGTCAAAACTGGGGATGACGAAGTAATTCTGCTGGAAATCATCAATCCGGTATTCGGTGCGCATCACGCGTTGCAGATCAAAGCCCAGCCGGTTTGGGCTGGCGTCTTCTAGCGCGAAATGGCTTTCCGATGCGCTGGAAACGATGCCCGCACCGTAAATGCGCAGCCCGTCATCCTGCTGAATCAGCCCGAATTCGACCGTGTACCAATAGAGCCGGCTGAGATACCGCAGCCCACCCAGTTGGAGCGCGCGCTTTCCCCCTTCGCCGTACGCCACGCAATAATCAGCGAACGCCGGGTCAGCCAGCATCGGCACATGGCCGAAAACATCGTGGAAAACATCGGGTTCCTGCAGGTAATCGAGCTGATCGGCGCGGCGGATGAAGTTGCCCGCCACAAACCGGCGGTTGGCCATGTGATCGAAAAACACGTCGTCCGGCACAAGCCCGGGCACCGCCACCACCTGCCATCCGGTCAGCTTCATCAGCCGTTCAGATAGCTCCTCAAAATTCGGGATGCCGGATGTGGAGAGTTGCAACGCATCCAGCCCGCGCAGAAATGCAGCAGATGCGCGGCCGGGCAACAGCTTTGCCTGCCGCGCATATAGCGTATCCCACACCGCATGTTCCTGCGCTGTATAGCGTCCCCAATCCTGCGGGACGGTCCAATCGGCTGCCGCCCCTGCGGGCGGACGATCAAGGACATGCGTGTCTTTTTCCATCGCGCTGCCATATCACAAAGCAATGCGCGCAAGAAATGGGGGCAGCGAGTGAGGCTTGGCTGGGCGGCAACGGCGGCGGCTGGGAGCATCGGGCTGGTGCTGATCGGTTATGGTGCGGCGGGCATGGTGGGTGGCGCGATCCCCGCCAATGCAGCCTGGCGACCCCCAGCGCAGGGCATCGAAATTCTGGTCGAGACGAACGGCGTGCATACCGGATTGATCCTGCCCAAGCGGGCCGGTGGTGTGGATTGGCGCGATCTGGCGCAGCCTGGCGATATCGCCGATCCGCGATATGCTGCGCGCACGCACATCGCGATCGGCTGGGGCGAGCGCGCCTTTTATCTCGGCACGCCGCGCTGGACCGACATTCGGCTGTCGACCACGCTCCACGCGGCGACCGGCAGCGATGACACGCTGGTGCATGTCGAACATGTCGAGCTGCCAACCGCCAATATCGATCAGCGCGTCATCATCCTGCGACCGCAAGAATATCGTCGGCTGGCGGCATTTATCCGGGCCAGCCTGGATGGCACGCACCCGGCGCACCGGCATGGCTATGATCGCTATGACGCATTTTATGCCGGACGCGGGCGATATGATACGGTGCGGACGTGCAATGCCTGGACGGGCGCGGCTTTACGCAGCGCAGGCGTGCGGGTGGGGTGGTGGACGCCGTTTGCGGTGACCGTGATGGGCTGGTTCTGAGCGTTCAGCGCACCATTATTGCCTGATAAGGTACGCCCATCGGGTATAGAGTCCGCTGATGGGGAAAAAAACACGGCGCACGCCCGAAGTCATCATCATCGGCGCTGGCTTTGGCGGGCTGGCGGCGGCGCGCGGGCTTCGGCATGCCCGCGCCAACGTGACGCTGATTGACCGCCAGAACCATCATCTGTTTCAGCCGCTGCTGTATCAGGTCGCGACCGCAGCCCTATCGCCAGCGGATATCGCCGCGCCGATCCGCGCGATTGTGCGCAAATATCGCAACACGCGGGTGCTGCTCGATAGCGTCGTTTCGGTCGATACCGCCGGGCACCGCGTGCTGCTCGAAAGCGGCACCGCGCTTTCCTATGATGCGCTGGTGATCGCAACGGGCGCGCGGCACAGCTATTTCGGGCGCGACGATTGGGGGGCGGATGCGCCGGGCATCAAGACGATTGATGATGCGATCCGTGTGCGATCCAAAATCCTGGTTGCCATGGAGCGCGCTGAGACTGATCGGCAAGAAAATCCTGTCACCCGCGCGCAGCACCTGACCTTTGTCGTCATCGGTGGCGGGCCGACCGGGGTGGAAATGGCTGGCGCGATTGCAGAGCTTACCCGCCACGCCGCCGATCTCGATTTCCGGCATTTATCGCCCAGCTGCATCCATGTGGTGCTGGTGCAATCGGCGGATCGGTTGCTGCCCGCATTCCCGCCTGCACTTTCTGAAAAGGCCCGGCGGTCGCTGGAAATGCTGGGCGTAGAGGTGCGGCTGGGCGAGCGGGTGACTGATGTAACCGCCGATTCGGTGATGATCGGTACGGAAAAACTGTCCGCCGCCGTGATTGTTTGGGCAGCAGGGGTGAAGGCATCGCCTGCCGCAAGCTGGCTGGGTGCGGAAGCAGACACCGCTGGGCGGGTTGTCGTTCGGCCCAACCTAAGCGTGCCCGGCCATCCCGATATTTTTTGTATCGGCGATACATCGGTGGTCAACGGCAAGGGCGACCGGCCCGTGCCCGGTGTTGCGCCCGCCGCCAAACAACAGGGCAAGCACGTTGCGCGCATTATCTCAGCCACGGTGCGCAAGCGAAAGCCACCGGGGCGATTTGTCTATAAGGATTACGGCAACCTGGCGACGATTGGCCGCAAGCGCGCGGTCGCCGATTTCGGACGAACGCAGTTGAGCGGTTTCAGCGCCTGGGTCGTCTGGTCGACTGCGCATCTTTTCTACCTCGCCGATTTTCGCAGCAGGGCCGTGGTGGGCATGCAGTGGCTGTGGAGTTACGTGACGTTTGATCGCGGCGCGCGGCTGATCACAGGGCTAGGCGACGGGATGATGCCGACGACAGTGTGGAGCGACGCGCAATCGAACCTGGCGTCACCTGGCGACGGCGCCACAACGTCTGATCCTTTGCCCGTCAGCGCTTAGTTTTCAGCGCCGCACCAGTTATCATTATCATCAT
>JBBSCC010000088.1:0-11180 GCA_038250735.1 Sphingomonadales bacterium | reverse complement strand
GGCGCAAAACTGCCCGCTGATGAGGATTTGGGCGCATTGGCAGCAGCCATGCAGCCCCGGCGGCACGGATCGCAGCCTGATGCACCGCAACTGGCGACAATCTGGCCGCAGGCGGGGCGGGGCTATGCGGGGATGCCAGCAATGGCGGTGCGGCGCGGTGAAGGGCTGTTGCCGGTCGATCTGCTGGTGGAGGATGTGGTAGCCGGCGGATGCAGCGCGCAACTGGTGCTGGCTGATCCGGTCGCAGGCGTGCGGGTAAGCATCGATTGGGTGGTTGGCGCTGGCGATGTGGTGCGCGCGCGCAGTATGATCACCAATCTCGGCGATAAGCCGCTCGCGGTTGACCGGCTGGCCAGCATCGCACTGCCGCTGCCGGGTTGGGCAACGCACGCCACGCGTTTTCATGGTCGCTGGGCAGGCGAAATGCAGGAAGCGACCGCGCCCATTCCGCATGGCAGCAGCGGCGGCGAATCGCGCGGCGGGCGGCCGGGCTTTGGCGGGGCGAACTGGCTGATCGCGCATGAACCGGGCTTTGGCAGTGATCACGGACTGGGGATCGCGCTGCACCTTGCCTGGAGCGGGGACCACCAGATGAGCATCGAGCGCGATGCCGATGGGGCGATGGTGCAAATTGCGGCCCGCCTGGACGCAGGCGAAATCATCCTTGCGCCGGGGGAGGGCTTTACCACGCCCGATGCGGTGATGGCGGTTGTGGATGGCGGCAGGAATGCGGTGCGGCATGCGCTCCATACGCACCTGCGCCGCGATGTGCTGCCCGGTCGCGCCGATTGGCCGGTGCGCCGCGTCCACCTGAACAGCTGGGAAGCAGTGGCGTTTGACATGGATGCGGCCCGGCTGGGCCAGTTGGCGCAAGCGGGCAAAGCGATCGGCGCTGAACGCTTCGTGGTGGATGATGGCTGGTTCACCGGGCGCCGCAACGATGTGACCAGCCTGGGCGACTGGACGCCTGATCCGCAGCGTTTCCCGAACGGCCTTGGCCCTTTGATCGCGCAGGTTAACGACCTCGGCATGGATTTCGGGCTGTGGGTTGAACCTGAAATGATCAGCCCCGACAGCGACCTATACCGCGCGCATCCCGATTGGTGCCTGCACCGCCCCGAGCTGGACCGGTTGACGCAGCGCCACCAGTTGGTGCTCGATCTCACCCAGCGCGCCGTGGCTGAGCACCTGTTCGCGGTATTGCACAAGCTGCTGTCTGCGCACCCGATTGCCTATCTGAAATGGGATCATAACCGCGATCTATTCCCCAATGACGGCGCGGGGTACGCCCAGACGGTGGCGCTGCACGCGCTGATTGACGGGCTGCGCGCCGTCCACCCGCATATTGAGATTGAAAGCTGCGCCAGCGGCGGCGGGCGGATCGATTATGCAATGCTGGCGCGCTGCCACCGGGTTTGGCCAAGCGACAATAATGATGCGATCAAACGGCTGCGCATCAACCGCGCCTGGAGCCTGTTCCTGCCGCCCGAAGTTATGGGCAATCATGTCGGCCCCAGCCCCAACCCGATCACCGGGCGGATGCTGCCCATGGCGTTTCGCGCCAAGGTGGCGATGTTCGGGCATATGGGGGTGGAGGCTGATCCGGCGGCGATGGGCGATGCCGACCGCGCCGTGCTGGCCGCGCACATTCAGTGCTACAAGGATCACCGCGATATCCTGCACCACGGCCGCATGTATGAAATGGCGTTTGATGATCCGGGGCTGTTCGGGATGATGATCGTGCATCAGGGCAGGTCGCTGGCGTTGGTCGCGCGCACCGATATGGCCAGCGATTACAACGCACCGCCGGTGCGCTTTACCGGGCTGGACCCTGATTGTCGGTACGCCGTCACCTTTCCGCTGGCCGGCGGGGGCGGCGCGGCGGTGAATACCATGCTTAGCGGGCGGGCATTGGCGCAGGCGGGGCTGGTGCTGCCGCTGTCGCGACCGGCCACTGCTTGTCTGATCCACTTCGACGATAGGGAAATCGCCCTATGATGCGCCTGGGCTGCTGCTATTATCCCGAACATTGGCCCGAAGAGATGTGGGCGGAGGATGCCCGCCGGATGGTCGACATGGGGCTCACCCGCGTCCGGATCGGCGAATTCGCGTGGAGCCGGATTGAACCGCAGCCATGGCGCTATGACTGGGGCTGGCTCGACCGCGCGATTGCAACGCTTCACGACGCGGGGCTCGGGATCATCCTGGGCACCCCCACCGCCACGCCGCCGAAATGGCTGGTCGATAAAATGCCCGATATGGTCGCCGTTGATGCGCAGGGGCGCGACCGGCGATTTGGATCGCGGCGGCATTATTGCTTCTCGCACCTCGGCTATCGTGGTGAGTGCCGGCGCATCGTTGCGGCGCTTGCCGAACGCTATGGCAATCACCCCGGCATCGTCGCCTGGCAAACCGATAATGAATATGGCTGCCACGATACCGTCGTCAGTTATTCGGAAAGTGCAGCGCAGGGATTTCGCCGCTGGCTGGCGGCAAAATATGGCGATGTGGACGCGCTCAACATTTCGTGGGGAAATGTGTTCTGGAGCATGGAATATCGGTCATTTTCGGAGATAAACCCGCCAAATTTGACCGTAACAGAGCCAAATCCTGCGCATTTGCTCGATTTTCGGCGCTTTTCCTCGCAAGAAGTGGCCATTTTCAACCGGATTCAGGTCGAAATCCTGCGAGCAGCATCGCCGGGTCGCGATGTCGTGCATAACTATATGGGGTTCTTCGATCAGTTTGATCACCATGCGGTGTCGCGTGATCTGGATGTGGCGACATGGGATAGCTATCCAATTGGTTTTCTGGAACAATTTTGGTTCAGTCGCGACGAAAAACTGCGCTACGCACGGGCTGGGCACCCTGATATCGCCGCCTTCCACCACGATCTGTACCGCGGCTGCGCCAAGGGGCGGTGGTGGGTGATGGAGCAGCAGCCCGGCCCGGTGAACTGGGCCGCCCACAACCCCGCGCCGCTCCCCGGTATGGTCCGGCTATGGACGCTGGAGGCAGCGGCGCATGGTGCTGAAATGGTTAGCTATTTTCGCTGGCGGCAGGCGCCGTTCGGGCAGGAAATGCATCACGCCGGGCTGCTCCGTCCCGATAGCGTGGACGATGTCGGCGCGCATGAGGCGCGAGCGGCGGCGTGCGATCTGGTGACGCTGGGCGATTTGGGTTTGCCAGCAAAATCAGTGGCTTTGCTGTTTTCCTATGAGGCCGCATGGCTGTTCGATACGCAGCCACAGGGCCGCAGTTTTCGCTATATGGAACTGGTGTTCAGCTTTTACACAGCGCTGCGGCGACTGGGGCTGGACGTCGATATTCTGCCTGCCGATGCGGCGCTGGATGGCTATGCGATGGTCATCGCGCCGTCGTTGCCGATCCTTAGCAGCCAGCTTGCAGAGCGCCTTGTAAGTATCAGTGTTCCAGTGCTTTTTGGTCCCCGCAGTGGCAGTAGAACGCCCGATTTCCAGATACCCGAAGGGCTGCCGCCGGGCAATTTGCGCGCGGCAATGCCCATCACCATCCCCCGCGTGGAATCCCTGCGCGAGGGTTTGGTCGAACAGGGCGATGGCTTCACCATCAGCCGCTGGTTCGAGCATGTTGAGACCGATTTGGCCCCTGAAGAACAGCTGATTGATGGGCGCGGGGTGGTGTATGCTAGCGGACCTTTCCGCTATCTCGCGGCCTGGCCGGACGAAGCTTTGCTGGCGCGACTACTCCGCCGAATGGCGGGCGAGGCGGGGCTGGTAACGGTCGACCTGCCCGCCGATCTGCGGCTGCGCCGCGCAGGCGATGTGACTTTTTCTTTCAATTATGGGCCGGATATAATTGATCTAGAAGGAATTTGTGACAGGAAATTGCTGATTGGGGATAGCGCGTTGCCACCGGCTGGAGTGGCGGCATGGCGATGAACTCTGCGGGTTAAGTGCCAGGCGAAGGGCGAACGCAGGCGCGCATCAGCCAAGTGAATCCCGCACTATCCCTAACCCCCCAAACCTGCTTTTCTGCGAGAATTGGGGCTGGGGGACAAGCCGATGACGACGCAGACACGGCCATTTGGCTTTTGGACGGCAACCGCTTTGGTGGTCGGCGGGATGATCGGGGCGAGCATTTTCGTGCAACCTGCGCAACTTGCGCCGTTCGGCTGGACCGGAGCCGCTGCATGGCTTGTTGCTATTCCGGGTGCCTTGCTGCTGGCCTATGTGCTGTCCCGCCTGACAGCAGCCAAGCCTGAAGCGACCGGCACGGTGGCCATCGTTGCCGAAGGGCTGGGTCCGTTGCCAGGTTTGCTGGTTGGCTGGAGCTATTGGGTCGGCATTTGTTCGGCCAATGCCATCATCGCGTTGACGGCGGTGCGGTATGGCGCGCAGTTTTTCCCCGTGCTCACCGCAACGCCGCTCGCAACTGCAATTGCGGCCACGGCGTTGATCTGGGCACTGACTGCGCTCAATTTCGGCGGGGCGAAGGGGGCTGGCCGGTTTCAGGTGCTGACAACAGTGTTGAAACTGCTGCCGCTGGCGGCGGTCGCCGCGATCCTGGCCGGTTTGGCGGTAATCGAACCCGCGCGCTTTTTGGTCAATCCGCATACGCCGTTTGACGCATCGAAATTCACGATGGTTCTGACGCTCGCTTTTTTCCCGCTGGTGGGGTTTGAATGTGCGTCCCTCGCTGCAGAGCGGGTGCGAGATCCGGCGCGCAATGTGCTGCGCGCGACATTGGTCGGCACTTTGCTGACCGGCATTCTTTACATCATCCTGTGCAACGGCATCGTGCTCGCGCTGCCCGAAGCGGTGGTCGCTGCGTCCGACGCGCCAATTGCGATGTTTGTCGAAAATTTCTGGGGGCGGGGTGCCGGGCTTGTCATCGCTGCTTTTGCGTCGATTTCAGCGATTGGGTGTCTGAATGGATGGGTGTTGATGCAGGGCGAATTACCGCTGGGCATGGCCCGCGCGGGCATATTGCCCGCCATCCTGGGGCGAACCACCGAGCGTGATGTGCCGACAATCGCCATGATCCTGTCGAGCGCTGTGGCGACCGTGCTGGTCATGTCAGGCGCGATCCCGGGGCTTACCGATGTGCTGACATTCATGTTGCAGCTGACGACGGCGGCAACGGTGTGGTTTTATTTCGGTGCATGTGCCGCCGCGCTGGCGTTTGGCATCGTTCGCCCGCTTGCTGCCATCGGGCTGGCCTTTTCGGCGTGGGTGCTATGGGGATCGGGGATGGAAGCGCTGTTGTTGAGTATCGCGCTGATGCTAACGGCGCTGCCGCTGTACTGGGTCGCGCTACGCCGTCGCCCGCTTGCGGAAAAGGCGGCCTAGCAGGCTGCGGTCCCGCAAAATCTCATGCGCGGCATTGTGGCCGGGCGCGCCCGTCACGCCGCCGCCGGGATGCGTGCCCGAACCGCACATGTACAGGCCGGAGATGGGACTGCGGTAGTCACCATGCCCCAGAACCGGGCGCGCTGCCCATAGCTGGTCGAGGCTCATCCGCCCGTGAAAGATATCACCACCGATCAGCCCGAACTTGCGTTCCAAATCGAGCGGGGAGTGGATTTGCCGGGCGATGATGCTGGCGCGGAAATTGGGCGCGTGGCTGTTGACGCAATCGATAATGTGGTCAGCCGCTGCCTCGCGCTCATCATCCCATGACCGACCATCTGGCAGTTCGGGCGCGAATTGCTGGCAGAACAGGCTGGCGACATGCATCCCCGGCGGGGCGAGCGAATCGTCGACGGTCGAGGGCAGCTTCATCTCGACGATGGGCGCTTTTGACCAGCCGAACGCTCGGGCATCGTCATAGGCTGCATCCATGTAATCCATGCCCGGCGCGATGATGATGCCGGCGGTATGGTGCTCGGCCTTTTCCCTGCCGGGCAATACCGAGAAGTCAGGGAGTTCGCTCAGCGCGACGTTCATGCGGAACGTGGCTGAACCGGTTTTGAAGTTATCGATCCGGCGTTTGAAATCGGGCTTCAGGTCAGCGGGCGCGATCATCTGCCGATACAGCAGGGCAGGGCCGACATTGGCGGCAATGATATCGGCGGCGATTTCCTCCCCCGATTCCAGCCGTACGCCAACCGCCTTGTTGCCATCGACCAGCACCTGCGCCACCGGTGCTTCGAGGCTGATCTCAACGCCGTGCTCCTCGCATGCCGCTGCCATCGCGCTGGTGATCGCACCCATGCCGCCCACCGAATGGCCCCATGCACCCTTCTTGCCGTTCACCTCGCCAAACACATGGTGCAGCAGCACATAGGCCGAGCCCGGCGTGCTGACGCCCGCATAGTTGCCGACCACCGCATCAAACGCGAAGGCCGTTTTGACGTGATCGTCCTGATACCAGCCGTCCAGAAAATCGCGCGCGCTCTTGGTAAACATGTCGAGTACGTCCGCCTGCGCATCCACGCTCATCCCCGCCAGCTTGCGGCCTTGCGATGCGGCGCTCAGCAGCGCGGCGATGCCGCCCCCGGCGTTGGGCGGCGTTTTCAGCGACAAATCCCGCAGCACCTCCGCCACGCGTTCCAGTGCGGCTTCATAGGCCGGGAAGGTATCGGCATCCTTTTGGGAAAAGCGCGCAAATTCGGCCTGAGTCCGAGCAGTGCCGCCGCCCAGCTTCAGATAGGTATCGGGAAAGGGGAAGAAATTGCTGATCGTGCGTTCTATGATCCGGAAGCCGCGGTCGTGCAGCTTCATGTCCGCAATCACCTGCGGGCGCAGCAGTGACACGGTGTAGCTGGCGGTGGAATTGCGGAAACCGGGGTGGAATTCTTCGGTAACGCACGCGCCGCCCACAATGGCGCGGCGTTCCAGCACGCGGACCTTCAGCCCTGCCCGCGCGAGGTAAAAGGCACATACTAGGCCGTTATGGCCACCACCGATGATGATCGCGTCGTATCGTTTCGTCATGGGGTTGAGTGGTGCCGTGGCAGACGGGGATTGTCGAGGGGGGCTAAGACCGAACCGCTTTCGCCTGCTTGCTCCACCCGGCATCAGGCGCATGATGCAACCTTGCTTCCGGAATCGCCGCGCGAATCTTGGCGGCAAAACTGCGCAGGCACACTTCGCTCCGCCCGATCGGGCCGACGGTGAAGCTTTGTGATGCCATGCCGGCCTGCACACGGGTGATCAGCCAGGTGTCCTCTGCGTTCACGTGGCGGTTGATGCGATCATTGGCATAGCGCACCAGTTTCATTTCCCGCCGGTGATCGGGCAGCGCAAACGCCATCATCCGCAGCACCGATTGCGTCGGGCTGATCGGCAGCCACTGCATGAAATCAACTTGATCGGGATAGAGGTCGAACGCGATGTTCGGCCATAGTTTATAGTATAACCATAATCGCTGATTCGCCTCTGGCAGATGGTCTGCGCGCGGCAAATGGCGCTGGTAAAATCGCTCCCACGGGTCCGGCGATGGCTTGTCGACCAACAGGCCCGACATTTTGTCGACAAAGGGCTGCGCTTCAATTGCATAGCTTTTGCCGAACAGCCGGGTCAGCCCCGGATGCGCGACGGGGATGTGGAGGCCGTCAGAATAATTATCGCCAATGTTCTTCCAGTTGACCGCGCGGGGGCGGGAATACACCGGGGTGATCGTGCGCAGATCCTCAAACCGGTAAGGGTCGATTTCGTGCGCATAGGGGGCCATCATTGCCGCGACGCCGGGCCCGCCATCGTCTGTCAACCGCACGAACACAAAGCCGCGCCATATCTCGACACCTACGGGTGCAAGGCCCTGTCCGCGCTTGTCGAGCATCGGGTAATCGCTGCTGGCGGGCACGCCGGTAAGGCTGCCGTCAAGCTCATAGCTCCACGCGTGATAGGGGCAGATGATCTTTTTGGCGCAGCCGCCATCGCCCTCCAGTAAGCGCATCGCGCGGTGACGGCACACATTGGTGAAGGCGCGAATAAGGGCATCCTCGCCGCGCACAACGATGACGCTTTCGCCGGCATAATCGATGGAGCGCCAGTCGCCGGGATGGGGGAGATCGCTGTCGTGACACACGATCTGCCATGACGGGCGGATGACGCGGGCAATTTCTGCGTCGAGGAAATCGGGGTCGGTATAGGTCCACCCGGGCAGGCCCCAATCGGCATCCGGGTCGGTTTCGGCAATCGGTGCGGCAGGCACTGACTTTTCCTGCATCGGCGGCGCTCCCCCGGCCATGGAACGGCCCGTTGCACTTGCTTAGCGTCGATATGGCGTCGCTGTCAGCAGCGATGTCAACCGGCCTGCCGATTGTCATACCTGTTGCCTAGTGCGTACCATGCGCATATTGAAGCGGAGCGTCAGGTTCCCTGAAGGGGGAATAATAGGGAACGCGGAAACAGGGGGTTATCCCTGTAAACCGTGGCTGTCCCCGCAACTGTGACCGGTGAGTGGTCGCCTGTGAAATGCCACTGGATGCACACGCATCCGGGAAGGCGGGGCGAACATGATGACCCGGGAGCCAGGAGACCTGCCTGACGCGGTCGGTCCTTTGCGTGGACGGGGTGTTCAGCGCGATCGAGGTTTTTCCTCGTGTGACGACATACGGTCGGGGTGGCGCGTGCGGGGGTATCCTCGCCGTGACGCGGTGGTGCCTATGCGCGCGCTCGCCCCTTGTTGTTGGTCAAGGGAGAACACCCATGGTGCGCCTGCATTTTACACGTATTTTTTCTGTTGTTTCGTTGGTTACGGCGGCCCCCGCAATTGCTGAGGACACCGCCCTGCCGTCCGGCGATAATGCCGAAGACATCATCGTCACCGCCAATCGCGCGCCAGAGCCACTGTCGCGCATCGGGCAATCAGTGACGGTGATCGGCGCAGAGACGCTGAGAACCCGCCAAACCGCCATCCTGACGGACATTTTGCGCGAAGTGCCGGGGCTTAGTGTGGCGCGCAATGGCGGTGTCGGTGGTACAACATCGGTGTTCATTCGCGGCGCCGAAAGTGACCAGACCGTGGCGTTGATTGACGGGGTGAAGCTCAACGATCCGTCCGCCCCCGGCGGCGGTTTCAATTTCGGCAATTTGCTGGTGGGCAATATCGACCGGATAGAGGTGCTGCGTGGGCCTTCATCGGTGCTGTGGGGCAGCCAGGCGATTGGCGGCGTGATCAACCTGATCACCACCAAGCCGACCGAAAAGCTGACGATCAATGCGCGCGGTGAATATGGCTATCGCGGCACCGGTCAGTTGGTTGGCAATGTTGCGGGCCAGGCCGGGCCGCTGTCGATCAGTGGTGGCGGCGGGTATTTCATCACCGACGGCATTTCAGCATTCAGCGAAGCGCGCGGCGGCAGCGAACGCGACGGCTATCGCAATTTCGGTGCAAACCTGAACCTCAACTTAGCGCTGACCAAGGATATCTCGCTGGATGCGCGGGGTTATTATTCCGACGGTGGCGTTGGAATTGACGGTTTTGCGCCGCCAGCCTTCGCATTCGGCGATACGCGTGAGGTTAGCTTCACGCGGGAATTTGTCGGGTATTTGGGCGGCAATGTTGCGCTGTTCGACGGGCGATTCCGTAACCGTTTCGGTTTTGCCTATACCGATACCACGCGCCGAAACGAGGATCCGGCTGGCGCGCCGGTGGTGACCTTTACCGGCAAGGGGCGTAACGAGCGGTTCGAATATCAGGGCGTGGCCGATGTTACCGATGCGGTTCAAGCGACCTTTGGGCTTGAACGCGAAACGTCGCACTTCGATTCCACCAGCTTTGGCGGCCCGGTGACGGTGGGTCGCGCGCGGCTGGACAGTGTGTACGGGCAAGTTGTCGCCACTCCGCTGGCCGGGCTGAGCGTAACCAGCGGCGTGCGGCATGATGATCACGACCGCTTTGGCGGTGCGACCACATTTGCCGCGAGCGGTGTCTATTCGCCCAATAGCGGCGATACGACGTTGCGGGCGAGCTATAGCGAAGGATTCAAGGCACCGTCGCTGTTCCAGTTGCAAAGCGATTTTGGCAACCAGCGGCTCCGGCCAGAACGCGCCAAGGGGTGGGATGCTGGGATCACCCAGCGCGCGCTTGGCGGTGCGGTAACGGCGAGAGCGACCTATTTCCATCGCAACTCGACCGATCTGATCGACTTCATTTCGTGTCCCGTTCAGGCGGGTATCTGCGTGAACAGACCCTTTGGCACCTATGACAACGTCCAGCGGGCGGTGTCGCAGGGGGTTGAGCTGAGCCTGAAGCTGCGCCCGGTTGAGTCGCTGCAGTTTCAGGCCAATTACACTTATCTTGATGCCCAGAACCGGTCGGTTGGCAGCGCGACCTTTGGCAGGCGGTTGCTGCGCCGCCCGAGCCAGAGCGTGAATGCGTCGGTCGATTATCGCTGGGCCTTTGGGCTAACCACGGGGGCGACAGTGACATCGGTTGGAAACAGCTTTGACAATGCCGCGAATACCCGGCGCATTCCCGGTTATCTCCTTGCCGATATTCGCGCGGCCTTACCGGTGTTCAGCCAGGCGGAAATTTATGGGCGGATCGAAAATCTGTTCGATGAACGGTATGAAACGGTGCCGCTGTTCGGGTCGCCCGGCCGTGCGGCATATGCTGGGGTGCGGGTGCGCTATTGATGCGCCTAGCAATCTTGGCGCTGACGCTGGTGTTGCTGGTTGGCGGGTGCGGGGCGGCGGGTTCTGCGCCCGCTCCAACCCCCGTCAATCCCGGTGGACGGGCGCTGCGGATTGTGTCGATAAATCCGTGCATCGACGCTGTGTTGATGCGCGTTGCTGATGCAGCACAAATCGCCGCGATCAGCCATTATTCGCAAGACCCCCGCGCGACATCTATCCCGATTGACGTGGCGCGGCGCTTCCGCGCCACGTCGGGGACGGCGGAAGAGATACTGGCGCTCCGCCCCGATCTGGTTTTGCTGAGCGGAGCCTTACCCCCCGCAACAGCCGCCGCGCTTGCCCGGTTGCACGTCCGCACACTGGAACTGCCACTGCCGCAAAGCCTGGCCGAAAGCGAAACGCA
Organism: Sphingomonadales bacterium; assembly: GCA_038250735.1. Classification (GTDB taxonomy): domain Bacteria; phylum Pseudomonadota; class Alphaproteobacteria; order Sphingomonadales; family Sphingomonadaceae; genus Sphingomonas. The sequence continues at coordinate 209 of JBBSCC010000088.1, read as the reverse complement.
GGTCCGAACGATTGCCGCCGCAGTCGGGCACGAAAAGCGCGGTGTTGCCCTCGCCGCGAAAATGGCAAAGGCGGTGCGCCGTGCCCAACCACCGCCTGGAATGCCGGTCCCTGCGCTCATCTGGCAGGGCGGCGGTCTGGTGCCGGCGAGCGGGACATTGCCCGACGAAATGTTGCGCGCGGCGGGTTTTGCTAATCTGGGCGCGGCAT
>JBBSCC010000087.1:0-11220 GCA_038250735.1 Sphingomonadales bacterium | reverse complement strand
GCCGAGCACGCTGATCTCCAGCCCCAGCCCCTCTACATCAGCCTTGAAGCGTTCAACAAAGCTGACCGGGTAAAGGATGTTCGGTGGCAGCGCGACAAGGGTGCGCGTCAGGTTTAGCCCCATCGTCACGGCATGCTGGGCATGCCAAGCGGCATCTGTCCCTTCGGGTGCACCCACCAGCGTGATCGACGACAGCGTCGGCTTGGCTTTTTCAGCCAGCTTGGTGCGATAAATGTCGATCCGCCAGCTCCGCTGCACCGCCGCCGCAGCAAAGCGCGCCACCGATGTTGCCGCAGGTGCGCCGCCCAGGCTCGAAAAATCGACCACCACGGCTTCAGTGCCCGACGTTAACAGCCGCGCTGTCAACGCACCGCCTGCCCGTTCATAATCGGTTTCTGCGCCCGGCCCGACGCCCAACAGCAGCAATTGAACAACCGCATCGCCCTGCGCCACAAATGCCTCGGCAATCGCGCCCGCCTCGCCCTCAAACCGGGCCGCGCGTGCTGCGCCCAGCGCCAGCCGCTGCGCGGCGGCATCAAGCGCGCCGAAATTGATCCGATCAAGGCCGTCCTTTTCAACAGCCAGGGCAAGCACGGGCATTGCCCCTGGCATGGGGGCGGGACGGGTGGCGGAAAACTGGATTTGCATCTTGATCCTTAGCAGCGTCTATCAATGGGGAGTCCCATCCTCCTTAGGCCTGCGATCCGGGCCGGGTAAAGTCGATACGGGAAATGGTGAAGCAACATTGCAGCCCCGCCCCGGCAATGCGATAGGGCGCGCTAAAGGTGGCGGCGTTTCCGCCAGTCGACGACTGTTCGAGGACTGTGCCAGCGTGAAGCGTTCCGTTCTTCTTGCCTCCTGTGCGCTCACATCCGTGCTGCTTGGCGCGCTGTTGGCGGCGGCACCGGCATCGGCACAGGATCTGCAAGAACGCCCGGTCGAGCTGCCACCGCCCAGCGAAACACCCCTGCCAAGCGAGGCAGACCAGGTTCAGTTCAGCGCCGATGGCATCGAATATGACAGCAATGCCGATATTGTCATCGCCAATGGTGGCGTTCGCATGTTCCGCCAGGGTGATCGGCTGCGCGCCGACCGGATCGTGTGGAACCGCAAAACCGGGCTGGTAACCGCCACCGGCAATATCGTGATCACCAATCCGGGCGGCGATGCCGCCTATGGCGATACGATTGAGCTGACCGATTCGCTGAAGGACGGCGTGGTCGAAAATATGCTGGTCGTGCTGGATCAGGGCGGGCGATTGGCGGCCGATCGCGGCAGCCGCAAGGATGGCATCGTCACGCTGGACGACGCGGCCTACACCCCGTGTTCAGTGCTCGATTCGGCCAATTGCCCCAAAGAACCATCGTGGAAAATCACCGCGCTGCGGGTGGTGTACAACCCCGACAAGAAACGCATTTATTACAAGGGCGCACGCGTCAACGTGTTCGGCATCTTTTCCTTGCCGCTGCCCGCGTTTTCAAATCCTGTCGGCGACGGCACCGACAATGGATTTTTGACCCCCGACCTGAAGTATAGCCGCGTCAACGGCGCTGAATTCGCCCTGCCCTATTATTTCAAGCTTGCGCCAAATCGCGGGCTGACCATCACGCCGCGCGTGTACAGTGCCGCCTTGCCGATGATTCAGGCGGATTACCGCGCGCTTACATCAACCGGCGCTTACCGCATTCAGGGTTATGCCACGGTCAGCGATCGCACCGATACGCTGTCGACCAACCCGCAAACCGCCAACAATGTGTTTCGCGGATACATCGACGCAAGCGGCAGGTTCCAGCTGAACCCCAATTGGAGCATCAGCGGATCGCTGCGGGCCACCACTGACCGAACGTTCCTGCGCCGTTATGATATTTCGCGCGTTGATATTTTGCGCAACACGCTGAAGCTGGAACGCATTGATGCCGACAGTTATTTTTCGGTCGCTGGCTGGGCCGTGCAAACGCTGCGGGTGGGTGACCGCCAGGGTTTTCAGCCCATCGCGCTGCCCGAGATTGATTATCGCCGACGGGTCGACAATGTCGGCGTGAATGGCGGGCGGCTGGAATTGCAGTTCAACTCGCTGGCGATTGGACGATCGGCGGGGCAGGATACCCAGCGTGCCTTTGCCAGCGCGAAATGGGATTTGCGGCGGATCACCTCGCTGGGCCAGGAAGTAACGCTGACCGCGATGGCGCGTGGCGACATTTATCATACCGACGATACGCTGGACACCACCGTCGTCAGCTATCGGGGGCGCGATGGTTTTCGCGGGCGCGCGATTGGCGTGGCGGCGCTGGACGTAAAATGGCCGCTGATCGGGCAGTTCCTGGGCAATGCTCAACGGCTGACCCCGCGGGTGCAATTGGTGGCCGCACCGGGGCTGAGCAATCTGGCGGTGCCGAACGAAGATTCCCGCGCCGTGGACCTGGAAGATTCCAACCTGTTCTCGCTGAACCGCTTTCCCGGTTATGACCGGTTTGAGGATTCGACCCGGATTACCTATGGGCTCGAATGGGCATACAGCCTGCCCGATTTCTCGTTCGACGCGAACATTGGCCAAAGCTATCGCCTGACATCGGCTTTCACGCTGTTTCCCGACGGCGCCGGGCTAAGCGACCGGGTGTCGGACATCGTTGGCCGCAACGTTTTGCGGTACAAGGACCTGGTTTCGATCACCCATCGGTACCGGCTCGACAAGGACGGGTTGGCGGTTCGCCGCAATGAGGTGGACGCAACAATTGGCACGCGCGGCACATATTTGCTGCTCGGATATTTGCGGCTGAACCGGAACATCGCCTTCTCGCTGGAGGATTTGCGCGATCGCGAGGAAATCCGCGCGGGCGGGCGCGTGCAATTTGCGCGCTTCTGGTCGCTATTCGGATCGGCGGTCGTGAACCTGACGGGGCGCAGCGAAGACCCGACATCGCAGGCAAATGGTTTTGATCCCGTGCGCCACCGCATTGGTTTTGCATATGAAGACGATTGTTTGCGGCTGGGCGTTACGTGGAAGCGCGATTATCAGGACACCGGGGACGCCCGGCGCGGCAACAGTTTCTTGTTGACGCTGGCATTCAAGAACCTCGGGCGCTAAGCTTGCATTCAGCTATGATGGCCGAACAGGCCCGTGCGATCCTGTATCTGATCGATTAGTGGGAATATAAAGACCGTGATATATTCATTTGCAAAGATGCGCCGGATTGGCCGTTCCGCCTTGTTGGCCACTGGCATTGCCACTGGATTTACAATGGCGAGCGTCGCGATTGCGCAAACTGTGGCTGACAGCCAGCTGCCTGATACCGGGCTGAATATCCCCGCTAATCTTCAGATTTTCGGCAAGCTTGACCCCAATGTGCGCAAGCCAACCGCCATTGTGAACGATGCCGTCATCACCGGCACTGATGTGGATCAGCGCGTCGCGCTGATCATCGCCGCCAACAATGTGAAACCCAGCGACGAGGACCGCGAACAGCTGCGCCGACAGGTGCTCAGCAGCCTGATCGACGAAACGCTGCAAATTCAGGAAGCGAAGGCCGCCGAAGTCACGATCACCAAGGATGAGATTGATCGCGGATTTTCAGGCGTTGCGCGCAGTTTTAACAAGCCGGTGCCGGAGCTGCGGTTGTATCTGCGGCAAATCGGGTCATCCGAACGATCGCTGCGCCGCCAGATTGAGGCCGAACTTGCCTGGAGCCGCTATCTGCGTCGCAAGGTTGAGCCATTCATCAATGTCGGCGACACCGAAGTTGAGAGCATTCTCAAGCGGTTGCAGGCCAATCAGGGTTCGGAAGAATTCCACGTCAAGGAAATTTACCTGACCGCCAGCGAAGATCGTGAGCAGCAGGTTCTTTCCGAAGCACGCGCGCTGATGGCGGTTATTCAAAAGGGCGAAAAGCAATTTGAACAGGTTGCGCAGGAACGATCAGAAGCAACGACCCGCGCGGTGGGCGGCGATCTGGGCTGGGTGCGCGCCGGGCAGCTTCCCGAAACGCTTGCACAGGCAGCCGTTGAAATGAAGGTCAACCAGCTCGCCGGGCCAGTGCCGGTGCCGGGCGGCTATTCAATCCTATATTTGGTCGACACGCGCAAAGTGGGTTCGGCGGATGTGCGCGATGCCGTGCTGAACCTTCGCCAGATCAGCATGGGCTTCAAGCCCGGGATCACCCAGGCCGAAGCAACTGAAAAAGTCGCCGCCTTTGCCAAGATGACTCAGGGCATCAAGGGGTGTGGCGATGTCGCCAAAACCGCCGCCGCATTCGGTGCCGAGGTGGTGGATAACAATGCGGTGCGCGTGCGCGACCTGCCCGCCCAGCTGCAGGAGCTAATGCTCGCGCTGCAAATCGGTGAATCGACGCCACCATTCGGATCGCCGACGGACGGGGTTCGCGCATTGGTGCTGTGCGGCCGTGATGACCCGAAATCAGCCGCCATGCCGAGCATGGAACAAGTGCGGTCGCAAATGGAGCAGCGCGGCGTAAACCTTCGCGCCGATCACAAACTCCGCGATTTACGGCGCGACGCCGTCGTCGAATATCGCTGATCGGCCGGTGCTGGCACCGATCGCTGTCTCTATGGGTGATCCCGCCGGGATCGGCCCCGAAGTTGTCGCAAAGGCCTGGGCGCTGCGCGCGCTGCACAATCTACCGCCGTTTTTCGCGGTGGGGGACGTGCGCGCAATCGAGAAAGTCTGGGACGGCCCTGTCGAACGGGTAAGCGCGCCCAGCGATGCGCTGGCGCTGTTCGGCACCGCGCTGCCCGTATTGTCGATTCAGGATGCGGGTAACATCAACCCCGGCCATCCCGATGTGGATGGCGCACGGTGTGCGCTGCACGCGCTGGAACTGGCCGTGGGGCTGACGCGGTCGGGCGCGGCAGGCGCTCTGGTAACGGGGCCGGTATCCAAGGCGCAGCTTTATCACATCGGCTTCACTGATCCGGGCCAGACCGAATTTGTGGCGGAACGGTGCGGCATTTCCCGCGAAAATACGGTGATGATGCTGGCAGGCCCATCGTTACGCGTCGTGCCAATCACCACACACGTGCCCCTGAATGACGTGTCGGCGATGCTGACGATTGACCTGATCGTTGCAAAAGCGCGGGTAACCGCGCGCGGGCTGACCCGGAATTTCGGGATTGAAAACCCCCGGCTCGCGCTGGCCGGGTTTAACCCGCACGCCGGCGAACAGGGATCAATGGGGCGCGAGGAAATCGATATATTGATGCCAGCGGTCGCGCTGTTGCGCGATGAGGGGATGGACATTGTCGGGCCGCTTGCCGCTGATACGATGTTCCACCCACGCGCCCGTGCCCGCTATGATGCGGCACTGTGCTGCTATCATGATCAGGCGCTGATCCCGTTAAAAACGCTGCATTTCGATGATGGCGTGAACATGACATTGGGCTTGCCGATCGTCCGCACATCGCCCGATCACGGCACCGCTTTTGACATTGCCGGCAAGGATTTGGCCCAGCCCGGCGCGACGATTGCCGCGATCCAGCTTGCCGCCAGCGCCGCTGCGCGCCGAGCCGAATTCGGGTGACGGTGCTGCCGCCGCTGCGCGACGTGATTGCGCGGCACGGATTACAGGCGAGCAAGGCGCTGGGGCAGAATTTTCTGCTCGACGGGCAGTTGCTCGGGCGGATTGCGCGCATTCCGGGCGATCTTGACGGGGCAGAGGTGTTTGAAGTCGGCCCTGGCCCGGGCGGGCTAACCCGTGCGTTGCTGGCGGCTGGAGCCAGCGTAACCGCCGTGGAGCGCGACCGGCGCTGCATCCCGGCACTGGCAGAACTGGGCGAGGCCTATCCGGGCAAGCTGCGCGTGATTGAGGAGGATGCGATGGCAATTGACGCGCCGTCACTGTTCACCGGGCACCCGCATATCGTGGCGAACCTGCCCTATAATATCGGCACCGCACTGCTGGTAAACTGGCTGTCCGCGCCTTGGGCACCGTGGTGGCAAAGCCTGACGCTGATGTTTCAAAAGGAAGTCGCGGACCGCATCGTCGCGGACGTGGATAGCGAACATTATGGGCGGCTGGCGGTGCTGGCGCAGTGGCGCACCACGGCCCGCATCGCGATGCCGGTCCACCGATCAGCTTTCACCCCGCCGCCCAAGGTGATGTCTGCGGTGGTTCACCTGACGCCGCTGGAAAGCCCCGCTGGCGTGCCGCTTGGGATGCTGGAACAGATCACCGCCGCTGCATTCGGCCAGCGCCGCAAGATGCTGCGCCAGAGCCTTAAAAGCGTGCCCGGTGCGGTCGATGCGCTGGAGGCGATGGGCATTGCCGCCACCCGGCGCGCGGAAACGGTGAGCGTGGCGGAATTTGTGGCGCTGGCCAAAGTGCTGGCGGCGGCGCGGGGGTAGTCAGCTTCTCACCGATCCGTTCGGGGACCGCGTACTTGTTCAGTATTTACTCGTTTCGGCCAACGAAGCAGACCATTTCCAACCGAATGCCAAGTTCCTTGTTCCCCCGCGAAGGCGGGGGTCCAGTCTGGGCCCCCGCCTTCGCGGGGGAACAACAAAGCTGTCCTTTGTTGAAAGGGATAACTACGCACTTTTTTCCGTCCCTTACCGTGCCGCACTCGTAGCGCTCGCGCCGGGTGAAACACGGTTCGTGCCGGAAAAAGGCTTGGCTCAGCTTTCCGAAGTATCCGGCGTGCCCACAAAGCCATAACCTAACTTTGGTGGAAATCACCCATCCCCAACATCACTGCGCGGCAGGCACCTTGGCTGGTTGCGACGCGATCACGGTGGCTGGTGGCCCCTTCAGTATCGATGCGGCCAGCACGGTCGCCTCTGTGCAGCCCTTGGCGCAAATCTTGCGGATCTTGGCGAGGTTCTGGCGCGCGCGTTCGATGGCGCCCTTGCTGACGTAGGCCTGGCCCTGCCCCTTTAATGCGGCGACATCATTGGGTTCGAGCAGCAACGCCTCCCGGTAAAAGCGGATCGCCTTGCCGGATAGGCCGCGTGCTTCGGCAACATCGCCCAGCGCCACAAATGCCGCGCGGTTACGCGGATCAACCGCCAGCGCCGTTTCCAGCGTATCCGCCGCCGCGTCCAGATTGCCCGCCGCCTGTGCAGCCTTGCCCGCTGCCAGCAGCGACAGCGACCGCGCATCGATTTGGCTGTCAGGGCGCTGGCCGTGGAGCGAGGTCGACAGCGAAACAATGGCAAGCGCGGCAGCAACAGACACGGTCGAGATACGCATGAACGTCTCCAACAACGACGGACTAGGGTGAACTTGGTCTTGGGCTAGCATGGCGACTGCAGTCTTGCGACAAAAAAGCCGTCGGTCGAGTCCCGCGCTGGCGTTAGCCGGATGCCGCCCACATGCTGCCGCCCGGCGGGGAGCGACAGGGGCTGCGGCACCCAACCCGGATTGGCCCCGGCAAAGGCAGCAATCTGGTCCGCCCCCTCCTCATCCAGCAGTGAGCAAACGATATACACAATCGCGCCGCCCGGTTTTACCAGCCCCTTGGCAATCGCCAGCAGATCGCGTTGCGCGGCCACCAACCGGTCAATCCGCGATTGATTCAGCCGCCAGCGCGCTTCGGGATTGCGCCGCCAGGTGCCGGTGCCCGAACAGGGCGCGTCGATCAGCACGACATCGGCCTGTCCCGCCAGATCAGCGAGCTTTTCAGCCTCCTGACCGGGATTGAGCAGGCGCGTATCGATAAAGTTGACGCCCGCTCGCGCTGCCCGCGGTGCCAATCTCGACAGCCGTTGGCGATCAATATCGCACGCGATCAGCCGCCCCTCACCGTTCATGCCTGCCGCCAGTGCCAGCGTCTTGCCGCCCGCGCCTGCGCACAGATCAATCACCGTCATCCCCGGCGCAGCACCGGCGGCCATGCCGACAATCTGGCTGCCCTCATCCTGCACCTCAATCGCGCCATCCGCCCAAAGGTCTAGCGCCTCGATCTGGGTGCCTGCAGGCAGGCGCACGCCATCCGGCGCATGGGGAGAAGGTTCCGCCCCCGGAATCGTGGCGATTACCGTGGCAGGATCGGCTTTCGCGCGGTTGACACGAATGTCGAGCGGCGCACGATCCACCAGCGCGGGCAATTCATCATCAGCAATGCCCGATGCGTATAGTTTGCCCAGCAGCCAGACCGGCGCGACGCCCACCGCCGCCGCATGCTCGCTTGCGCCAATGGCCGCGGGTGCGTGCGTCGATCCGTCGAACAGCGCGGCCAGCGCTGGATCGCGCTTTGCCACCGCCAGCATCGCCGCGCGGCCATGCGCAGGCCGTTCCCCCACCAGCCGGATCGCGGCATAGACCAGCTCGCGCACGGCCCGGCGGTCCTTGCTGCCGGCATAGCGGCGATCAGCGAAATAGCGTGCGATCAGCGTATCGGCGGCGGCACCGCCTTCGCGCGCGGCGATGATGATGCCGTCAAGCAGCTCAATGGCGGCCTGGACGCGGGCAGAGGGCGTCATGGTTCAGCGCGTTGGGTAATTGGGGGCTTCCCTTGTGATGGAGACATCATGAACATGGCTTTCGGCCAAGCCCGCATTGGTGATCTGCACAAAGCGCGCGCGCTGCTGCAATTCTTCAATCGTGCGTGCGCCGGTATAGCCCATCGCGGCGCGAACACCGCCGACCAGCTGGTGAATCACATCCTTGGCAGGCCCCTTGAATGGCACCTGCCCCTCAATCCCTTCAGGCACCAGTTTCAGCTGATCCTTGATATCCTGCTGAAAATACCGATCCGCAGAGCCGCGCGCCATTGCGCCGACCGAGCCCATGCCGCGATAGGATTTATACACGCGGCCCTGGTACAGGAACGTCTCGCCCGGTGCTTCCTCGGTCCCCGCCAGCAGCGATCCGATCATCACGCTGGATGCTCCTGCCGCCAGCGCCTTGGCAACATCGCCCGATGTGCGGATGCCGCCATCGGCGATTACCGGTACGCCTGATTTTGCAGCCTCTGCTGCGCAATCCATAATCGCCGTCAATTGCGGCACGCCTACGCCCGCCACGACGCGGGTGGTGCAGATGGAGCCGGGGCCAATGCCCACCTTGATCGCGTCCGCGCCTGCATCGATCAGCGCGCGCGTCGCCTCTGCCGTCGCGACGTTGCCTGCCACGACCTGCACCGAATTCGACAGCGCCTTCACCCGCTCTACGGCGCGGGCGACATCGCGGTTATGGCCGTGGGCGGTATCGATCACCACCAGATCAAGCTCCGCCTCCACCAGCGCGCGGGTCCGTTCAAATCCCGAATCGCCCACCGTCGTCGCCGCCGCCACGCGCAACCGGCCGGTCGCGTCCTTGGTGGCGTTGGGATAGGTGACCGCCTTTTCGATATCCTTCACCGTGATCAGGCCGATGCAGTGATAGGCATCATCCACCACCAGCAGCTTTTCAATGCGCCGGTGATGCAGCAACCGCCGCGCCTCTTCCTGGCTGACGCCAGGCGAAACAGTGGCAAGGTTATCATGCGTCATCAGTTCGGCGACGGGCTGGTTCGGGTTTTCCGCAAAGCGCACATCGCGGTTGGTGACAATGCCGACCAGACGACCGCCCTTTTCCACCACCGGAATACCGCTGATCCGGTGCCGCGTCATCAGCGCCTGCGCCTGCGCCAGCGTGGCATCGGGCGCAATCGTGATGGGGTTGACGACCATGCCCGATTCAAACCGCTTCACCTGGCGCACGGCGGCAACCTGCTCATCGATCGACAAATTGCGGTGGAGCACGCCGATGCCGCCTAGCTGCGCCATCACAATCGCCATATCGGCCTCTGTCACGGTATCCATCGCCGATGACAGCATCGGGATGTTGAGCGATATGGCCCGCGTCAACCGCGTGCGCGGATCGGCCATGCTGGGCACGATATCGCTTTCCGCCGGATACAGCAGAACATCATCAAAGGTGAGGCCGAGGCGAATTTCCATGGATGCCCGTTCCTGAAGCGTGGGAAGACGTGGCGGCCCATGTAACCAAAGGAGCGCCGGGGCGCTAGGGCGCGTTTTGGAGATAACTCGACAACCCGAAAGCGCACCGATTGCAGAGCGCCCATGTCGCATTCCGCTGTTAGCGCGCCAGAAAGGTGGTAGAATTAAGCGTCGATATCGACAAACGGGCCGCCCCTTGGCGCGGCGCACAGGAGTGTCACGTGATGGAAGTTGTTATCGGCCTAGTCGCCGGGTTGCTGGTGCTAGTGATCGGCTATCTGCTGGCGAGCGTGAAAATGGTTCGCCAGGGGTATCAGTATACGATTGAGCATTTCGGGCGCTTCACCACGGTCGCGCGGCCAGGGCTGAATTTCTACCCCGCGTTTTTCTATGGCGTCGGCCAGCGCATCAACATGATGGAGCAGGTGCTGGATGTGCCGCAGCAGGAGATTATCACCAAGGATAACGCGATGGTCGCGGTGGACGGGGTGGTGTTTTTCCAGGTGCTTGATGCCGCCAAGGCCGCTTATGAGGTGAGCGATTTGTTCGTCGCGATCATGCAGTTGGCGACCACCAATTTGCGCACCGTGATGGGATCGATGGACCTCGATGAGCTGCTGTCAAAGCGCGACGAAATCAATGCCCGGCTGTTGAGCGTCGTTGATCACGCCACCAACCCCTGGGGCGTGAAAATCACGCGGGTTGAGATCAAGGACATCCGCCCGCCGGTCGACATCGTCAACGCGATGGCGCGCCAGATGAAGGCCGAGCGCGAGAAACGCGCGAACATTCTCGACGCCGAAGGATCGCGCGCCTCTGAAATCCTGCGCGCCGAAGGGCAGAAACAGGCCCGGATTCTTGAAGCAGAGGGCCGCAAGGAATCGGCCTTCCGCGATTCAGAAGCGCGCGAACGCGCCGCCCAGGCCGAAGCAAAGGCAACCGAGCTGGTGTCGATCGCGATTGAACAGGGCAGTGCGCAGGCGATCAACTATTTCATTGCGCAGAAATATGTTGAGGCGGTCGGCAAGTTCGCGACATCGCCCAATGCCAAGACGATCCTGTTCCCGGTGGAAGCGACGCAGTTGATCGGCACGCTGGGCGGCATTGGCGCACTGGCGCGGGAAGCCTTGAGTGACCATGTGGCTTCCCCCCCTGCCCCCACCAAAGCTGCGCCGCCGCAGGTACGGGGACCGTTTGAGCCACAAGACCAGTGAGCCTTGATGCCCTGATCGCCAATGCCGCGCTGATCTGGATTGCGACAGCAATTCTGCTCGGCGCGGCAGAGCTGATCGTCCCCGGCGCATTTCTGGTGTTTCTGGCGATTGCAG
>JBBSCC010000086.1:0-11429 GCA_038250735.1 Sphingomonadales bacterium | reverse complement strand
CAGCGGTGCCTATGCCGCCGCCCTTGCCAAGGGCGACACGATAACGCCTGGCGAAGCGCAGGCGGTCGCCAGGCAGATGGCGGCCTATACCGGGCTGTCAGAGGCATTCATCCTGCGCGCCAACCTGCGCATTGATCTGGGTCATTTCCAAACCGAGCTGTTGCGGGATCGCCGCGTTTCCACCGGGCGGCTTGATTCGCGCTATTTGCAAACCGTCGCCGACGCCAATGCCGACAGCCCGATTGACGATCCCGCCTCCACCGCGATTACTGGCGCGTACATCGCCAACTTCATGGATTATGCCACGCGCACCCTGGGGTATAAAACCGATATGCCCTATAAATTGTCGGCGCGCGAAAGCGGCTTTGACTGGGATTGGCGGCACCGCGCACCCGGCAGCAACGGCCCGCAACCGGCCCCCAACACCGCCGTCGATCTCGCATATATGATGCGCACCAATCCTTACGTCAAAGTACTGTTCATGAACGGTTATTACGACATGGCCACGCCGTTTTACGGCGCGGAGTTCGACGCCAATCACATGCAGCTCGACGAAAGCCGCCGCCGCAACATCAGCTTCAAATATTATGAAGCCGGGCACATGATCTACCTGAACCCCGAAGCATTGAAGCAGATGCATCAGGATCTGGCCGCATGGTATGATGCCGCACGTTGAAGGGGAGCAAGCAATGCCATCGCAGACCAAATGGTCCTTCCGGGGGGCTGCGCAAAGCCTGCTGACGGTCGCCTTCGTCAGCGCGCTGGGCCTTGGCTTTGCCGCGCTTGCGGGGGCGAACAGCATCAAAATCGGCGCATATCCGGCCGTTTTCGTGTGCGCATTGCTCGCTTTCGCGGTGAATTGGCTGGCCTTCATCCCGTCCGCGTTGGCGCAGAAGGACACCTACTACGACACGGTCGGCGCGCTGACCTATCTGTCCGTGATCGGCGTCGCCGCCGCCAGCGCCTCGCCGCTTGATGCCAGAGCGATGATTGTCGCCGCGATGGTCGGCATCTGGACGATCCGGCTCGGCAGCTTCCTGTTCAGCCGCATTCATGCAGCCGGCGGCGCAGACCAAAGATTTGAAAAGATAAAGGTCAATCCGCCCCGGTTTCTGGTCGCCTGGACGTTGCAGGCCATCTGGGTGATCTTCACGGCATCGGCAGCGCTGGTGATCATCACATCGGGGCAAACCGCGCCGCTGGATGGCCTGTTCTGGGCAGGCGCGGCGATCTGGGTGATCGGCTTTGCCTTTGAAGTGGTGGCAGACAGCCAGAAGCGGCAGTTCAAAAAAGACCCCGCGAACAAGGATAAATTCATCGCCACCGGGCTCTGGGCATGGTCGCAACACCCCAATTATTTTGGCGAGATCACGCTGTGGTTCGGCATTTTGGTGATGGCGATCCCGCTCCTGTCGGGTTGGTCATGGCTGGCGGTCATCTCGCCGATATTCGTGTACCTGCTGTTGACCCGGGTGAGCGGCATCAATCTGCTGGATGGCATTGCAAAGGCACGCTGGGGCGATAACCCCGCCTATCAAGCGTATCGAAAAAACACGCCCGTGCTGTTCCCCCGCCCACCAAAGGGCTGAAGCCGGACGGGCAGCCAATCTGGCGGCGGCATCAGGGGTGTGAAGACATAGCCGCAATCGAGCGATATGGTCTCCGCATGGCCCAGCTGCTTTTGTTCAACAAACCGTTCGGGGTCTTGTCGCAATTCACCGACAGCGGATTGCCCACGGTGCGCGCGACATTATCGGATTTCATTACGGTGAAGGGCGTCTATCCCGCCGGAAGGCTCGACCGCGACAGTGAGGGGCTGCTGCTGCTCTGCGATGATGGGCGGCTGCAGGCGCGCATTGCCGATCCGCGCTTCAAAATGCCCAAAACCTATCTCGTCCAGGTCGAGGGCGATCCGCAGGAGCAGGCGCTGCAACGCTTGCGCCACGGCGTCCAGCTCAACGATGGCATGACCCTGCCCGCCGATGTTGCCCGCATCGACGCGCCAGACCTGTGGCCGCGCGATCCGCCGATCCGCCAGCGCAAGTCCATCCCCGATAGCTGGCTGAAAATCACGATCCGCGAAGGGCGCAACCGGCAAGTGCGCCGGATGACGGCGGCGGTGGGGCTGCCCACCTTGCGCTTGGTGCGCTGGGCAATCGGCGAGTGGACCGTCGCGGGCCTTGCGCCGGGCCAGTTTGCGGCGGTCGCGGCACCCGGCAGCGCTGCTGCGGGCGGATCGTTTGGGTTCTGAAGCGCCATGAATTATCGCCATTCCTTCCATGCCGGCAACAGCGCCGATGTGGTGAAGCACAGCCTGCTGATCGCCCTTATCCAGGCCTTGCAGCAAAAACCCTCTGCGCTGACCCTGCTTGACACCCATGCCGGCTGCGGGCTGTACGACCTGGGCAGTGATCAGGCCCAACGCACCGGAGAGGCAACACAGGGCGTGCTGCGCGCCTTTGCCGACCAGAACCCCGTGCTGAACGATTACCGCGCCGCCATAGCCGCGGTGAATACCGGGCCCGATCCGCTGCTCTACCCCGGCTCGCCGCACATTCTGGCGCAGCTATTGCGCGCAGACGATGTCCTGATCCTCAACGAAAAGCATCCCGAGGACGCCTATGCCCTGCGCGGCGCGATGCGCGGCACCCCCGCTGCCGTCCATGAGCGCGACGCATATGAGCTGTGGCTGGCGATGCTGCCCACCCGAACGCCGCGCGGCGTGGTGCTGGTCGATCCGCCCTATGAACAGACCGATGAACGCGCCCGCATCACCGCCACCCTGGCCGCCGCCATGCGCAAATGGGGGCACGGCGTGACGGTGATCTGGTATCCGCTGAAAGACCGGCCTGCGCATGCGCGCTGGAAGCAGCAGCTCAGCAGGATCGGCATCCCCAAATTGCTGACGGTGGAGCATTGGCTGTATGATATCGATCAGCCCGGCATTTATAACGGTGCAGGCTTGTTCATCATCAACCCGCCCTACGCCTTCACGCAAGCCCTGCCCCCGCTACTGAAAGCCCTACGCGCCGCGCTGGCGCCAGACGGGCATAGCGGCGAGATCACAGCCGATTGGCTGCCGAACGCGGTTTAGCCTTCGGGATCGATTGGTAGCCGTCGGCCGGTTTCGGGTGTGGCCCCGGTGTCCGCCGCTGTGCAGTTGTGGTCGTTCCGGGCCAAGCCGCCGTTGCCCGGCAGGGGTCGTTCGTTTTCGGAGATGTTAGCGGCAACAGGTGGGCCGGTTGCGGCTAGGCGGGTTTTGGATTTTCCCACGAGAACAGCTTCCGTTCCCACGCTCCGAGCACAGTCGATAGCTTCCAGTCTCAGCCCTTGCTCACCACTCCGCGACCATTAAGAATCTGCCGTGGCAATAGAATCGACAAGACAATTGAATAATTATTTCGTATGGCGTTCATAACGGAGGAGTGGACCAAATACTCTGCGCGAATTTATAAGAGAAAAACTAATTATAAATTGACTGAAGCCATGGTCAGGAATCACAGTTGGGATCATGAATCTTGTCATAGGGGTAGCGACGAGCTACCAGTTTCCGAGATTATTAAAGATTTGCTCGGCGAGGTTGATCGGGTAGTCTTTGCGACATATATGGAGCCGATTTACACTGATTGATCCGTGAACTTGCTAATGATTCGAACCTTCGTTATCCTGTTTATCGTCTAACGATGATTATAAAATATTTGACAGGCGTTCGGTGGAGGCATCGTGGCAATAGGAATTTGGACGTACGCTGCGGACATCGTTGAGCGGGCAGGAGCCACGGTGCTTACGCTTTATGCTCTCATTGTGCTGTGCGGGGCGTTTCTTATTTATAACACGGCAAAACGGACCTCTCCGATGACCTCCTTGCTAGGCGTGGGTGTATGGTTCTTGGTCGCCGTCCTGTTCCTAGTTGTGATAGCAACTGTGCCGCACGCCACTGCCCCGCCGCCAAGCGAACCGACAAATCAATCTGCTGATGCCAGCACCAAAATCCCGTCTGAGTTACGCCCCGCACCACAAACCGCGACGCCCACATCGATTATAGTATCCAACGCTCAGACGACGGGGCCATGCGCGCCAGTGACAAACGGGAGTAGCATCGGTAATATGACAATAACTTGTCCCGAGATTGATAAATGAATCAAATAACGCAAAGTATTACGGTACTTCTGATCGTAATTTTCGCCTTCTCGCTATCTAGCCTGACTAGCGCACAGATAAGAACCAGTGGCTGCGGAAGCCCGGTGACACTCAACTCGCAAATCAATCAACTTGAGATTGTGTGTAATGTAAATAACGTTCAACTAAGAGAGGTTGTGAAAAAATTTAACGAATTGGCGAAGCGGAAAATTTTATCGTCGAACGATCTCAAAAATGTTCAGATCGCTCTAAACCAGAAGCTTGAAAAAATAGAAAGCAACACTGACGAGATTCTCATACTCCTTACCGAGGTACTAAACCGTTTACAGATCGCTGAGCGGGATCCGTCACGTGCGCCAGCAATTTTAAAACCGTACTTGGATGTGTCTGCGGATTTGACGAATAAATCATACGCACTGTCAGCCTTTTTGGACGTAAATGGCGAGACCGAGACAAAGTTTGTCTTCTCGGTGCAGGGCACGTGCCAGCTATTCATACAGCCACCCCGTGGAACAGGGTTCACGGTGGGCTTGGCCGTCCTTTCTGACCGCAACACCCCTATCTGGCGCTCACTTATGGGTACACAGGGGGCCTATCGCCCAATTATCGTGTCAACCGGCGTCTATCAGCTCGTTATGTTTGCGCGGCGCGACGCTGGGCAGTACGCATCCCAAATCTCCGCTCGCTGCTCGTAGGGCCTGTTTGGAATTTGCCGCTTCCGCCAATTTCCAGACAGCCTCTTCCTGACACACCTTGACGTGGCGACATGAACGAATGTCCGAATTTGGAGAGCAACCAAAAATCGGTTTACGCCCGAAATTAGGCCGAATCCCAATCAGTACCCATCCCACCTTCCAATGCCAGCCATCCCCCCCCACCCCCACAATTGTTGCGCCCCAAGCCGTCCCCCGCTAACGCCGTCCCATGAACCCGCAGGTCGGCATTATCATGGGCAGCACTTCCGATTGGGAGACGATGCGCCACGCCGCCGAGATTCTGGATGCGATGGGTGTGGCGTATGAAGCCAAGGTTGTCTCGGCGCACCGCACGCCGCAGCGGCTGGTCGATTATGCCACCGGCGCGGCGGATCGCGGGTTGAAGGTGATTATTGCGGGCGCAGGCGGCGCGGCGCATTTGCCCGGCATGGCAGCCGCGATGACGCATCTGCCGGTGCTGGGCGTGCCGGTGCAATCAAAGGCGCTCGACGGGATGGATAGCCTGCTTTCCATCGTGCAGATGCCGGCGGGCATTCCGGTGGGCACGCTGGCGATTGGCAAGGCGGGGGCAAAAAATGCCGGGCTGCTCGCCATCGCCATCCTCGCGCTGGCCGATCCGGTGCTGTCACAGCAATTACAGGTCTGGCGCGCGGCGCAGACCGACAGCGTCGCCACTGATCCGGCGTGATGGGGGCGGTGACCCCCCTTCCCCCCGGTTCCACCATCGGCATTTTGGGCGGCGGGCAGCTTGGGCGGATGCTGGGCATTGCGGCGGCCCAGCTTGGCTATAACACCCGCGTGCTGGCGCCGGATGAAGAGGCGGTGGCCGCGCAAACCGCCTCCAGCTTTACGCGCGCCGATTACCATAGCCGCATCGTGCTCGATGATTTTGCCGCCTCCAGCGATGTCGTCACCTATGAATTTGAAAATATCGCGCTGGAGCCGATCGATTATCTCGCCACCAAGCTGCCCGTGCATCCCAGCCCCGCCTCGCTCGCCACCGCGCAGGACCGGGCGGCGGAGAAAAGCTATGTCGGTGATCTGGGCGGGCGCACCGCGCCGTGGCGGCTCGTCACCTCCCTCGATGAACTCCGCGCCGCCGCCGCCAGCATTGGTGTGCCAGCAATCCTGAAGACGCTGCGGATGGGCTATGACGGCAAGGGTCAGGTGCGGCTGAGCAGCGATGCCGATATCGACCCGGCTTGGGCTGCGATTGGCGGTCGGCCCGCGATCCTGGAAGGGTTTGTCGATTTCAGCCACGAATTTTCGATCATCCTGGCGCGCGGGCAGGACGGATCGATGGTCAGCTATCCGCCGCCCTGGAATGAGCATGTCGACGGCATCCTCGCAAGGTCATCGCTGCCCGCCCCGCCCGAAATTGCCCGGCAATGGGGGGAGGCAGCGGCGCTGACCGGGCGGATCGCCGATCAGCTTGGCCATGTCGGCGTGCTGGCCTGCGAATTCTTCGTCGGGGCGGACGGCCCGGTGTTCAACGAAATGGCTCCCCGCGTCCATAATAGCGGCCATTGGACAATCGAGGGCGCGGTGACCAGCCAGTTCGAAAATCACATCCGCGCGATCTGCGGGCTGCCGCTCGGCGATACCGGGTTAACCGCGCGCCGGGTTGAGATGACGAACCTGATCGGGGATGATGCCAATGCCGCGCTGGCCATGTTGGCAGAACGCGACGCGCATGTTCACCTTTACGGCAAAAGCGTGCGCAAAGGCCGCAAAATGGGTCATATTACGCGGCTTTTGCGGTAAAAACTGGCAGATTTGGGGTAATTACGCGCCAAAGCCGTGCGTTTTGCGCGCATTTTTTGACGTTTTGAACGCTTTTCCGGCACCCCGAAATGAAAACGGCCCGGCCTTCCCAATGGGAAAGCCAGGCCGCCATCATCAATCCATCGGCCAGAAAATCAGCCGCGCGTACCCGTCATCGGGAAGCTGCCAAACGCGCCTGCGCCGACCGAACCCGTGATCGTGTCACCATCGATCGTGGCTTCGCACGTCAGCGTCATCGGCATCGGCACGGTCATCGCCATCGTCCACTTGATGGTGTTGCCATCAACGGTGCCGTCGGTGATGTCGACTGAACCCATCTGGCCGGAGCTGGTGCCGGTCCAGGTCGCGCCATCGCTCTTCACGGTGACGACGGCGGCGTTGTCGCCCAGCGGTGACTTTACAACAGTATTCCAGGTGCCATCGATAGCGGCCATGATGTCTTCTCCTGCGTGTTCGGTTGTCATTTCGTGGCCGCAACAGAGGCGGCTGAAATCACCTCAACCGGCAAGCCAAGGCTGTCAAGCTGGGTGCGCACAACCTTGGCATCACCCACCACGACCCACACGAAATTATCGGGGTTGATCGCCTTGCGTGCCGCAGCGTCAAGCCCCGCCGGCGTCATCGCGCGATATTTTTGCGTGATGGTGGCGTAGTAATCATCCGCACGCTTGAATTGGTCATTCTGGAGCATCGCGCCAAGCACGGCACCGGCTGTTTCGAAGTTACCCGCCAGCTCGCGAGTCGCCCCGTTGATCGTGCGTTCAAACTCAACCGGGGTTATCCCCTGCGGCCCCAAAAACGCCTTCAAATCGGCCATCAACGATGCGATCGATTCGCCCGTCTTGTCGGCCTGCACCGGGGCGCTGATCGCATAGGTCACGGCATTTTCATTCCGCCGAAACCCGCCACCAGCGCCGTAAGACCAATGTTTTGTTTCGCGCAAATCCATGTTGATGCGCGACAGAAAATCGCCACCAAGCACGTCATTAGCGACCTCTGCGTCGAGCAGATCGTCGCTGCCTTTCAGCGGCGTCAACTGCCCGGCGACGATAACCGATTGCGGTGAATCGGGTCGGTCAATCAACACGATACGCGGGGTTGCCTGGACCGCACCAACGCTGAAATCCTTCACGCCCGCGGTGCCCGCCCCGGTCCAATCGCCGAAACGCGCATCGAGCATGGCCTTTACCTGCGCCAGCGGCAAATCGCTGACAACGAACATCTTGGCCTTTTCCGGACGCAACCAGGCCTGCTGGAACGCGACCAGATCGTCACGGGTCAGCTTGGCAACCGCTGCCGGATCACCCCCGCCCGCAGCCGTCTTGGCATATGGCGATGCCGCACCGTAAACGAGCTTGGGCAGCACGCGCCCGGCAAGGCCCTGCGGGTTGGTCAGCTCTTGCTGGATACCGGCGAGCTGGGCGTTGCGCAGCCGCGCCACCTCCTCTGCTCGGAACGCCGGATTGCGCACAACATCGGCAAAAAGATCAAGCCCGCCGGCCGCATTGGCGCTGGGGAAGGAGGCGCTCAGGAATGTGCGATCTGCGCTGGTGCCGTCACCAAAGCTAACGCCCAGCCGCTCGCGCTCTTCGGCGATCGCAATCGAATCGCGCGACAATGTGCCCTCGTCAAGCAACGACAAGGTCAATTGCTGGACACCCAATTTGTCGGCAGGATCAGCCGTGGCACCAGCGTCAAAGCTGATTTGCGCGCGCGTAATCGGCACGGCATCGCGCTGGGCATAGATCAGCTCTATGCCGTTGCGCAGCCGCGTACGCTCCACCTTGGGGAAAACAAGATTGGCCACCGCACCCACGGTCGGCTGCGCGCCGCGCGTGCCCTGGGAAGGGATGGCTGGCGCTGCGGGGGCGGGCTTTGGTGCAACCGCGACGTCGCCTGTCGCTTCACGCGGGCCGCTTTCCACCGAAACGGCGTATACCGGGCGCGCCAGCCATTTTTGCGCAATCGCCTGTACCCCAGCGGGGGTTTGCGCCGCCAAGTCTGCCAGCTGCTTTTTGAAGAAAACGGGGTCGTTTGAGAATAGCTCACCCGATGCCAACGCCACCGCCTTGCCGCCAAATCCGCCAACCGATTCCAGCCCCGCAATCCGGCGCGTCACGCTGGATGTCACGGTACGCTGCAGTTCGTCCGCCGTTGGCCCGGTTTTGAGAAAATCGGCAATCACTTCATCCAGTCGCTTGTTCGCGAGCGCGACATCGACGCCGGGGCGCACGACCATCACAACCTGAAACACGCCCGCCTGCGACTGCGCGCCAAATCCAGCACTCGCCTGAACCGCCAGCTTTTCCTTGCGCACCAGCACATTGGCGAGCCGTGAGCTGGACAGGCCGCCCAGCACCGATGCTGCCGCCGTCAACCCGGCGGCATCGGGATCGTTCAGGCCGGGCACTGCCCACAGCCGCGTTACCAGCGTCGCCGCAACCCGGTCCTTGATCACATCGGCCTTGGGGGCGGCGAGCGTGGGGATCGCCACGGCGGGCAGCGCGGTATCGGGGCCGCGCGCGATGCTGCCGAAATACTTGGTGACAAGCGTTTTGGCGGTTTTCACATCGATATCGCCGGCGAGCACCAACACGGCATTGTTCGGCCCATAATGGTTGCGAAACCAGCCCTTCACATCATCAAGGCTGGCAGCATCAAGATCAGCCAGCGACCCGATGACGGTATGGCCATAGGGATGGCCTTCTGGATAAAGCCCGCCGAAAATCTTGTACTGCAACAGGCCGTAAGGCTGGTTATCGCCCTGACGCTTTTCGTTTTGCACGACCCCGCGTTGTTCATCGAGCACAGCCTGCGTTACCGCACCGAGCAGATAACCCATCCGGTCGCTTTCCAGGAACAGCGTTTTTTCGAGCGCTGGCGTGGGGACGGTTTCAAAATAATTGGTGCGGTCGAAATTGGTGGTGCCGTTCAGGTCAGTCGCGCCGACCTGTTTCAGCGGTTCAAAGAAATCGCCGGGAGCATTTTCTGAACCATTGAACATCAGATGTTCAAACAAATGCGCAAATCCGGTCCGGCCCTTTGGCTCAAACTTCGACCCGATATTGTACCATACGGATACCGCCACCACCGGCGCCTTGCGATCGGTGTGCACGATGACGCGCAACCCATTGGGCAGGGTGAAGCGCTGATGGGGAATGTCGACCTTTTTGATCAGCGATGCGACGGGGGCAGGTGCCGCTGTTGCTTCCGGCGCACGCGCGCCGGAAGCAACCGGCATCATCAACGCAACAATGGCTACGCTGGACAGCGCAAAACGCTTCGATTTCATCGGGGGTTTCCTTTGGGGCGACCAAGACAAATGGGTTATATCATTGAATTTAGCTGTGACAATCAGGGCCGGTACGCGCGCTCCTGGTGTTTTGCCAAGTCAGCCGGATCAAACCAGACGGGCTTGGTTCGGTGCGTTACGAACAGCGACATCTGATCTGTATAATGTTTCGATTCAGGCCGTGTGCTAGCCGCGCCGTAAGGCTGGATTGAGGTGGAGTTAACCTTGCCGGCCTTGTCCCACGCAATAAACATCACAAAGCTGTCGCCGTGTTTTACCACCAGCCGGCCATCAGGTGCCTCATCCCAGATGGAGGTGGCGCGCAACACATCAGGCCCGCCATCCATCGGCAGGTCGACGGTCCCCTGCCGCAACCGCAGCACCGTGCCGAGCGACGGATCTAGCTTGCCGAAATGCTCCATCAGATACTCGGCGGCAAGTTTCAGCTCGTCACGCGCCACGGGCCAGGGCTTGCGGGGGTAATGGATGCGATTGCCGCTGCGCAACAGGAGCACCGCCAGCGCATCGGCGCGACCCTTGCCATCATAATTCCAGTCCCACCCCTGCATCAGCGCATGGGCATCGGCGATCAGCTTGTCGCCCTTGGGGTCAACCGCGGCAATCTCGTTGAACCAGCGCGCCGCCCAGCCGACCCGGCTGATGGCGGTGTCATATTTGATCGCTTCAAGATCGGCTGCGCTGATCGATGGATCAGCGCCCATCAGTTCGATCGACCTTGTGCCGCGATTGGTGGTATCGGTTTCAATGCCCAACAGGGGTGAGAAATCCGCCGGGTTCAGCTCAGATCCAATCCCAGCCGCCTGAAAGGGCGTGTTGTTGGCGTTGACCAAAAAGCCCGATGCGGGGTTGATGTTACGCGGGATATTCGCCCAGGGGACGGTGCCCTGATCAAGATCGCGCGATGTATCGCCCGGCAGAACATGCGTATAATCGAAACCGGGTTTGCGGTTTAGAAAGGCCGCATTGTAGAAATACGCGATGTTGCCCACCGCGTCGCCATATAGAAAATTGGTCGCCGGGATCGCCTGTTTGGAAAGCGCCGCCTGCCATTCGGCAAAGTTGCGCGCCTTGTTCAGCCGGTAATATTCTTCAACCATGCCAAGCTGTTCGGGCGCGGCATAATGGATGGCAAAAGCGCCGTCCTTGTTGATGATCACCGGGCCGTGGACAGACCGGTACGCCGTGCGTGGCACCGGTAGCACAAACGGCCCCCACAGCTTTACCCGCAACCACACACGCTGCGATTCCAGCGGCAACCATTTGCCATCGAACCGGTACTCGGTGCCATCCTTGTTCAGCACCAGCTTGTAGATATCGATCATATCAGGGCGGTTGACGGTGTTCGTCCAGCCCAACGTCTTGTTGTGCCCCAACAAAGGGTAAGGCGCGCCGGGAAAGGTTGCCCCGGCAAAATCCCACCCCGCCTTTGAATGCACCACCAGTTCATACCACGCCACGCCGCCGCGATAGGGCTG
>JBBSCC010000085.1:0-11543 GCA_038250735.1 Sphingomonadales bacterium | reverse complement strand
TTGGCCAGACTGCCCGATAGCGTGCCGTCCGCCACCAACCGCAGCAATTCCGCCGCCTGCACCGGGCTGACCGGCGACTGGGCAATATCCTTGCCCAATCGGTTGAGCGCGCCGAACAATTCAGACGTCATCCAGTTCGCGCCCGCCACCGCTGGCGAGCCGGCATCAAGCAGCGCATCGAACCAGCGCGCCGCCTCAACTTCCGCCGTCAGCACGGCCGCCGCATAGGGAGTGACGCCCAGCGCCTCATACCGCTTGCGCTTGGCATCGGGCAGTTCGGGCAAGCTTGCACGGCATTCGGCCAGAAACGCATCGTCGAGCACCAACGGCAGCAGATCGGGATCGGGGAAATAGCGGTAATCATGCGCGTCTTCCTTTGACCGCATAGAGCGTGTTTCGTTGCGATCAGGATCATAGAGCCGCGTTTCCTGAACGATTCGCCCGCCATCCTCCAGCACCGCGACCTGGCGCTTGGCCTCCTGCTCCACCACGGCCATCACGAATCGCACCGAATTGACGTTCTTGGTCTCGGTCCGCGTGCCCAGCGGGTCGCCAGCCTTGCGCACGCTGACATTCACGTCGGCGCGCATGGACCCCTGATCCATATTGCCATCGCAACTGCCGACATAGCGCAGGATCGAGCGCAATTTGGCTAGATAAGCACCGGCCTCCTGCGGGGATGTCATGTCGGGCTTCGACACGATTTCCATCAGCGCTACGCCGGACCGGTTGAGATCGACATAGCTGCGCGTCGGATGCTGATCATGCATCAGCTTGCCCGCATCCTGTTCGATATGGATGCGCTCCACGCCAATCCGCTTGGTCGCGGCATCGGGGTTTTTGTCGTCCAGGCTGATCATGATCTCGCCTTCCCCCACAATCGGGTGGAAAAGCTGGCTGATCTGATAGCCCTGCGGCAGATCGGCGTAGAAGTAATTCTTGCGGTCGAACCGCGACCATTTGTTGATCTGCGCGTCAATCGCCATGCCCGTGCGCACCGCCTGGCGAACGCATTCGGCGTTCAGCACCGGCAACATGCCCGGCATCGCCGCATCCACCAGCGACACCTGTGTATTCGGCTCCGCCCCAAAAGCGGTGGCCGCACCCGAAAACAGCTTCGCGTTGGACGTAACCTGCGCATGGACTTCAAGGCCGACCACGACCTCCCAATCGCCGGTGGTGCCGTGAATTGTGTAGTGCGGGGAAGCGTCAGCCATGATCAGTCTCGGGTGTGATGAGGGTGAGTTCGGGGAAATAGGTACTAAAACGACGCTTGTCGCGCGTCATCAGCGTCGCGCCAAGCGCGGCTGCATGGGCACCGATGAAAAAATCAGCCAGCACAGAACCTTGGCGACCGCCCGCAAGGCGATAATCAACATGTGCCCGCCCCGCCCGGAACGCGACATCAGGGGTGATTGGCTGAATCGTGACGCCAAGCTCGCGCAGGAACACCAGCGTGTCTGCTGTGCTGCCAAAGGCGCGGGACACCTCTGAAAACACGATCAGATTCGCTGCCAAGGGCTCAGTGGAACGCGCGCCCAGAACTTGCGTCGACCAAGCCGTCCATTCGCCGTCTTCGAGCAGATCGATCACGATATTGCTATCGACGAAGATCATTCGGTATCGGGCAACGGCACGGGTTCGCGGATCAGCGTCATATAGGCGTCGGTGGTCATGCCGATCGGCTGCGGATTGGCCAGCGCACGGGCGCGTTTCAGTCGATCCGTAAAGCGCTCCGGCGTCACCTGATCACCCTTGCTGATCGTGATCCGCCCGTCCGCGCCTTGCTCAAACCGCACAAGATCGCCCGGCCCAACGCCGATTTTCTCGCGGACATCGCGCGGGATGGTCACCTGCGATTTTGAGGTCAAACGGTGCTGGATGCTCATGCTTGGGTATTACTCCGCACAGGTAATACCGTCAAGGTTGGCGACATGCCATGCCGACTACCACCACGCCCCCGGTCGCGCGGTAAACGCCGCCCGTTCTTCCAGCGCAAGGCACGCATTCAGCACGCCTTGTTCGTCCAGCGCCCGCCCGATGATCTGTAGGCCAAGCGGGAGCCCGGCCTTGTCTAGCCCGCCCGGCACGCTCATCGCGGGCAACCCGGCGAGCGAGGATGGCACGGTGAAAACGTCGTTCAGATACATCGCAATCGGATCGGCGCTCTTCTCGCCCAGCGCAAAGGCAGCGCTTGGTGCGGTGGGGGTGAGCAGGTAATCGCACTTTTCAAAAGCCTGATCGAAATCACGCGCGATCAGCGTGCGCACCTTCGAAGCCTGTGTGAAATACGCATCATAAAACCCAGCCGACAACACATAGGTGCCGATCATGATCCGGCGCTTCACTTCATCGCCAAAGCCCGCCGCGCGGGTGGCCGCATACATATCCTGCAAATTCGCGCCATCGGGCAGATCGCGCAGGCCAAAGCGCACCCCGTCATACCGCGCAAGGTTCGAAGAGGCTTCGGCGGGGGCGATGATGTAATAAGCGGGCAGCGCGTATTTAGTATGGGGCAGCGATACCTCAACGATCTCCGCGCCTGCATCCTTCAGCCAGTCGATCCCCTGCTGCCACAGCGCGTCGATCTCGGCCGGCATGTTATCGACCCGGTATTCCTTGGGAATGCCGATCTTTTTGCCCGCCATGCTGCTGTTCAGCCCGGCCTCCCATTTGGGCACCGGCAATTCGAGCGAGGTGGAATCCTTGGGGTCGAAACCCGCCATCGCCTCCAGCATGATCGCGCAATCGCGCACGTCGCGTGCCATTGGCCCGGCTTGGTCGAGCGAGGATGAAAATGCCACGACGCCCCAGCGCGAGCAGCGGCCGTAGGTGGGCTTGATGCCGCTGATGCCCACAAACGCGGCAGGCTGGCGAATTGAACCGCCGGTATCGGTGCCGGTCGCAGCCGGGCACAGCCGCGCCGCGATTGCAGCAGAGGAGCCGCCCGATGATCCACCGGGTGCCAATGGCGCATTGCCGCCATCCGCGCGCCGCCACGGCGAGATGACATTGCCGAACGCGCTGGTTTCGTTGGACGATCCCATGGCGAACTGATCCATGTTCAGCTTGCCGAGCATCCCTGCGCCCGCTGCAAACAAATTGCCCGAAACGGTCGATTCATATTGTGGGGTGAATCCCTCCAATATCAGGCTGGCGGCAGTGGTTGGCACGCCCTTAGTGCAGAACAAATCCTTCATGCCAATCGGCACGCCGGCTAGCGGCTTCAGCACTTCACCAGCGGAACGGGCGGCATCGGCTTCCTTTGCAGCGGCGATGGCGTGATCGGGGGTTTCGACGAGAAAGGCGTTGAGCGGCTTGGCCTGGCTCACCTTGACGATGAACGCATCGGCCACTTCACGCGCCGAAAAACTCCCCGCGCGCACGCCGTCACGAATGGCGGCAACGCCTAAATCAGTGATCTCAGCCATTATTCGATCACCTTTGGTACGGTGAAAAATCCGTGTTCCGCCTGGGGCGCATTGGCGAGCACGGCGTCCCGCACATTGCCGCCGGTCAGCGGATCGGCGTTCACCACATCATCCCGCAGACGCAACGTGTTGGCGATGACGGCGGTCATTGGGGCAACGTCATGCGTGTCGACCTCACCCAGTTGCTCGATCCAGCCCATGATATTTTCAAGCTCGGGCGCGATGCGCGCGGCTTCGTCTTCGGTAATCGCGATCCGGGCGAGACTCGCGATTTTGCGGACGGTGGTGATGTCTACTGCCATAAGCCAGCGGCTAGCATTCCGGCTTGCCGCAACGCAACCTATTCGAACGGTTCGCCGACCGGAACGCCGCCAATATACACCTGACGACGGGGCACGGTGCGCACTTCGATGGTGCCTGCGGCCAGACCTTGTTTGAGTTGGGCGCGCTCGGTTGGCGTCATTGCGCCCCCGCCGCCATCGGCCATGCGCCATTCGCGCCCGTCGTTGCGAAGTCGTGCGATGGGACAAGCGGGGGACGCGGCCACCGGTGTCGGGGTGGTGGGAGCAGTGGCGAGTTGTTCAAAACACTGGTTGCGAAACGCAATTGCCTCTTGGCCACTGGCGATAAACAACAGAGTGCATTTTTCTTCGGGCAGATTGCCGCAGGCGCTCCACTCAGCCAGCAAGCGACGCAGGTCGAGCGGCAATGGCACTGGCCGGGGCAGGATGCGCAGGCGCTTTGCACCAGGCGGAACCACTTCTGCAGGTGCTGCGAACGGCGTCAATTCATAGCGGTTCGTCTTGGTCATCGCGATTTTCGCCTGCCGGGCAATCTCGCCATTTTTGCTGCGTGTCAGCCGTTTGAGCGCTGCCTGCCCCGATGCGCCATAATCGAACCTGAGTGCTGCCCAATCGAATTTGTCCGCCTTCACCTTGCCCGATGAAAGCCGCGCGACCTGATCGGCGGTGGAGATGGCGTTGAAGCTCAGGATGGGCGTCGCCAGAAACAGCCCAACCCCCGCGACCGTGAAGCCAAGCAGCACATTGGCGGATCGCGCCGCCGGTGCCCACTCGGCCCGCCCGCGCACCACCGACACCAGATAGGCAACGCCATATCCGGTCGCCAGCACCACAAAGGTAAGCGCCCATAGCCTGTCCGGCGTGAAGCCATATTGGTTGATCCGCAGCCCGGTCGCGATGGCGGCGATGATCGCCAGTGGCAGCATCACCGCCGCCAGCGCCAGCGCACCGTATCGCAGCACGGGATTGCGCGCCTCATCATCCGTGCCATTGCCGATCACCGCATTGGCGAGGATCAGCGCACCGATGATGCAGCTGAGCAGGATCGGCGAGGTCGATCGTGTCGCCTCCCACAGCGCGCCCAGCCCGGTGAACGGCAGCGCCAGCAGGAACAACAGCAAGCCCGCTCCCAACACCGGCGCCAGCACGCCCAGCACCGCCGTCACGACATTCTGCAACAGCCGCACAATCCGGTCGCGTTCACGCAGCAACCCCACCGCCCCGCCAAATGCAGCACCAACCAGCAGGGCGATAAACCAGTCCTTGCCCAGCAGGTTTTCGAGGAAATCGATCTTGATCAGGTTGAACAGCGCGGCCAGCAGCCAGCTCATCGCGAACACCACGCCCACAAATGCCCAGGCGGCAAACCACAGCACCACATTGGTCCACGCATGGCCGTGGAGTTCGGCATAGGGAAAGTGCCATTTCCCCTCGTCCCGCGCGGTCTGGAACAGGGGGGCAGCAATCGCGATGGCCAGAAACAGGCTGGCGAGCCGCCAATTCCAGAAATCAGGCGATCCGCCGGGCACGCCCTGCCAATAGATGATCAACCCCGCTAGCGCGCCGATCACCATGCTGAACGCCACCGCCCACACCAGCCGCAGCCGTTCTGCGACAAAGCCAAATCCAATCGCGCTGGTCCCGATGGCAATCGCAATGGACAGGTGATCAACCGGCGGCGGGCCGCTACCCATGCTCAGCAACTGCCGGATTGCCAGCGCAGTGGCCCCGCCCAGCACGGCGAGCAACAACGGGCGCAGCGGCCAATCGCTGGCGGGTGCGGGGTCCTCGTCGTTCATCTGCGCGCTCATCCCGGGGCCTTTCGCCGTCTTTCGCCGCCAATATAGCCCAAGGGCCGATTGCAGGCGAACCATTCATCGGGCAGGGACTCGGGCGTCGCGGTGCGCCCAACCACCGCCAGCTTTATTTCCGAAAGGGTGCCCCGTGGCCCGCAAGTTTCTGTACGCCTTTGCCATCCTGATTTTCCTGGTGATCGCCGCCGCGCTCACGTTTCGCCTTTATGGTGATCAGCTGATGCGGATTGCGCTGGTGCCGTCATCGGCGTTTCAGGCGCTGCCCGGCGTCGATGCCCGTGGCTATGCAAAGGCGGATATGTGGCTGGCGCGGCCGGACAAGCCGGGCAATCCGGCGCTATGGACGCCGCCGGGCTACAAGCCCGCAGCAAAGCCCCGCGCGGCGATGTTCTATATCCACCCGACATCCTATCTTGAGCGCGCGCGATGGAATGCGCCGTTGGACGACCAGATCGCCAATGACCGGGCGGCATTGTTCCTGCGCGGTCAGGCCACCGCCTTTAATGATAGCGCCGCCATCTGGGCACCGCGGTATCGCCAGGCGACGTTCGGCGCGTTCCTGACCGGCCAGAAGGAAGCGCAGCAGGCGCTGAACCTGGCATACGGCGATGTATTATCGGCATTCGATGCGTTCCTGACGCAGATCGGCCCGGACCAGCCGATCATCCTTGCCGGGCACAGCCAGGGCGCGCTGCACCTGATGCGGCTGCTGCGCGAACGCGTGGCGGGCAAGCCGCTCGCCAAGCGGATTGTGGCGGCGTGGGTGGTCGGCTGGCCGGTATCGCGTACCGCCGATTTGCCCGCATTGGGGTTGCCCGAATGCAAGACGGCGGACGAAACCGGGTGCATCCTGGCATGGCAAAGCTTTGCCGAGCCTGCCGATCCGGCGCTGATCGTCGATAGCTATAACGCGTCCACCGGGCTGACCGGTAAAGCGCGCAAAAACACAGCGATGATATGCACCAACCCGATCACCGGCACGCCGAATGCCGCCGCCCCGGCGAGCGCCAATCTGGGAACGTTGGTGCCATCGCAGGATATGGTGACCGCGACGATTGTGGCGGGTGGCCTGCCCGCACGGTGCGATGATCGCGGCTTCCTGCTCATCGGCCCGCCGCCGGAAAAAATCGGGCAATATGTGCTGCCCGGCAATAACTATCATGTGTTTGATTACAGCCTGTTCTGGGCCAATGTCCGCGCCGATGCCGCGCGGCGGCTGGCGGCGTTTGACGCGCGATGATCACCACGGCGGCTGCTGATTTTCGGGCCGTGCTGCCGCATGGCGGTCGGCTGATCGGGCTGGACGTTGGCACCAAGACGGTGGGCACTGCGCTCGCCGATGCCGGGTGGAGCTATGCATCGCCCGCCATCCTGATCCGGCGGACCAAATTTACCGCTGACAAGGCCGCGATCGTGGCGCTGATAACACAGCAATCGGTGGTCGGCATTGTCATCGGACTGCCGCTGAACCTTGACGGCACCGACAGTCCGCGCACGCAATCCACCCGCGCCTTTGCCCGCAACATGGATGATCTGGGGCTGCCGATCCTGTTGTGGGATGAACGCTGGTCAACCCAAGCCGTCGAACGCCAGATGATCGCGGAAGACATCAGCCGCGCCAAACGCGCCGAACGGATCGACAAGATAGCGGCAAGCTATATTCTGCAAGGCGCGATTGATGCGTTGATGATGGGGTAACGCTACGTTGCCCGCACGCAGGTCAGGTCAACGGGTCGCGATTCCTATCGGCGGTTGAGCGAGGGGCAGGGCAGTTCGCCTGGCTTTGGCGCTAAATATTGCCCCCGCAGCTGCCCTTTAAACCGGCGATCCACTGGTTGATCAGCGCCACGCCTTCGGCATGCGTCAGGCTGCGCCCGGTTTCGGGCATCATTTCGCCGGGGTCGTTGGTGGCGAGCCGATAGGCGAGGATCGATTGTTCAGGATGGCCGGGGACCAGCCCGAATGCGTGCGCGCCCGTGCCGCGTCCTGCTGCGATGGGTGGCTTGCATGCGCCAAGCTTGCGCAAATCCGTGGTCGCGGCATCAAGCCACAGGCCGGATACACGGGCAGGGCCGGTGGCGCTGTGGCAATGCGCGCAGTTGATGTCGAGATAGGCCCGCGCGCGGGACTCGACACTGGCCGTGGCATCGTCGAACCGCGCGTTGCGCGCCGCGTCGGCAGGATCGGGTGCGCCGCTTAGGTAGCCGATCATCGCCAGCCGCTTGATCTGGTTTATCTCACCGCCTTCGCCCGGAAAATCGCGGTTCAAGTGGCGGGCCTTGAAGCCGATGGGCATTAGTTTTCTGGTACGGTCAGTCGCGTGGCAGCCTGCGCATTGGTTCACATTGGGTACCGCATAGGTAAAGCGCGTGGCCTTGCCGCCGTCGATAAACTCGAGTGGAATTTCTGCGCCCGTGCGTTGCAGGGTCGCTTCGGTCTGATCGGCGTTCCACACATAGGGCAGGGCTTCCCAGCCGTTGGCACGCCGCACCATCAGCCGCGTCTCAATCAGGCGGCTGTGCGACATATCAATGCCGGTGGCGCCAGATTGATAGCTGGCAGGCGTAACCTTCATCACCCGGCTGCTCTGGCCCGGCGCAACGCCTGCAGGGGTTGTGTAGTAAAACGTCTTGACGATTACGGTGCCGACTGGAAAATCGAACGTTTTTTCAGCATCATATTCGGCGCTCATCCCCTTGGGGACGAACACCGCGCGCCATTTTTGCGCGTAATCGCTGAACAGCGGCGTCGCGAGTTCATAGGTCACCAGCCCGGCGCGCGGGGTGATGCGCCCGTCCTTGATATCAAACAGGCCCCAATCGTCGAGCGAGGCCGGGTTTTCCGTCGCATGGAAGGTGACGCCCGTCGGCCGCGCCGCGCAGCCGCTGACGCAAAGCGCCAAAAGGGCCAGCAGTAATAATCGCATCATTGGCCGCGTTACCGCTTTTCGATCATGGCGGCGGGAAGGCTGATGGTCGGCAGGCGATTGGCGGGCGCGCAATTCACGCTATCGTCCACCCGTGCGCCGGCAAATTTATGCGCGGCATCGATATTAAGCAGCTTGGCCTCGCCATTCTGTACGCAAATACCCGGCTTTGCGAGCTTTGGATTGGTGAAACCGTCCCACAACACCGCTGGCAAGGCACCGCCCCCCAACGCCTTTAGCGGGGCATAGCGCGCGCCAGGATTGGTGCCGCCGCCTGAAATGCGGTTTCCCGTGACATAGATGTTTTCAGGATAGGGATCATAGGCAGCAGCGATACCGCGTGTTGCCTCAAAACCCAGCGAGTAAAAGCTGGAGATGATGACGTTGGCGGTCTGATTGTCCTTCAGATCATTGTCGAAAATCTCGACATCATCGTTGGAATTGATGATCACACCCGAACCCGGCGGCACCGATGCGACCGCCGTTCCCTTGGTCGCGAAATTGGCGTGGTTGTTGGCCATCACCTTGTTCTTGAACACCCGCGTCTTGCTGCCGGGGACGGGCAGATCGGGCATGTTGAACACCAAAATGCCGCCCGCATTATCGGTGACGATATTGTCGTGGACGTCCGCGCCGGTGGAGTTTTCGATTTCAATCCCGGCCACATTGCCTTCCGCCTTGTTGTTGCGGACGATGATGTTGGTTGATTGGCCGACATAGATGCCAGCGTCGGATGCGCCCCGCACCACGCTACCCTCGATCAGCACATTGGTGACCTGAACAGGGTATAGGCCATAAGCACCGTTCGATGTTTTGGGGCCACCAGTCCATTCGGCGCGCACGCGGCGCATGACGGCGTTTTTGGTGCCGTTGATTTTCAGCGCGTCGCCCTTGCTGTCCTCAATCGCAACGTCCTCCAGCGTGAAATCATCCCCCGTGACGAGCAGTCCTTCCGCGCCGGAGCTTTGCCGCGCGAAGGACAGTATTGATTTGTCCATGCCCGCACCGCGAATGGTGACGCCGGGCACCGCGACGCTGAGCGAACGGGTTAGCGCGAACTTGCCCGCCGGGATCAGCACGACCGTGCCGGGCTTTGCATCCAGCAACTGTTCCTGCAGCTTTGCCTCAAAACCCGGATCGATCACAAAGCCCTGCGCATCCGTTTGCGGTGCGGCAGAACAACCAGCGACCAAAAGGGCGGTGGCGAGCAAGGGGAGCGTAGCGGTGGTAACGGTAAAGCGCATGGCGCATCTTCTCCCAAACGCCGGTGTCACCGGCTTGATGCGAGCATCCTAGGGGGAGCGATGGGCTGCTGGCAACGCCTTGGCTGCCGGATATGCTAAAAAGTGGCTCCCTGAGTTGGATTCGAACCAACGACCAAGTGATTAACAGTCACCTACTCTACCGCTGAGCTATCAGGGAATAACCAGAGCGAGCCTCTATTACCCGGCGGCAGCGGATGCAACCCCCTGTTTCGCGTTTCTGGGTTTCGCGTTTCTGGGTTTCGCGTTTCAGGTGTTTGCGTGCCCCACCCCGCGATCAGGCGATGAACTGCTCCATCGTGATCCGGTCGTCCAGGGCGTGTTCGGGATCGAACAGCAGCGTCAGCTCACGGCTGCGGTCCATAGCGATATCGACGCGGGCGACATCGCGAACTTCGCGCTGGTCGGCAACTGCGCTGACCGGGCGTTTGGCGGGTTCCAGCACGCGCAGCGAAATGCGCGCCTTGTCTGGCAAAATGGCACCTCGCCACCGTCGCGGGCGGAACGCGCTTAGTGGCGTGAGCGCGGTCAGCCCGCAGCCCAACGGCAAGATTGGCCCTTGCGCTGAAAAATTATACGCGGTCGACCCCGCCGGGGTGGCCGCCAAAATGCCATCACACACCAGTTCGGGGATGACGACGCGGTCGTTGACGGTCACTTCGATCTTGGCGGTTTCCCGGGTTTCACGCAGCAGCGACACTTCGTTGATGGCGGGCACCGAATGGCGTTCACCCGAAATTGTCTCCGCAATCATCCGCAGGGGGGTGACCTTGAACGCCTTGGCACGCTCCAGCCGACCATCCAGCCCTTCGAGCCGCCATTCGTTCATCAAGAAACCCACTGTGCCGAGATTCATGCCGAACACCGGCAGCGGATCGCGCGCGCTTTCAAGCTGGCTGTGCAGCGCCTGCAACATGAAACCGTCGCCGCCCAGCGCGACGATCATGTCGGCCTGGTTGATCGGCACCCATTCATAATTGTGCCGCAGATCATGCGCGGCGGATTGTGCCGCTGACGTAGGCGAAACGACCAGCGCGCGCCGTTGATACTGGGTCATCCGCCGGTAACGCTCATATGACGGGTGACGGCAGGGGCGCCGCCCTGCGTAATCTGAAAATCATGCCGCGCCGGTTTAAGTCGCATCGCAGTGTCGAGTGCGGCATCCAGCCCGGCCACGCCCTCGTGACGGAGCACTGACTTCAGATCGACCTGATCATCTTGCCCCAAACACATATACAGCTTGCCCTCGGTCGTCAGCCGAACACGGTTGCAGCCGTCGCAGAAATTGGCGGTGAGCGGCGATATGAGGCCCAGCCGCGTGCCATATTCACCCACGCGCCAATAGCGCGCCGGCCCCCCGCTGCGATGATCATCGCGTGCCAGATCGAATCGCTGCGAAAGATCATCGAAAACGGCGGTCAGCGGCAGAAAACGATCAGCCCGGTCTTCATCAATCGCGCCCATCGGCATGGTTTCGATCAGCGACAAATCGAAACCGTTGCTGCCGCACCAATCGAGCATCGGGGCGATGGCGGCTTCGTTTAGGCCCTTCAACGCAACCATGTTGATCTTGATCGCCAGACCGGCACGCTGGGCGGCAAAAATGCCGTCGATCACCTGCGCTACGTCACCGTGACGGGTGATGTGGCGGAAAACATCAGGGTCCAGACTGTCGAGGCTGACATTGATCCGGCGAATGCCGGCCGCGACCAGCGCGTCAGCATGCTGGGCAAGCCGGGTGCCGTTAGTCGTCATCGTCAATTCGTCGAGGCCAGCGCCAACATGCGACCCCAGCCGCCGCACCAGCT
>JBBSCC010000084.1:0-11600 GCA_038250735.1 Sphingomonadales bacterium | reverse complement strand
GCGATCCAGCGATGGGCAGCACGAATTGCGGGCAGGCGCCGCACATCGCGGTGCGTAAGCAGCCAGACCGGGCGTGGTGGCAACTGAAAGGCAATCGGCAAGCGGGTTAGCCCCGCGCGCTGCGCAAACAGCACGGGCAACAGCGCGACGCCGCCGTCCGCTGCCGCCGCGTTCAGCAGCGCACGCGTGCTGCCGGTGCGCAGTGCCACCGCACCATCCAGCCCGGCCTTGGCGACCCAATCAAGCTCTGCGATGCGGCCATAGCTGTCATCATACACCAGCAACCGTTCCTGCCCCAGGCTGATCGCAGCGGGATCACGCCCGGCGAGATAGCCGGGGCTGGCAAAACAGCCGAGTTCGATTTCATAAATGCGCCGCGCGATCAGGCTGGCACCTTCGGGGCGGGACATGCGCAGCGCGATATCGGCCTCGCGCGCGGCCAGGCTGATCACCTCTCCCTGCGCGCGCAAAGTAACAGATAGTCCCGGCGCCTTTGCCCACAGCATGGGCAGCGCCGGCGCGAGCACTTCGGTGATGATCAGATCAATCGATGAGATGGTGACGTGCCCGGCGGCGCTGGCGGTGCCCAGCATGGCTGCCGCCCGCCCGATCCGCGCCGCCTGATCGACCAGCGGCGCGGCAAGCGCGGCGATGCGGCTGCCCTCACTCGTCAGCCGAACGCCGTTGGCCCGCCGATCAAGCAGCCGCAGCCCCAGCGTCGCCTCCAACCCCTCCAGCCGCCGTGCAACGGTGGAAACGGCGAGATCAAGCTGCTTTGCAACCGCGCTCAACGATCCGCGCTCGTCAAGCATCAAAAGCAATTTCAGGTCTTCACTGTCCATTTTCTACGCTTAGTGGTTTTGCGAGTATCGCAAAAGCGATTTGCTTTGTTCGCCCTTATGTCGGCGCACGCGCGCACGTAAATCAACCGCATTGCTTGAACAGGAGCCATGCCATGAAATTCACCTCGCTGATCCCAGCCGCCGCGATCGCCGCGCTCACCGCACTGCCAATCACTGCCCATGCCCGCGCGGGCGCGCCAGAGGGTCGCGTTGCCGTTGTCGTCAGCATCGCCACCCCGGCGGGCGTGACCGATGCCTATCTGAAGGGCGAATTCGACAAGGCTGCACCGCGCTACCAACAAATTCCCGGCCTGATCCGCAAATATTTCACCATTGAACCCAAGCGGTTCGGCGGCATTTATTACTGGTCGACCAAGGCCGCAGCGCAGGCCTGGTTCAGCGATGCGTGGGTGGCGCGCGCGAAGGCGACCTATGGTGCGGACCCCGTTGTCACCTATTATGAAGTGCCGCTGGCGATTGAGGGGTCCAAGCCCTGATGCGCCAGCTTGTCTTTGTCCGTCCCGGCTTGGTCGAGTGGCGCGAGGCGGCGGTAGACGGCGCGCTGCGGACGGCGGCGGCGCGTGATTGATCCGCCCTCCGGTTTCGCCCCGCATTTCCGCAAAAGCCCGCTGACGGATGCCTGGGAACCGCTGTATTCGAAGCGCGAGGGCGATGTGCTGACGATCGGCGTGCGGGTCGCCGCGCCGCATACCAATGCCCGCGGCATGGCGCATGGCGGGTTGATCGCGGCACTGGCGGATAATGCGATGGGGCTGGCCTGTGTGCTCAGCGAGGCCGGCGCTGCCGCAGGGGTGGGCGGCATCGTGACGGTTAGTCTGACCTGCGATTTCACCGGCACCGCACGGATTGGCGACTGGCTGGAGATTCGCGCACAACCCGTGCGCGTGGGTCGCACGCTGGCGTTTGGCGAGGCAAGGGTGACAGCGGGTGATCGCCTGATTGCCCGGGCAAGCGCGGTTTTCAGCGTGCCGCCCAAGCCCTCAAGCGCGCCTGCGGATGCCGCGTCGACCCCGTCCGTCGGGTAACGCTTGCATCGCGGCGCACACGCGCATAATGCCGCCCCCTCGGTCGGGGCGTAGCGCAGCTTGGTAGCGCATCACACTGGGGGTGTGGGGGTCGCAGGTTCGAATCCTGTCGCCCCGACCAATTTACAACACCTTCGCAGTCACTTACGGGAGCATCGAAAGGTGCTGGCGCTCGCCTATTTTGCCCCCATAAGCAGACCGTAAGCTGGGCCGCTACATGGCGTTTCAATAAGGTTCGGGGATTACGGTTGGCTGCGAGCCAAAAGTCCGTTTAAATGCGGCCATGAACCTTTGGAGAG
This sequence comes from Sphingomonadales bacterium, assembly GCA_038250735.1. Classification (GTDB taxonomy): domain Bacteria; phylum Pseudomonadota; class Alphaproteobacteria; order Sphingomonadales; family Sphingomonadaceae; genus Sphingomonas. The sequence continues at coordinate 9,413 of JBBSCC010000084.1, read as the reverse complement.
CAGTTCAGTCCATTTTGGGAATGATTGTGGCGAGTGCGCTGGTGAGCTCTCACGCTTTAGCGCAGGACGCGGAGGAGCCGCCTGAGTGTTACGATGCCATCGTATTGGCGAAGATAGTCAAACAGACTCCGAGCGTCTTCCCCAACTGCGGCGACGATTGCATTGTGATGGTTTGGCCGTGGTTTTTGCAGCTTGACGTAAAGCGGGTTGTAGAGGGGCAGGCTGCAAAGGGCCTGCACCTGACGCTCGCTATGCAGCACACCAGTTTTCGGAAAGATCTCGGAAGACGGCGTTGGTGGTTGCGGCGCAACTCGTTAGGCGGTTTCAACGTGCTTCGCTTTGGGGATGATACCAAACCAGCTCGCTGTGCGAGCGGAATATCTCCGGCGAACCCTTATATCCGTCCTAGCCCTGATAAGACTCTGCAGGACCTTTTACGCGACGGACAGGCAGCCTACGATCACCCTTAGCTCGTGACGTTCGAACATCGCAGCAACGCCGCGCACTCGAGGGCGCGAGGCGCTGCAAATCGTCAGGCTGGCATGCTTTATATTGGTGGTTAGCTGCCGTTAGCCATGTTAGTCTCGTGCGTCGGAAGGGGGCGTTACTTTGCTGATCTACGGTATCGTTATGACCCTAAGCTGCCTCTCGCTGGCCCTCTGGCCCCACAAGCGAGCGCAGACCGTTGAAAACCGGATTGCTCAGGGGGACGACGAGTTCTTTGAGGAACAGCGCAGTTACCAAGCCTACCCTTGGTTGCGTGATCCGAAGCGCCTTCGCATTGCCGGAGTTGTCGGGACAGTTTGCGGGCTGATCTTTTGCGCGCTTGAACTGTACCGTCCTAGCTAGGTCCGCTACTGGGCGTTTGCCGATCGGCGGGTTTATACTGCGCCTACCACGCTGGTTCAACGTCTGCGAGCACATGCAATGTCCCACGCGCCGCCTTCTTCCCACGCACGAAGCGAAGCGACGACGAAAATGAATTGGTCGTCCAGCGCACCGCTTTCGAGGCCGGGAAGCACCCCACTCTCCACCCATGCGTCGAATGATCCGAACCAGACGGTGAAGGGTGACGGTCTCGGCTTCGCTCCGGTCTCCAACCGCTGGACGCGGCGCTGGAGTGCGCGGAGACTCATATGGTCAACTCAGTTCGGCCCGGCCGTCAGCCTGATCGATCACTGACTTCAGCATCTTTCCGTGTGCCGTCACTGCCTGGCCGCACAGCCAATGGCTGGTTTGCCTTTGGGAAATCCGTAACCCGATCAGCCCGTTCCTATCCCGCTATAGAGTCCGCGCCCGAAATCGCCCATGGGTATGGAAACAAAACCAGCAGGAGATGATGATGGCGACGCACGATCACACAGGGTTGCAGCTTTTTTCGACAGTGACGGAGGGCGGCAGGCTGGAACTTTCCCTGCGCCCGGTGCCCGTGGCGGCGTTGGGTGACGGTGACGTCCTGATCCGGGTGGAGGCAACGCCGATCAACCCGTCTGATCTTGGCCTGTTGCTCGGCGTTGCGGATACCTCGCAGCTGACGGTTGAGGGCGATGTTACATCGGCACCCATCCCGCCACGGCTGTTGCGCATGGTCGCTGCGCGTTCGGGCAAGCCGATGCCGGTCGGCAATGAAGGCGCTGGCACCGTTGTCGCGGCGGGGGAATCTGCGGCGGCACAGGCGCTGATCGGCAAGACGGTCAGCCTGGCCGGTGGCCAGATGTACGCGCAGTTCAAGGTCGCCAAGGCGCGCGATTGCATGTTGCTGCCCGACGGCATGACGGCGGAGGAAGGCGCGTCCAGCTTCGTTAATCCGCTGACCACGCTGGGCATGATTGGCACGATGCGTCGTGAGGGGTTCTCGGCGATTATTCACACTGCTGCTGCATCAAACCTGGGGCAAATGCTCGTCAAGTTGACCCAGGCTGAGGGCGTTGAACTGGTCAATATCGTTCGAAATGCTGATCAGGCGGCGATGCTCCGCGCGATTGGTGCAACGCATGTGGTTGATTCCACCGCGCCCGATTTCGTTGCGAACCTGACGGCGGCCATCACCGCGACGGGCGCTTTCCTGGCGTTTGACGCGATTGGTGGCGGGCGGCTCGCCAGCCAGATCCTGCAGGCGATGGAAGCGGCTGCGGTCGCGCGTGATCCGTCGTTCAGCGTCTATGGTTCGACCCAGAAAAAGCAGGTCTATATTTATGGCGGGCTGGATACCGCGCCGACCGAACTGACACGCGGCTTTGGGATGTCATGGAATGTCGGCGGCTGGCTGCTGACGCCGTATCTGCAGAGTGCGGGCGCGGAAGAGGTGGCGCGGATCCGGCAATATGTGGTCGATCACTTGAAGGATATTTTTGCGAGCCACTACACCGCGCGCATCACGCTGCAGCAAGTGTTGCAGCCCGACATGATCGCGCGTTTCAATAAGCGCGCGACCGGTGAGAAATACCTGATCGTGCCGAACCAGTGAGACTGAGCTTTCCTCACCAGCTGGCCGTCGCCTGAAACGGTCGCGATTTTTTGGGGGGGACGGCGCGTTGTGCGGCACAACGATCTGCATTCAGGGTAAACACAAAATTTACCCTGAATGCAGTATCCCCGATGACAACCATTGCCCAAGCCAGCCCGCGGCTGGCGCGGGAGGATGATCATTGATGCCGACGCTTTGTCACAAAGGGGTGGACCATGACCGCAGCACAACGCAGCCGCCGCTTGCGCCAACTCGACGCACGGTGCGACGCTTTGCGGGCTGAACTGCGCGAGCTGGAAGCAGCAGCGCATGCGCTTGAAAATGAACAAAGCCGTTCAATGGGATACCGTATGCCCCTGCGCGGCAAGATGATGATCGCCGCGATGGACCGGGCGGCGGCGTAACCGCGCCAGCGGTGCGCTGGCAGGCGGAACTGTGGCACCGGGTGATTTGCGATCCGGTTGGATCGTTACAGGATGAACCGGCTTAAATCGGTATTCCGGGCAATTTCCTGCAGCTGGCTTTCGACATAGGCTGCATCAATCACCAGCGTTTCACCCACCCGGTCTTCGGCTTCATAGCTGACGGATTCGAGCAGCTTTTCCATCACCGTTTGCAGCCGCCGCGCGCCGATGTTCTCAATCTCTGCGTTCACTTCGGCAGCGATGCGGGCGACGGCGCGGATGCCGTCTTCGGTGAAGTTGATCGTCACGCCCTCGGTCGCGATCAGTGCTTTGTACTGCGCGGGCAGGGATGCCTTGGTATCGCTCAAAATCGCGACAAAATCGGCCTCGGTCAGCGCTTTCAGCTCGACGCGGATCGGCAGACGCCCCTGAAGTTCGGGTAGCAGATCGCTGGGCTTGGCGACATGGAACGCGCCGCTGGCGATGAACAGGATATGGTCGGTTTTCATCGGGCCATATTTGGTGGCCACGGTGGTGCCCTCAATCAGCGGCAGCAGATCGCGCTGCACCCCTTCGCGGCTGACAGAGCCGCCGCGCACATCGCTGACCGCGATCTTGTCAATCTCGTCGAGGAAAACGATCCCGTTCGCCTCTGCATCGGCCAGCGCGGTGCGGCTCACCTCTTCCTGGTCGAGCCGTTTGTCGGCCTCTTCCTCGACAAGTTTTTCCCAGGCGGCGGGCACGGTGAGCTTGCGGCGTTTGAGCTGGTTACCGCCCATCGCCTTGCTCATCATTTCGCTCAGGTTGATCATGCCCATTTGCCCCGGCACTTCAAACGCGGCCTTGGGCGCATCCTCAATCTCAATCTCGATCTCAGTGCTGTCCAAATGTCCATCGCGAAACCGCTGGCGGAAAGCTTCGCGGGTCGCCTCGCTCGCGCCCTTGCCGGTCAGCGCATCGAGCAGGCGCGTCATCGCGGCGTCCTCTGCCTTGTCCTTTACAGCGATGCGGCGGCGTTCCTTTTCCAGCCGCACGGCTTCTTCCACCAGATCGCGGGCAATTTGTTCGACATCGCGGCCGACATAGCCAACCTCGGTAAACTTGGTCGCCTCCACCTTGATGAACGGCGCATCGGCCAGCTTGGCCAGCCGGCGCGAAATCTCGGTTTTGCCGCAGCCGGTGGGCCCGATCATCAGGATATTCTTGGGGCTAACCTCGTCGCGCAGATCAGCGCCCAGCCGCTGGCGACGCCAGCGATTGCGCATTGCCACCGCAACCGCCTTTTTCGCGTCAGACTGGCCAATGATATGCGCGTCTAGCGCGGCAACGATGGACTTGGGGGTAAGGGCGTCGTTCATGGGTTCTTCTCACTCCCCTCCGGCTTGCGGGAGGGGCTGGGGGTGGGCGTTGCGACAGGAGGAGCGGTGATGGACAGGCCCACCCCTAACCCCTCCCGCAAGCGGAGCGTCAGGTGGCGCTGTCCAGCGATTCCACGGTCAGCCGATCATTGGTGTACACGCAAATATCTGCTGCGACCGCCATCGCCTTGCGCGCCAGAACCTCGGCATCGCCCTCATAATCGGTTAGCGCGCGGGCGGCGGCGAGCGCGAAATTGCCGCCAGAACCAATTGCGGCGATGCCCGCTTCGGGTTCCAGCACATCGCCATTCCCCGTCAGGATCAGCGTCACGTCCTTGTCCGCCACGATCATCATCGCTTCCAGGTTGCGCAGATATTTGTCGGTCCGCCAGTCCTTGGCGAGCTCGACTGCCGCACGCAGCAATTGGCCGTGATGCTGTTCCAGCTTGCGTTCCAGCCGCTCAAACAGCGTAAAGGCATCGGCGGTCGCACCGGCAAAGCCGCTGATCACCGATCCGTCACCCAGCTTGCGGACCTTTTTCGCATTGGGTTTCATCACCGTCTGGCCCATCGATACCTGGCCATCGCCAGCGATCACGACCTTGCCACCGCGCCGCACGGAAAGGATTGTGGTGCCGTGCCACACCATGTCGTTGTTGCTCATGGGAAGCGATATGGGATGCAGGTGGGGCTGGCGCAATCCATGCTCCCATACTGCAAACGCTCCACCCCCGTTCAGGCTGAGCGCAGTCGAAGCCCAAGCTCCGCACTTGCCCTTCGACTTCGGCACCATGTGCCGAAGTTTATCCTGAGCGGCTGGCTTGCCAGCCAGACGAAGGGCTCAGGGCGAACGGGTGTTGTCAGGTTCGCCGGGGCCAATGATGCGCTTTTGGTCCTACTGGCTGTTCGCCTTCAGAAACGCGACGCTGTCTGCCAGCGTGGTGGCGTTGCCGCGGAAGGGGAGCGACAGGCCCATCACCAGATCATTATGGCTTTTGCCCACATATTCCTTCAGCTCAAATCGCGCGCCCAGCTCGGTCAGCCGCTTGGCAAGGCGGGTGGCGTTGCGGGGTTTGACGACATCATCGGCGGTGCCTTGGGCGAGGAGCAGCGGTGGGCTGTCCTTCATCGCATAGGTGATGGGCTGGGTTTCGGCAGGCGTTGGCCAGGCCGAAAACGCGGCGCGCGAACGATCGCTTTCCCAGGGGTAAAAGGAATAGGGCCCCGCAAACAACGCCGCGGCACGAACGATTTTGGGGTCAACCCCGATATCGCTGAGGAAGCGCCCGTCCAGCGCCAGCATTGCCGCATTATATGCACCCGCCGAATGGCCGGACAGCGTAATCCGCGCCGGATCGCCGCCATAGTCGGCAATGTGATCGCGCACCCATTTTACCGCCAGCGCCGAATCCTGCACGAAAATGGGGAAGCGCACGCCCGGCACCAGCCGGTAATCGGGGATGACGGCGATGAATCCCTGACCCGCAAAGGCGCGTCCGGCAAAGCCATATTCCTGGCGTGATCCCTTGGTCCATGCGCCGCCATAATAGAAAATGACGACGGGCAGCTTGGCATTGCCCCGTTTTGTCGGCGCCCAAACGTCAAGCTGCTGGCGCGGCGCCGTGCCGAAATTCACACCGTCCGCGACTTGCACGGCATCGGGCTGCCCGGGCGTCATTTTGTCGATCATGTTGAGCATCATCGGCGGCGATGCGAAGAAATAGGCATAGCCAAGCCCGGCGGCGATCAGCGCCACAATTGCCAATATCACGCGACCGATCGTCATCCACTATCCCCAACCATTGAACCGCCAGCGTGGGGCAGGCGCGTGCGCAGCACAAGCCCATTCATGGCCCCGGGATGGGGCTGTCGGCGATTGCCACCCAGCGTGAATCGGCATAGCAAGCGTCAAAACTATAACGGGAGAGAATGATGCGGAAATTGGCCTTTGTCGCGCTGCTGTTGGCGGGCGCAAGCAGCGGTGCCGCGATTGCCAAGGGGCCCAGCTACAGTGCCGCTATCGTGCGCACCAGCTATGGCATCCCCCACATCACCGCGAGCAACTGGCGCGGGATCGGCTACGGCGTGGGCTATGCCTATGCGCAGGACAATCTGTGCATGCTGGCAGAGGAATTTGCGACCGTGGCGGGCGAGCGATCGCTGCATTTCGGGCCAAAGGAAACCGCAATCCTGGGCTTTGAAAAAATCGACAATCTGTCGTCAGACACGTTCTTTCGCAGCGCGATGGATGTGCCCAAACTGCGACGCGGCATTGCCACGCAAGGGGTGGAGGAACGGCAAGTCATTGCGGGCTATGTCGCTGGCTATAATCGGCTGCTGCGCGAACTGGGACCAGCGGGCGTGCCTGCCGAGTGCCGGGGTAAGGCTTGGGTTCACCCCATCACCAGCGATGATATGCTGCGGCTGACCGAAAAACAGGTGCTGCTGGCCAGCTCGCTGGCGCTGGCAGGCGCGGTGGTGAATGCCACCCCGCCCGGTGCGACCCAGGCCGCCGATCAAACCGTCACGCTGCCCGATCAGGACAAGATTGGCATTGGCAGCAACGGCTGGGCGTTTGGCGGTGACGTGACCGAAAGCGGGCGCGGCGTGCTGATTGGCAATCCGCATTTTCCGTGGAACGGCCCGGCGCGCTTTTGGGAAATGCACCTGACGATCCCGGGCGTATATGATGTAATGGGCGTGGGCATTGCCGGTACGCCGATTGTGTCGCTTGGCTTCAACAAGGATATCGGCTGGACCCACACCGTCACTGCCGCCCAGCATTTCACGCTGTTTGAACTGGCGGTCGATCCGGCTGATCCGACCAGCTATATCGTCGACGGTAAATCCGAAAAGATGATCGCCAAGACGATCAGTATCCCGATGCCAGGCGGCGCTGCGCCGGTTACCCGCACGCTGTATTCCAGCCGCTTTGGGCCAATGGTGGCCGCACCTGCGCTGCTGCTCAGCTGGAGCAAGACCAAGGCGTTTTCGATGCGCGATGCCAATGCGGGCAACCAGCGCGGGCTGGCCGCGTGGATCGCGATTGGCAAGTCGAAATCGGTGGCCGACATCAAGGCGGCGGTATCGACCACGCTGGGCATTCCGTGGGTGAACACCATTGCGGTCGACCGGATGGGCAATGCGCTCCACGCCGATGTTACCGCTGTGCCCAATGTCTCTGCGGCCAAGGCAAAGGATTGCGCAACGCCTGCCTCTGCCCTGCTCGCAGGGCGGGTCGTGCTGCTTGATGGCAAGCGTGCGGCCTGTGATTGGGATAACACGCCGGGCACCGCCGCGCCGCGTTTGCTGCCGGCGGGCGATCAGGCGGTGTGGGAACGCCGCGATTACCTTGCCAACAGCAATGACAGCTATTGGCTCAGCAACGCCAGCGCGCCCTATCGGCAATTGTCGCCGATTTTGGGCGCATGGGGCACGGTGCGCACGCCGCGTACCCGGTCTGGCCTGACGGAGATCGCGCGGCGGCTGGCCGGGACTGACGGGCTGCCGGGCACCAAGATTGATCTGCAGCGCGCTGAGGCGATGGCCTTTGCCAATAAAAGCCTGGTCGCAGAGCTGGTGGTCGACAAGCTGCTCGTCCTTTGTGCGGACAAGGCAGAGGTTGCTGCTGCCTGCGATGCGCTGCGTAAATGGGACCGCAAGTATGATCTCGACAGCCGGGGCGCCTATCTGTTCGCGACCTTTGCGGCAAACATCCGGGCGATGCCCAATTTATGGGCGACCAAATTTGACGTGAGCGATCCGGTCAACACGCCGCGTGATCTGATCACCGATGGCGATAACGGTACCAAGATGATTGCCGCGCTCGCCAAGGCGGCGGCCACGCTGGCGTCGGAAGGCATCGCGCTAGATGCGCGTTGGGGCGACGTTCAATTCGCCAAGCGCGGCGATCAACGCATCGCGATTCACGGAGCAGATGGTGCGTTGGGCGTGCTGAACGTGCAAATGGCGCAAAAGGTGCCGACCGGCGTTACCCCCGTGCACGGCTCCAGCTATGTTCAGGCCGTCACGTTTGATGAGGCCGGGCCGGTGGTGGATGCCGTGCTCAGCTATTCGCAATCCACCAACCCCGCCTCACCGCATTTCGGCGACCAGACGTTGCTGTATTCGGCAAAGCGGTGGGTGCGGTTGCCGTTCAGCAAGGCGCAAATCGCAGCAGACGCGATTTCCGCGCCGGTGCAGATCAGCGAATAAAGGCGGCAAATACGGCGGCATCAGCGGTGCCGCCGGTCGGTTAGAGCGCGCCGCGTAAAATATGGATCGTCATTGCGACCCCGGCCTTGCGCCGGGCGAAGCAATCCATCGTCTCCCTGCCGAGCTCGGCTGGATTGCTTCGCTGCGCTCGCAATGACGGGGAAGATGCAGATCTAACGCGCGATGCTTTAAACGAGCGCGCGCCTACTTCGCCTTGGTGTAGGGGGTGAAGTCGCCCAGCGCGCAGCCGCCGGTTTGAAAGCCGACGAACAGGTCAACCGTCTGGACAATCTGGCCACGGCAAAGCCGCGGGCCGAAATTGCGCACGACCAGTGCATCCGATCCGCGCCGGCTGTCGCACCGTCCGGATGTTTTGTTGCGGTAAATCAGCCGGTTGCTGAACCGGTACAGGATGGAATCACCAATTGTCTCAGTGCTGTAGCCAGGTCGAATCTGCGAAATGCAGTCCACTGGCTTGCCAGGGGTAAACCCGGCCAGCGCCTTTGCTATCAGCGCCTCGTCGTTTTTGGACTCGGCTGAATTGGATTCTGGTGCAGGCGCGGCACCGCCGCACGCAATCAGGGCAAGCGAAGCAATGACAAAACGCCGCATGATATTCTCCCGCGTAAATGGCCATCCCCTGCCGTTACCAGCATAACCCGTTCAGCCGCGAAATGCATCCTTATTTGCGCGCCGCTCCGCCAGCATCGTGGCAGAGGTTGCGCGCATGAACGGGTTGGTCGCGCGTTCCAGGCCAATGCTGGTCGGCACGGTTGCTTCGCCACGCGCGCGCGCGGCCACAACATCGGCCATGCGCGCGATAATCGCTGCGTTGTCGGGTTCAGCGACCAGCGCATAGCGGCCGTTCGATTCGGTGTATTCATGCGCGCAATAGACGGTTGTTTCGTCGGGCAATGTCGACAGGCGCTGCATATTGGCGAACATCTGTTCGGCTGTCCCTTCAAACAG
>JBBSCC010000083.1:0-11938 GCA_038250735.1 Sphingomonadales bacterium | reverse complement strand
CTGCCCGCCCGAAATGCGCCAGCCCGTGCGCAGCGAAAAGGACGCCAATTGGGGCGGCCGCAATGCCGAGTATCAGCCCGGTCAAAAGGAATGGATGGACGCGATGGCATCGCGCGGCTGGAACGTGCCCGATTGGCCCGTCGCCTATGGCGGCGGCGGTTTGTCGCCTGCCGAAACCAAGGCGCTGCGCGAAGAAATGGCGGCAATGAAGTGCCGTAACCCGCTCAACAGCTTCGGTATCTCGATGCTCGGGCCAGCACTGCTGAAATATGGCACAGAGGAGCAGAAGCTCGATTATCTACCCAAAATCGCACGCGGCGAAATCCGCTGGTGCCAGGGTTATTCAGAACCCAATGCAGGTTCCGATCTCGCCAGCCTTGCCACATCGGCAGAGGATGCGGGCGACCATTATATCCTGAACGGCCAGAAAGTCTGGACCAGCTATGCCGACAAGGCTGACTGGATTTTCTGCCTGGTCCGCACCGACAAAACCAACAAGCAGGGCGGCATCAGCTTTGTCTTGTTCGACATGACCAGCCCCGGCGTATCGACCAAGCCCATTCTGCTGATCAGCGGCTATTCGCCGTTCTGCGAGACGTTTTTTGACAATGTAAAAGTCCCCAAAAGCCAGCGCGTGCATGACGAGAATAAGGGCTGGGACGTCGCCAAATATCTGCTGGGGCATGAGCGCGAGATGATCAGCGGCATGGGCCTTAGTTCAACCGGCGGCAACCCGCTGATCGAAGGCGCGATTGCCACCGTCGGGCTCGACCACGAGGGCCGCCTTGCTGATCCGTTGCTGCGCGCGGCGATTGCCCAGTTTGAAGTGCGTTCAAAGGCCTTTGGCATGATGTCCGAACGGTTCATCGATGAACTGAAGGCCGGCCGGGCACACCCTGCCCAGCCAAGCATGATGAAATATTACGGCACCGAACTGAACAAGAGCCGCCATGAACTGATGATGGCAGCAGGCGGTTCAAACGCGCTGGAATGGGAAAGCGATCGGTCGAATGGCGGGTCCGGCCCGCGCGCCTGGCTGCGCACCAAGGCGAACTCGATCGAGGGCGGGACGAGCGAGGTTCAGCTGAACATCGTGGCAAAACGGATTTTGGAATTGCCGTCGGCCTGATGCAAATTAACCCTCTCCCCCGCGGGGAGAGGGATGGGAGAGGGGCAGCCACAAGCGACACCGCTGCTTGGCAGCCCCTCTCCCCGGCCCTCTCCCCGCTGGGGAGAGGGGGAAGAAACGGAGATACAAATGCCCCTTTACCTGAACGACGAACAAACAATGCTGCGCGACACGGCAAAGGATTTCATTGCCGAGCACGCCCCCGTCAAGCACATGCGCGCGCTGCGCGATGCGAAGGATATGACCGGGTTCAGCCGCGATGTGTGGAAGCAATTTGCCGAGCTGGGCCTGACCGGCATTCTGATCGGTGAAGCCGATGGCGGGCTTGGTCTGGGCCATGTCGAGGCAGGCGTGGTGCTGGAGGAGATTGGCCGTAACCTGTCCCCCTCCCCCTTCCTCGCCACCGCTGTTGCAGCGGTAGAGGCGCTGAAGGGCACCCCGCATGCCGCACGCTATTTTCCCGGCATCCTGGCAGGCGACATGGTTGCCGCGCTGGCGATTGATGAGGGCGCAAAGCACCGGTCGACGGTGGGGATGAAGGCCGAACGATCAGGCAATGGCTTCAAGCTGACGGGCGCAAAACAATTCGTCACGCACGGCCATGTCGCAGACGTGATCATCGTCGCCGCACGCACCGCTGGGGCCGCCGATGACGCGAACGGCATCACGCTGTTCGCGGTTGATCGCAACGCCGCCGGGCTGAGCATGGAGGCAGAGCGGCTGGCTGATAGCTCGCTCGCCGCGCGGATGAAGTTTGACGGGGTTGAAGTCGATGCCGATGCGGTGATCGGTGAGGTCGATCATGGCGGCAATCCGCTCGGTCGGCTGCTCCGCGCGGGGCGCGTGGGGGCATCGGCGGAATTGCTCGGCGTCGGCGCAGGCGCGATGGACATGACGGTCAGCTATCTGAAGGAACGCAAGCAATTCGGCATGCGGATCGGCAGCTTCCAGGCGCTCCAGCACCGCGCCGCGCACCTCTATTCCGAAATGGAAGTGGCCCGTGCCGCCGTGCTGAAGGCCCAGCAACTGCTGGATGCAGGCGATGCCAAGGCTGACGAGGCCGTGTCCGTCGCCAAGGCAATGACGGCGATGGCAACCACGCTGAGCGTGCAGGAGGGCGTCCAGATGCATGGCGGCATCGGCATGACTGACGAATATGATATCGGCTTTTACATGAAGCGCGGGCGGGTGCTGGCGGAGATGTTTGGCGATGCCAATTTTCACGCTGACCAGATCGCCCGCGCGGCGGGGTATTGATGACCGACGAAATGGCAGAACCCGATCCATCCCCCGCGCAACTCGCCCAGAATCTGGTCGATCTGCTCGATGTGGAGGAAATCGATACCGACCTGTACCGGGGCAAGCGCGGGAATGACGGCTTTGGCCGTGTGTTCGGCGGCCAGGTGATCGCACAGGCACTGCAAGCCGCGCAGCGATCAACCGATGATCCCAAGGCCGCGCACTCACTCCATGCCTATTTCATGCGGGCAGGTGCAGAGGAACACCCGATCATTTACCGCGTAGTGCGCGATTTTGATGGCAAAAGCTTCGCGACACGGCGGGTGATTGCCATGCAAAAGGGCGTGCCAATCCTGACGATGTCGTGTTCGCTGCAAGTGCCCGAAGAAGGGCTGGCGCATCAGGATACCATGCCCGATGTGCCGCCACCCGAAGATCTGGTGTCAGACCGCGATTTGCGGCTGGCGATGCTCGATAACATCCCCGAGCGATTTCGCGCCAATTTCATGCGCCCCCGCATGGTCGATATCCGCCCGGTATCGCCGCGCAGCTGGTTCAACCCGGTCATTCAGGAACCCCGGCAGAACAGCTGGTTCCGGGTGGTTGCCCCAGTGGGGGATGATCCCGCGCTGCACCGCGCCATCCTGGCCTATGCCAGCGATATGTCGCTGCTCGGCACGGCGACGCTGGCGCACGGCGTCAACTGGATGACGCACAAGCTACAAACCGCCAGCCTTGACCACACGGTATGGATTCACGAGCCATTCCGCGCCGACGAGTGGCTGCTGTACGCCTGCGATAGCCCTTGGGCGGGCCATGCACGCGGATTCAACCGCGGCAAGATTTTCGCGCGCGACGGCCGGCTGGTGGCAAGCTGCGCACAGGAAGGGTTGATCCGGCTGCGACAATAGGCGTGGTCAGAACGGCGCAACCGGCTCTTCTGCTCGAGGCTTGGTCGCGCCATTTGCACTAAGTTGGCCGGGCCGCGCGATGACGAAGCGAACGCGCGTCTGGCAATTGGTATAGCCCCGCGTCGACGATTCCTTGGTGGCGGCGCGTACCGTGTTCATCGCCGCGATGCCGAAATCGGCGCTCGGTTCGCTGGCGATCACGCGCAGATTGCCGGTCGCTCCCCAAGGTGCGACGTCATAGGCAACGATGCCCCAGCCCTCCACATCGCGCCGCATATAGGGTTCGGGGAAGCGCAGCACTGGCTGGGTTTTCCATTGCTCCGCGACCGGGCAGCCGGAATCGGGCGATGGTGCCGGAGCTTCCGGGATTGCCGGGGCTGCCAGCGGGTCACCGCGCCGCCAATAGGGGTAAAGGCAGCCGCGCCGCGCGCCGGCTTCATAACGTGACTGTGCAACCGCTCGCGTCGAAGCGCGATCAAGCGCCACATGCCCGGTCGATTGCGCCACCTTCACGTTGATCGTGCGGCCCTGCCCATCGATATCATAGCTGATCATGCTCAGGTCGCGCTTGGCTGGTGGCTGCGGGATCGACTGAAAATCGGGAAAGGCGCGATTGCGTACGCTGGGAAGCGGATCAACGCATGTCGACCCGGGTGTCAGGATCGACCTGACGCGGTCATAGCCGATTTTCGGCAGTCGCTGGCTGGACGGAAAGATGGAATAGGCAATCAGGCGATCGACCGGCGCCTTTGCGATGTCCGCCACATCGGGCTCATATGCGATCGAACATGCGGTGCGCGTACCGCCCGGTTTGAATCGCGCCGTGGCCAACGCCGGTTCGAGATCGAGCCCGAAGATGCTGTAACTCGTGGCGCTCCGCTTGATCGCATGGGGCCGGCCGGTTGCATCAATGGCGAAGCTGATCGTCACCAGCTTGGGCAGCGTTGCCTCCACCCCAGACCAGCCGATACGATCATCGGGGGTCGGCAGGAAGAGGGGCGTTTCCGGCATCCCGTTGCATGTGATCGCGCCGATCCGCCAGCCGACAAGTGTCGCTGCGGCGCTTGCCGTAGGCGATTGAGCAACAGGCGGTGCCTGGAAAATCGGCGGCATTGGTGCCGACCGCACCTGGGCGACCGCCGCCCCGGTCAGGACCACCGCTGGCAAAAAAAACACTGCGTTCATTGGCTTTTTCATCACCACAGACTGCCGTGGCTTGATGTCAGCATCAAGACAATCGTTACACTGCGGTCTTGCCAAATTCCTGTTTGGTGACTGGATGGCTCGATGACAGCCCGCCGTCGACCGCAATCGCCTGACCGTTGACATAGCTGGCATCGTTCGACGCGAGGAACGCCACCACGTTCGCGAGTTCTTCCGGCTGGGCACCCCGGCGCAGCGGGTTCAGCCGCCCTACCCGGTCCATCTTCCCGGCATCGCGGGCGTAATCAAATGTCGGCTTGGTCATGCCGGTTTCGGTGAGCCCGGGGCAGACCGCGTTGACGCGCACGTTGGAACCGGCAAGCTGCTGCGCCGACGTCATCGCCAGATTGATCACGCCTGCCTTAGACGCCGAATAAGCGGGCGACCCGGCACCCGACCGGATACCCGCCACGCTGGCCGTCAGCACGATTGCGCCACCGCCCCGCTCGGCGATTTTGGGGGCAGCGTGCTTGATGGCAAGATAGGGCCCGATCAGGTTGACGCGCAGCACCTCTGTAATCAGCGCGACATCGGTGTCGAAGATGTTCGCCATCCCCCCCGAAATCCCGGCATTGGCGAACATGATGTCCAGCCCGCCGAAATGCTCCACCGCCAGCGCGACCGTCTGGATTACATCCTCTTCCAGCCCGGCATCCATCATCACGCCGATCGCGGTGCCGCCTGCATCGGTGATCAGCTTGGCGGTTTCATGCGCGCCAGCGGTCTTGTCGGCGGCGATCACGCTGCCGCCCTCGCGCGCGAACAACATGGCGGCGGCGCGACCAATGCCTGATCCTGCGCCGGTAACGATGATCGATTTATCCGTGAAACGTGGCATGGAATTTCCCTTCGATCCCGTTCGTACCGAGCAAAGTCGCGGTACGTGATCCGGGCGTTACGCTGCTTTGCCCGCCCCTCGACTTCGCTCGGGACGAACGGGTTTAGGTTTGGCGGGCGCCGATCAAATCGTCACGCCGCCGTCGATCACGATCGTCTGGCCGGTCATGAACGCGCTGGCCTGGCTGGCGAGAAACACCACGGCACCGGCAATTTCCTCCGGCTCGCCAATGCGGCGCAGCGGCGTTGTCGCGTTGCGCGCCTTTACCGCCGCCTCATTCTCCCACAGCGCACGCGCGAAATCCGTGCGGATCAGCCCCGGCGCGATGCAATTGACGCGGACGTTGAACGGCCCGAATTCATGCGCCAGGTTGCGCGCGAGCTGCATGTCAGCCGCCTTTGAAATCGCATAGGCCCCGATAATCGGCGTGCCCCGTATACCGCCAATCGACGAGATGATGATGATGCTGCCCGCCTGCCGATCCCGCATTTCGGGCGCGACCATACTGATCAGCCAGTGGTTGGAGATGATGTTGTTATCCAGAATCTTGCGGAACTGATCATCGGCAATGCCCTCCTGCGGCCCATAATAGGGGTTGGAAGCGGCGTTGCAGACCAGGATGTCGACCTTGCCAAACGCTGCCCGCGTCTCATCCACCAGATGCTGCAATCCGGCCTTGTCGGAGATATTGGCCGCCACCGCGATTGCGGTGCCCTCCCCGAACTTGCCGTTGATTTCGGCGGCGACAACGTCGCACGCATCCTGCTTGCGGCTGGAGATGACGACTTTTGCGCCGTGCTCGGCGAGTTCCCACGCGCTCGCCTTGCCAATCCCGCGCGAGGAGCCGGTGATGATGGCGACTTGGCCGGACAGATCGAATTGGCTCATTTTTTCACCCCTCCCGCTCGCGGGAGGGGCCGGGGGTGGGCCTGACTACCGAGAGCATCAATTGTTTGGCGAGCCCGGGCCCACCCCTGACCCCTCCCGCAAGCGGGAGGGGGATTATGCACCCGCCTTTTTCGCGAACGCCCATGCCGCCTGCGCCAATGGCCCCACGCGCTCCGCCGTTTTCGCGGCTTGCGCGCTGCTGGCGGTGCCATCGACGATGCGTTTTTTGATGCCCTGCACAATGCCGGTCAGCCGGAACAGGCTGTAGCTGAAATACCAGTCAAGATTGGGCAGGCCATCACGCCCGGTCGCCGCGCAATAGCGTTCCACCACTTGATCGACCGTGGGGATGCCCGTTTCCGGGCCATCAATGCCCATCACGCCCGAACGCCCCTCTGGCTGGGTGACCCAGTTCATCAGGAAATAGGCAATATCGGCCAGCGGATCGCCAAGCGTCGACAGCTCCCAATCGAGCACCGCAATCACGCGCGGTTCGTGGGCATCGAAAATCATATTGTCGATGCGGTAATCCCCGTGGACAATCGAAGTGCGCGTCTGCTCGGGCAAGGTGGCGGGCAGCCATTCGATCAGCGCCTCCACCTCTGGCATATGTTCGGTTTCCGACGCGCGATATTGCCGCGTCCAGCGCGCCACCTGCCGCTCAAAATAATTGCCGGGCTTGCCATACTCACCCAGCCCCGCCGCCACATAATCGGTGTTGTGCAGCGCGGCCAGCGTATCAACCATCGCATCATAATGCGCGCGCCGCGCCGCCGGAGTCATGCCGGGCAGTGATCCGTCCCACAGGCTGCGGCCCTGCACCATTTCCATGATGTAGAACATCGATCCGATGACGCCCGGGTCTTCGCAAAGGCCGAACGGCGCAGGTACTGCAAATCCGGTTGGGTGCAGGCCCGCGATCAGCCGATATTCGCGGTCAACCGCATGCGCGCTGGGCAGCAATTTGCCGAACGGCTGGCGGCGCAGGACATAGCTTTTGCCGCCAGCCTCCACCCGGTAAGTGGGGTTGGATTGCCCGCCCTTGAATTTGGAAAGCACCACCGGGCCATCGATGCCGGGCATATGCCCCTTCATCCAGGCGGCGACCGCGTCGACATTAATGGGGTCATCAGCGGGCACCGGAATGGTGCCAACCATGGTGATGTCTGCGCCCTCGGCTGGTTCGGCCTCCATCAACTGAACTCAATCACCGAACGCACGGTATCGCCCGTGCGCAGCTTGGCGAGCGCATCGTTGACGCCGTCCAGCGTAATCCGTTCTGCCACCATCGAATCGAGATCGAGCTTCCCGTCCAGGTACAGTTGCACCAGCCGCGGCAGATCAATCGGGAAGCGCGTGGAGCCAAGCAGCGATCCTTGCAGCTTCTTGCCCGTCAGAAAGCTTGGGCCCGGAATGCTCACCATATTGCCCGGCGCGATCATCCCCAAAATCGTGGCCGTGCCGCCACGCTTCAGCAGCGCCCAGGCGAGCTCAGCCGTATTGGGCCGCCCAACCGCTTCAATCGCGTAATCAACGCCGCCGCCGGTCAGGCCCGCAATCTTCTTCGCCAGATCAGGCTCATCGGGCGAAAATCCGTGCGTCGCGCCCAACCGCTCCGCCAGCGCGCGCTTGTCCGCCACCGGATCAATCGCGATGATCATCCCCGCGCCCGCAATCTTGGCGGCGTTGATCGCGGACAGGCCGATGCCACCGCAGCCGATGACAGCCACCGTCTCCCCGGCGCGCAGCCGGCTGTCGTTAAAGATCGATCCCGCACCGGTAATCACCGCGCAGCCCAGCAGCGCAGCCCGGTCCAGCGGCATTTCCTTGGCAATCGCGACACAGGCGTTTTCATGCACCAGCATCATTTCAGCATAGGCTGACAGGTTCAGGAAGGGCGCGAGCGGCGTACCATCCTGCAGGCTGATGCGCGGTGCCGCCCCCTTGGCGCGCTTGGTCGACGGATCAACGCATAGCGAGGGCCGGCCGGTAACGCACATCTCACAACTGCCGCAGAATACGGTGAAAAAGGTGATGACGTGATCGCCCACTTTCAGCCGCGCGACATCGCTGCCCACCGCCTCAACAATCCCCGCCGCCTCATGCCCCGGCACCGTCGGCATCGGATGCGGGAAGCTGCCATCGACAAAGTGCAGATCCGACCGGCACACCCCGCACGCGACCGTGCGGATCAGCACCTCTCGCGGGCCCGGATTGTCGATGCGGATATCCTCGATCACAAGGTCCGACTTGGGTTCGTACAGAACGGCTGCTTTCACGTATCCTATTCCCTCACATGCAGCTCAAAGGCGACGTCATTCCCCCCGTCACCCCGGCCTGGTGCCGGGGCCCACCGCGCCTCTTCAGCCGAAGCGTGGGTGGATGGGCGGCCCCCGGAACACGTCCGGGGTGACGGGTTGGCGTTATGCGTGTCCGCCTAGCGCCGCACCATTTCCTTTGCCGCAACCGCTTCCGGCAAATCCGCGTACTTCCCAAATTCGTTGCGGGCGATGGCGCGGTTATGCACTTCATCGGGACCATCGGCGAAGCGCAGCGTGCGCATCGCAGCCCAGGCATGCGCCAGGTGGAAATCATCGGACACACCGCCGCCGCCATGCGCCTGAATCGCATCATCCAGGATCGACAGCGCCATGTTGGGCGCCGCTACCTTGATCATCGCGATTTCCTGTTGCGCGCTCTTATTGCCGGCCTTGTCCATCATGTCCGCGGCCTTCAGGCACAACAGCCGCGTCATCTCAATGTCGATGCGCGCCTTGGCGATGCGCTGTTCCCAGATCGAGTGATCGGCGATGCGCTTGCCAAACGCCACGCGCGTCAGCAGCCGCTTGGCCATCGCCTCAATCGCGACTTCGGCCACGCCAATCGTGCGCATGCAGTGGTGGATGCGGCCCGGCCCAAGCCGCCCCTGCGCGATTTCAAACCCGCGCCCTTCACCCAGCAGCACGTTTTCCACGGGCACGCGGACATTTTCCAGCACCACTTCGCCGTGGCCGTGCGGCGCGTGATCATAGCCATACACGCTCAGCATCCGCTTGATGGTGACGCCCGGCGTATCCATTGGCACCAAAATCTGGCTCTGCTGGCTGTGGCGCGATCCTTCAGGATTGGTCTTGCCCATCACGATGGCGATCTTGCAGCGCGGATCGCCCACGCCCGATGACCACCATTTGGTGCCGTTGATCACATATTCGTCGCCGTCCCGCACCATGGCGGTTTCGATGTTGGTCGCATCCGAACTGGCAACCGCCGGTTCGGTCATCAGGAATGCCGAACGGATTTCGCCGTTCATCAATGGCTTCAGCCACCGCTCCTTATGCTCACGCGTGCCATAGCGGTGGAGCACTTCCATATTGCCGGTGTCGGGCGCGGAACAGTTGAAGCACTCGCTGGCCCAGCCAACCTTGCCCATTTCCTCAGCGCACAGCGCATATTCCAAATTGGTAAGCTGCGTGCCTTCGAATTCGAAACTGTCGTCGACATGCTGCTGCCCCGAATGCGGCGGCATGAAGAAATTCCACAGCCCCGCTTCCTTGGTCTTTTCCTTCATCTCTTCGATGACGGGGATCACCTTCCAGCGCTCACCCTCATGCGATTGCTGCTCATAAATGTGGTTTCGCGGGCGAATATGCTGGTCGATAAAACCCTTCACACGGTCCCGGAAATAGGTCTCGCGTTCGCTCAGCGTGAAATCCATGGCACTCTCTCCAACGGCATTGTGGGATGTGGCTTAGACCGTACCGCGTTTTCGGTAAAGCCAGTCCGGCGAAGCTTTTTCAGCTTTTCTTGCTTTAAAAGGGCGCGCTTCGACGCGGTGCAAAAAACACTGTTTCTTCGAAAACTTGCTGTTAAGCTGTTGCGATGGAGGGCATGGCGACAGCGCAAACCGCAAGCGACGGAAGCACCAAGCGTTTCCGCGCCAAGCGCGATGCCATTCTTGCAGCCGCGGCCCAGGCCATCAACGAACAAAGCGCCAAGGGCATGACCTTTGCCGATGTGGCCCAACGCGTCGGCCTGAACACCACCAGCGTCACCTATTATTTCAAGCGCAAGGAGGATCTGGCCGCCGCCTGCTTCGAATATACGCTTGAACAGCTCCAGATCATGCTAGCCGACGCGATGACATTGCCCACCCCGCAACAGCGCGTGGCGCGATATCTGGCGCTGAATATGGATCGTCTGGCGCGGATCACCCGGGGCGAGGCGACGTCGTTCGCCGTCCTGTCTGATCTGCGCGCCATGGATGAGCCTGTGCGCGGGCGGTTGATGGCGGGCTGGCGTGATGTGTTCCGCAAAACGCGCGCCTTATGGGGCCCCGGCGACACCCGCGCCCATACCGATTTGTGCGGCGCGCGGGCGCATGTGCTGCTGGAAAACACCTTCTGGTTGCCGGTCTGGCTCGTCCGCTATGATCCTGATCAGTTTGCCCGCGTTGAAAATCGGTTGATGGCGGTGTTTGCGCGCGGCATCGCCCCTGATGCGGCAAGCTGGGCCCCAGCGCTAATCGATTTGGACCGTGACCAGGGCGAACCCGGGCGAGAGGCATTTCTGCTTGCCGCCACCCGGCTGATCAACGAACTCGGCTATCGCGGCGCATCGGTGCAGAAAATCGCCTCGCAGCTAAACGTCACCAAGGGCAGTTTTTACCACCATCTTGATGCCAAGGACGATCTGGTCATTGCCTGTTATCGTCGCAGTCTGGACACGATTGCCAATGCGCAGCGGCTGTCAGAGGATTTGCCGGGCAGTTACTGGCAGCGCCTGTCGAGCACCATTGCAACCTTGCTCGACATCCAGTTTGCCGAACGCGGGCCGTTGATGCGCACCACGGCGCTGTCCGGCCTGCCGCGGTCAGTGCGCAGCGCGATGGTGGAGCGATCAAACCGGATCGCGCGCCGCTATGCCGGGATGATGAGCGACGGCATCGCCGAAGGATCAATCCGGCCCATCGATCCGCTGATTGCCGCCCAGGCGCTGATGGCGCTGCAAAACGCCGCGTTCGACATGCGCAAATGGGCCAGGACCATGCCCCGCGACCGCGCCATCGCCTATTATGCGTCGACGCTGATGTTCGGGCTGTTCGATGATCGGGTGTTGGGGGTTTAGGGGAGGATCACTGTTTCGCGTTGCGGGGGTGGCTGTGCGCGACACGAGAATATGACGGTCGATCAAGATAGAGTTGATTTCAAATAAGTCTAAATATCCCCATCCGTTCGGGCTGAGCGAAGTCGAAGCCCAAGCGCTGCGCTTGCCCTTCGACTTCGCTCAGGGCGAACGGGTCAACCTAATGTCATCGGGCTCTAAGTCAAACCGACTCTCCCGCGTATTCCCCGATCCCCCGCCGTTCCGCCCGCCCCGTCAACCCGCCGCCATCCGCTTCAACAACACGCCCGCGCGCCAGTAATGAAAAATCGCCCAGGGCGTCAGCAAACTGGCGCTGACCAGCGCATAGCGCAGCGATTCCGCCCCGAATGTCGGCTTGTACAGATCGCTTAGCACGCCCGTAATCGTCGGCCCCAGCCCCAGCCCGATCAGGTTGATTACCAGCAACGTAATCGCCGCCCACACCGCGCGCATCCGCGTTGGGGCCAAACCCTGGATCAGCGCAAAGCTGGGCCCAAGATAGCTTGATGCCAGCAGGTACGAAACCAACACCGCCGCCAGGCTCGATGTCAGATCATAGCTTAAGTAAAACATCACTGTGAATGGCAG
>JBBSCC010000082.1:0-11965 GCA_038250735.1 Sphingomonadales bacterium | reverse complement strand
ATTGGCGACGCGGGTGTTGCGGTGACAAAAGAGGATGCGCTGCCGGAATCGTGATTTGCGGGTTGATTGGTTCCGCAGGGCACTACCCCGGCACCTGACCATTCACCGCGAGCACCCAACCGGCCAGATACAGCGTCCCTAAAATCAGCACGACCGGCGGGTTGGCGGGGTCCGCGCGTGCGGCGATGGCGTCCAGCGCGGAGGCGACATCGTCCGCGACATCCCCCCGCAACCCCAACGAAAGTGCCGCCGCTGCCAGCACGGCGGGCGCGTGGTGGGCGTGGTTGGGCACCGGCACCGCCTGAAGCGACCGGGCATAGCGCGCAAAGGGCAGCAGCAAGCCGTGCGCGTCTTTGTTGGCGAGCATCCCCATGACGAGATGCACTGGGCGCTTTCCCGCCCGCGCCTCCAATGTCGCACTGACAGAAGTTGCAGCGGCGGCATTATGCCCGCCATCCAGCCACAGCTCGCTGCCCTGTGGTAGCCTGGCGAGCAGTGGGCCGGGCACCAGCCGCTGCATCCGCGCAGGCCATTCGGTCCATTCGGCGGCGGCGCGATAGGCGCTTGGCGGGATGGCGAGTGCCGTTTGGTGCTGCAACATGGCAATGGCGAGGCCCAGATTTTCGGCCTGATGCGGTCCCGCCATGCGCGGCAGCGGCGCTTCAACGGTACCGCGATCGTCTGAATAGTGAAGCGTTTCGTCCGCCCGCAATTGCCAGCCCGTGCCCAACATGCTGATCCGCGCACCTATGCGCACGGCGGCCTTGCTCACGGTTTGTGCAACATGCGGCGGATAGCGCATCGTGACGAGTGTCACTCCGGATTTGGCGATTCCCGCCTTTTCCGCTGCAATTTCCTCGATCGTGTCGCCCAGAAAGCTTTGATGATCGATACCGAGTTGGGCGATTCCGGTGATGATCGGCGCAGTGATGACGTTGGTGGCGTCAAGGCGCCCGCCAAGGCCCACCTCAATAATGCACGCATCCGCAGGGCAACGCGAAAAAGCCAGGAAGGCGGCGGCGGTGGTTACTTCGAAAAAACTCGCGCCAATGTCGCCTGCTGCGTCGAGGACTTCGGACAGCAGAGCTGCCAACGCATCGTCGTCGATCAATCGCCCGGCGATTCTGATCCGCTCGTTGAAACGCACTAGGTGCGGGCTGGTGTAAACATGGCACGTCAGCCCCGATGCCTCGATTGCCGCGCGCAGAAATGCACAGGTCGATCCCTTGCCGTTGGTGCCCGCAACATGCAGCATGGGCGGCAGCACGCGGTGGGGGTTGCCGATCCGCTCCAGCAGCGTCGTAATCCGCTCCAGCCCCAATATGTCGTCGCCGGGCGATAGCGCCCACAGCCGATCAAGCTGCGCCTGCACCGCGGGATAGGATGACGTGGCGTTATCTGCCATGCTAGAAGCTAACTAACGCGTTTCGGGCAGTTAAGCCGCCGCCTTGGCGCAAAGAAAATCGATTAGCTGTCCTAGCGTCTCGGGCAGTTCCTTGCGCGGTTTCACCATGTCAATCATACCGTGGGCCAGCAGATATTCTGACGTCTGAAAATCATCAGGCAGCTTTTCGCGGATCGTGTTTTCGATTACGCGGCGGCCGGTAAACGCCAAAGTTGCCTTTGGTTCGGCAATCTGCACATCGCCCAGCATTGCATAGGCCGCCATCACCCCGCCCGAAGTCGGGTCCGTTAGCACAACGATATAGGGCAGGCCGGCATCGTGCAGCATCTGGATCGCCACGGTGCTGCGCGGCATTTGCATCAGCGACAAAATGCCCTCCTGCATCCGCGCGCCGCCCGATGCGGTGAAGATGATATAGGGGCATTGATCGGCAATCGCTGCCTCTACGCCTGCGACAAACGCTTCGCCCACCGCAAGGCCCATCGATCCGCCCATGAAGGCGAAATCCTGCACGCCCACCACCGCGCGCCGTCCGCTGATCTTGCCGCGTGCATTGACCAGCGCATCGCCCTCGCCGGTTGCGGTGCGCGCGGCCTTGATCCGGTCTGCATAACGCTTGGTATCGCGGAACTTCAGCGGGTCTTCCTGTACGCGCGGCTGGGGCAGCACGGTGTAGGTGCCGCCGTCAAAGGTATAGCCGAAGCGCGTTTTGGGTCCGATCCGCTCATGATGATCGCAGGTTGGGCAGACATGGAGGTTATCCTCCAGCTCCTTCACAAAGATCAGCTGCCCGCAGCCCTTGCACTTGTGCCACAGATTATCCGGCGTCTCCTTCTTGGCGGGGACGACGAACGACAGCGCGTTGCGAACATTGCTGAGCCAGGTCATGCGACTACCTTTCTTGCCGCGCCAATGGCCTGCGCGAGCGAGCGGATATAACGGGTAACATGCGCGGGCGCATCTGCGCCATGCGTAGCGATAATTTCAACGATGGCAGAGCCAACGACAACCCCGTCAGCGACTTCAGCGATTGCCTGCGCCTGATCGGGGGTGCGCACGCCAAAGCCGACCGCGACGGGAATGTCGGTGGCAGCCTTCAACCGCGCAACGGCATCGGCAATCGAGCTTTGGGCGGCCTGTTGCAGCCCGGTAATCCCGGCAACCGAGACGTAGTAGAGGAACCCGCTCGCCCCGTTCAACACGGCGGGCAGGCGGGCGGCATCGGTGGTGGGGGTGGCGAGGCGGATGAAATCAATGCCACTTGCGCGGAGTTGCGGGCCGAGCTCGTCATCCTCCTCAGGCGGCAGGTCGACACAGATCACCCCGTCGACGCCCGCCTTGGTGCAGGCACTGGCGAACCAGTCCGCCCCGCGCCTCAGCATTGGGTTGGCATAGCCCATCAGGACCAGCGGCACGCTGGGGTGGCGCGCGCGAAAATCGGTGGTGATGCGCAGGATATTCGCGGTGGTGGTGCCCGCCGCCAAGCTGCGCAGGTTCGCCGCCTGGATCGCCGGGCCATCGGCCATCGGATCGGTGAACGGCATCCCAAGCTCGATCACATCCGCGCCCCCTTCGACAAGCGCGTCGAGGATGGCAGGCGTGGGGCCGTCGCCCGCCGTCACAAAGGTGACGAGCGCGGCTCGGTCTGAGGGGAAGGCGGCGGACAGGCGGGTCATCTTGTGGTCGTCATTAGGCGCGCGAACCCCAGGGCCATACCCGCAGCGGCGAAGGCTATCACAAGTAGGTCAATAAACGAAAATACCGAGCCAAGCGGTCGGTCAAGAAGGGCGGCGATGGTAACACGTACCGACAATACGATGACGAATATGGCAGCAAACGATGAAAGGATTTGCGGGACGCGCCACTTCATATCGCCGTCCCCAGCGCTTCCGCTACCGTGAAGATATCCTTGTCGCCGCGCCCGCACAGGTTCGCCAAGATGATCTGATCGCGGCCCATCGTCGGCGCAAGTTTCGCCACCGATGCGATCGCATGCGCCGGTTCCAGCGCGGGGATGATGCCTTCGGTCCGGCACAGCAACTGGAACGCATCGAGCGCCTCGGTATCGGTGGCGCTGGTGTAATCGACGCGGCCAATGTCGCGCAGCCATGCGTGTTCGGGCCCGATGCCGGGATAGTCGAGGCCCGCAGATATCGAATGTGCCTCGGTAATCTGGCCGTCTTCGTCCTGCAGCAGATAGGTTTTGTTACCGTGGAGCACGCCGGGGGAGCCGCCGGCAAGGCTGGCCGCGTGTTTCTTGTCCAGCCCGTGCCCCGCTGCTTCGACGCCGAGCATTTTCACCGACGGATCATCAAGGAACGGGTGAAACAGCCCGATCGCGTTCGATCCGCCGCCGATCGCGGCCACCAGCACATCAGGCAGGCGGTTGATGCGCGACAGCATCTGCGCGCGCGCTTCCTTGCCGATCACGCTTTGGAAGTCACGAACCAGTTCGGGATAGGGGTGCGGCCCCGCCGCCGTGCCGATGATGTAGAAAGTGTCGTGGACGTTCGCGACCCAATCGCGAAGCCCCTCGTTCATCGCGTCCTTCAGCGTCGCCGCGCCGCTGGTGACGGGGCGAACTTCGGCACCGAGCAGCTTCATACGGAACACATTGGGCTGCTGCCGCTCAATATCGCGCGCGCCCATATAGATGACGCAGGGCAGGCCGAACCGCGCGCAAACGGTGGCGGTGGCGACGCCGTGCTGGCCCGCGCCGGTTTCCGCAATGATCCGCGTCTTGCCCATCCTGATCGCGAGCAGGATTTGCCCGATGCAATTATTGATCTTGTGCGCGCCGGTGTGGTTCAGCTCGTCGCGCTTGAACCAAACTTGCGCGCCCATCCCGGCGGACGCGCCTTTGCGCAGTTCCTCGGTCAGCCGCTCAGCGTAATAAAGCGGGCTGGGGCGGCCGACATAGTGTTCGAGCAGATCATCGAACTGCGCGTGGAACGCGGGATCAGCCTTGGCGCGGTTATACTCCGCCTCCAGTTCTAGCACGAGCGGCATCAGCGTTTCGGCGACATAGCGGCCACCGAATGCGCCAAAATGACCTCGATCATCAGGCTGAGCGCGAAAGGAATTGGGGGCGGGGGAAAGGGGAGCGTTCATGATGCGGCACAGGCTTTAAGGAACATCGCGATCTTGTCCATATCCTTGATGCCGGGCGCGGTTTCGACGCCTGACGACACATCGACAAGCGTCGCCTGCGTCCGCGCAATCGCCTCCCCTACATTCGCGGCATCAAGCCCTCCAGAAAGCGCCCAGGGCAGCGGATGGCGAAACCCGTCAAGCAACGCCCAGTCAAACCGCACCCCCATGCCGCCAGGCAATGCCGCGCCCTCGGGAGTCTTGGCATCGTACAGGATACGGTCCGCCGCCCCGTCAAAGCTGCGGGCGGCATCAAGGTCGACGCGGGCACGGATGGCGACTGCCGCCCAAATCTCCACCCCGGTCCGGGCGCGCAGCGCGGCGGCGCGTTCAGGCTTCACCTTGTGCAACTGAAGGGCGCTCAACCGACCCGCCGCAATCGCCGCGTCCACCAGCGCATCGTCCGGATCGACAAACACGCCAACCCGCCCGACATGATCGGGCACGCGCCCAGCCAGAGCCGCTGCCTGCCCGAACGACAGATTGCGCGGGGAGGGACCGAAAAACATGAAGCCGACATGGCCAACGCCGTGAGTAACGGCAGCATCGACTGTATCGGCTGTGGATAGACCACAAATTTTGGCGAGGGCGGGCATGTGAGGCGACTTAGGGGTTCGGCAGCGCTTCGTCACCCCGGACTTTAGATGAGGCCGGGCAAGTATCGCTTCACGCGTTTCGCATAGGCATCATACTCAGCTCCAAACGCTGCGCGCAGCACCTTTTCCTCCAGCGCAACGCGCATCCACGTTGCAAGCGCATAAAGCGGCAGCGCGATAATCAGCATCCGGCTATGGCCATAGGCGATGGCCATCGCGATCATGAACAGCCCCAATGCGACATAAATCGGGTTGCGAACATAAGCGAACGGCCCACTGGTGACGAGGCTGGCATCGCCGCGGGTGCGCGCCACCAGCGCCCAATTGCGCCCCATCGATACAGACGACCAGTGAAGCAGCCCCGCTACCGCGAGCATGATCAGCAACACAACGAGCGCGGTTGCCAGCGCGAGGGGAGATAACGGGTCTAGGATCGTTCGAATCGGGCCAAAGGCTACGA
The DNA here is from genome assembly GCA_038250735.1 of Sphingomonadales bacterium. Classification (GTDB taxonomy): domain Bacteria; phylum Pseudomonadota; class Alphaproteobacteria; order Sphingomonadales; family Sphingomonadaceae; genus Sphingomonas. The sequence goes on along the minus strand of JBBSCC010000082.1, from coordinate 6,354 downwards.
TTCCAATCGCGAACCCTTGCAGCACGATCCCAACAACAGAGCGGTTGTCGCGCTTGCCACCCTGATCGGCTGTGTCACGCCGCGCGCGCATTCGTGCGGCAAACAACGCCGTCATGAAGACCAGAAAACCCACAGCCATCGCTGCCAAGCCGGGCAGGCCGACTGGATCGCTGCTGATGAACATGGCGTTTTCTCCCTACCGTGCCGGATCGCGACGATACGCCTGTAGCGCGTCCACCGCCAGCGACCGGCGCAGAATGCGGGCCATGGGATCGATGACGATATGCGCGCCCCTGGGAATGGCGACCGATCCGTGGCCGCCAGGCATTTCCACTTTCATCACATCGCTGCCAATTTTTACCTCCACCGGCATTGGGAAAGGTTTGCCTCCAGCCATTTGCCAGTCGAGCATCAACATGCCGTCTGCCTCGCGCGCTAAAAGATCGGGCAGGGCCGCCTGGCGTAGATAGACGTCGAAGAACCAACGATAATCCTTGCCGCTGATTTGGCTGACCAGCGCCTCAAACTCTTGCGTTGATCCATAACGCGGGGTGAAATTGCCGGGCTTCGGGTCATCGCGCCCGTAAACCAGCCGGCGCGTTGCCTCAAAAAAAACGGCGTCGCCGATCAGCCAGCGCAGCGTGTGGAGCGCCCACGCGCCCTTGGCGTAGATATCACCCGCTGGCCCGCCTTTGCTTTGTTCGTAAACCTCTTCTTCGGTTCGGATTGTGCCGGACACGATGGGCGCGCGGTTCTCGATCTTCGGGCGCTGGGCATCCATCATCGTGGCATAGCGGGCATCGCCTTCACGCCACTGGCCGTATAGCGGCTGCATATAACTGCCGAACCCTTCATGCAGCCAGTAATCGTCCCAATTGGCGGCGGTCAGCTGGTTGCCGAACCATTCGTGCGCAAATTCATGCTGGAACAGCCAGTCAAATCCGTCGATCGATTTGGCATAACCATTGCCGTAGGCGTTGATCGTCTGGTGCTCCATGCCCAGATGTGGCGCTTCTACGACACCCAGTTTTTCATCAGCGAACGGGTAGGGGCCGATCACGCTTTCAAAGAAATCGAGGGTTGGGGCAAATTCCGCAAACAGCCCCTCAGCCTTGGCCTTTGCGCCAGGTAAATACCAATAGCTCATCGGGATGCTGTTGCCATATCGGCTCTTATAGGTGCCCGAAACCTGTTCATAAGGGCCGACATTGATCGCAATGGCATAGGTGTTGGGGTGCCGTGTCCGCCAGTGCCACGTGGTGCGACCGTCTTTTAAAGTATCAGTGCCCAGCAGAACGCCATTGGCTGGGGCAGACAGGCCTTTCGGCACCGTGATGTGCAGCGTCATTTGCGCAGGCTCGCCTGTTGGGAAATCCAGGCATGGCCAGAACAGGTCGCAGCCATAGCCTTCTGCAGTGGACGCAACCCACGGCTTGCCGTCCTTCGTTTTTGCCCAAACAAAGCCATCGTCCCATGGTGCGCGAACCGCGACATGCGGCGTACCGGCATAGCGCAGGCGGGCGGTAACGCGGTGGCCAGCTGCGACGGTGCTGGGCAGACGCACCACCAACTGGCCCTGCGGGTTCGCCCATCCGGTGACCGGCAGTGCGCGTCCGTCTATATCAATAGCTGACACGGGCAGGTTGCGATCAAGATCGATCACCAGCCGGTCAATGGCGACTCTGGCCGTAAACGTCAGTGTCGCGGTGGCGGCAATCGCTTCTCGTTCAGGGAAAATCTCTATCGCCAGATCGGCGCTGTCGAACTGCAGCTTGGCCTGATCGGGGTCGATGACGCCGCCTGATTTTTGCGTTTGCTCGGTCAGTGGCGGTTCGCCCTTCCTCGGCGGCGCTGCGGCCATCAGGCCCAGCATCGCAAATCCTGCCACAAGCCGATTGATGCGGCGCGCATGCGCACCATATAAGAACCAATTGGCGTCCCGATCGGGCGTCGTCGGAGACTGCATGACCAACACCTATCCTGTATTGCCGCTGCGCGACATTGTCGTTTTTCCAAACATGATCGTGCCGCTGTTCGTGGGCCGCGACAAGTCCGTTGCCGCGCTGGAAACCGCAATGACCGGAACCAAGGAAATCTTCCTGGTCGCTCAGCTTGACCCGAGCGAGGATGATCCCGACCGCGATGACCTGTATGATATTGGCGTCACCGCCGTGGTGCTCCAATTGCTTAAACTCCCAGACGGCACCGTCCGCGTGCTGGTGGAGGGAAAACGCCGCGCCAAGCTGACGCAAATGTCCGCCCAGGATGGCCATTTGACCGCCGAAATCGAAATGCTGGAGGGCGATGCTGGCTTGGACGAGCTTGACGATGCCGCCGAGGTCGTAGATCGCAAGCTTGCTGCCTTTGGGCCCGAGAATGTCAGCCGCGATCTTGCCGCGCTGATGCGTTCGGTGGTCGATCAGTTTGAAAATTATGCCAAGCTGAACCGCAAGCTGCCTGCCGAAACCGCAGTGCAATTGGGCGAGATCGATGATCCGTCACGACTGGCTGATGCGATTGCCGCCAATATCCAGGTCAAAGTGGCCGACAAGCAATCGCTGCTGATCGAAAGCGATCCGCAAAAGCGGCTTGAGATGGTGTTTGCCTTTATGGAGGGCGAACTGGGTGTGCTGCAGGTGGAAAAGAAAATCCGCAGCCGCGTAAAGCGCCAGATGGAGAAAACGCAGCGCGAATATTACCTGAACGAGCAGTTGAAGGCGATTCAGCGCGAGCTGGGTAATGAGAGTGAGGAAGGCGAGGGCGATGAAATTGCCGAGCTGACCCAGAAAATCGCCACGCTGAAACTGTCGAAGGAAGCGCGGACCAAGGCGACGACGGAACTGAAGAAGCTGAAGACGATGGCACCCATGTCGGCTGAGGCTACCGTTGTGCGCAATTATCTTGATGTGCTGCTGGGCCTGCCCTGGGGCAAGAAATCAAAGCTGAAAAAGGATATCGCGGCGGCGCAAGCGGTGCTGGATGAGGATCATTATGCGCTTGAAAAGGTGAAGGACCGGATCGTCGAATATCTGGCGGTTCAGGCGCGCACCAACAAGCTAAAGGGGCCTATCCTGTGCCTCGTTGGCCCTCCGGGTGTTGGCAAGACATCACTTGGCAAAAGCATCGCCAAGGCGTGCGGGCGTGAATTCGTGCGCCAGTCGCTGGGCGGCGTGCGCGATGAGGCGGAGATCAGGGGACACAGGCGGACCTATATCGGCTCGCTGCCGGGCAAGATCGTCACCAATCTGCGCAAGGCCGGCACCAGCAATCCGCTGTTCCTGCTGGATGAGATCGACAAGCTGGGCCAGGATTTTCGGGGCGATCCGGCATCGGCGCTGCTGGAGGTGCTTGATCCGGAACAGAATTCTAAATTCCAGGATCATTATTTGGAAATCGATATCGACTTGTCCGATGTGATGTTCGTCACCACTGCCAACACGCTTAACTTGCCTCAGGCATTGCTCGACCGGATGGAGATCATCCGGCTTGAGGGTTACACCGAGGACGAGAAGGTCGAGATTGCGGAGCGCCATCTGATCGCCAAACAGGTTGAGGCGCATGGCCTGAAGCCAGGCGAATTTGAGCTGGCGAATGATGGTCTGCGTGCGCTGATCCGTTACTACACGCGAGAGGCCGGCGTCCGCACGCTGGAACGCGAGATTGCCCGGCTGGCGCGCAAGGCGCTGCGGCGCATATTGGAAGGCAAGATGACGAGCGTTGTGATCAACGCCGAAAACATTGCCGACTATGCCGGCGTGCAGAAATATCGCTTTGGCATGGGCGAAGATGAGCATCAGATCGGCGCAGTAACCGGCCTTGCCTGGACGGAGGTTGGTGGCGAATTGCTGACAATCGAAAGTGTAACGGTACAGGGCAAGGGGCTGGTCCGCACCACTGGCAAGCTTGGCGATGTGATGAAGGAATCGGTCGAAGCGGCGATGAGCTTCGTCAAGGCACGCGCGCCAAGCTATGGCATCAAGCCCAGCATTTTCGCGCGCAAGGACATCCATGTCCATCTTCCCGAAGGCGCTGTGCCAAAGGATGGGCCGTCGGCGGGCATCGGGCTGGTGACGTCGATTGTCTCAACGCTGACCGGCATTCCGGTTCGGCGCGACGTGGCGATGACGGGCGAAGTCACGTTGCGCGGGCGGGTGCTGCCGATTGGTGGCCTGAAGGAAAAGCTGCTCGCCGCCATGCGGGGCGGCATCACTACGGTGCTGATCCCGGAGGAGAATGAGAAGGATCTGGCCGAACTGCCCGCCAATATCCGCGCGGCGCTAAAGATCATTCCGATCCGCCATGTTGATGAGGCTTTGCAACTAGCGCTAACCGAGCCATTGACGGCGATTGACTGGAGCGATGCAGATGAACTGGCGGCATTACCGCCGGTTGGCGTGCCGCCCGTTGGCGGAGAAGTGCATCATTGATGCGGTAAATTGCGGCATTCACCCGCAATTCGTCACGGGTTACCCGAATTTGTTATGTTTTCGTCGTTTTTGGCGGAATTATGACGGATTTGTTTTGACAGCTAACGGCCGACAAGCCTTTAAAGGGCTATCGGCTGTGCCGTGATTCAATTGAATGATAGACTTCGCAATCGAAAAAACGGGGGTTCCAACGAATGAACAAGCAAGAACTGATTGGTTCGGTCGCTGATGCGTCGGGCCTAACTAAGGGTGACGCGAGCAAAGCCGTTGAAGCAGTTTTTGATGCCATTTCGGCTGCACTGACCAAGGGCGACGAAGTGCGCTTGGTTGGGTTCGGCACATTTGCCGTCAGCAAGCGCAAGGCATCCACCGGCCGCAACCCGCGCACGGGTGAACCAATGACGATCAAGGCATCGTCGCAGCCCAAGTTCAAGGCCGGCAAGGGCCTGAAGGACGCGGTCAACTAATACCCATTATCGGCCATGGCGTGCAGAGGGAGCAGGGCTGGACAAGCCTTGGCTGCATGCTAAAGGCGGGGTTCACGGGCGGCAGGCAACTGCCGCCCTTCCCGTTCCGGCCACATTTCTGGCCAACAGGTTCGGGCGCGTAGCTCAGTGGTAGAGCACTGTGTTCACACCGCAGGGGTCGCTGGTTCAATCCCAGCCGCGCCCACCACGTATAAAGGCCCGCTGGAACAGTCGTTCCGGCGGGCCTTTTGCTTGTGCTTTGGGCGATTCCCAGCGATCCTGCCGCACGTTGATTTCTACTTTGGCAAGGCGCGGGGCCACAATCAAAGGCAGGGCATTTCGATGGGCATAGCAAAAGCAGCGGCTTTCATGGTGATGGCAGCGCTGGTGACGACAAGCGCAGCGGCGCAGACTGTGCCCGCTGCCAAGGCCCCGAAGCGCGCCGTGCTGGTTATTCCCGATGCGGTCTTTGACGGCCGCGACGGCATTGTGCACCCCGGTTGGCAAGTGCTGGTGCACGATGGCCGGATCGCTGGCGTTGGTCCTGACCTGCCGATACCCGCAGACGCTGAGCGGATGGCGCTGCCTGGCACCACATTGTTGCCGGGTCTGATTGATGCGCACGTGCATCTGTTCCTCCACCCTTATAATGAAGCGGCTTGGAACGATCAGGTCCTGAAGGAACCGTTGGCATTGCGTACCGTTCGCGCCGCGCAAAACGCGCGCGCCACGCTGATGGCGGGGTTTACCACGGTGCGTGATTTGGGGACGGAAGGGGCGGGCTATGCCGATGTCGGGCTGAAGGCGGCGATTGACCAGGGGATCATCCCCGGTCCGCACCTGATTATCGCCACGCGCGCGCTGGTGGCGACTGGCAGTTATGGGCCCAAGGGGTTCGACCCTGCCATGGATGTGCCGCAAGGGGCAGAGGAAGCCGATGGTGATGCGCTGGTGCTCGCCGCGCGGCTGCAAATGGGGCGCGGGGCAGATGTCGTGAAGCTTTATGCTGATTATCGCTGGGGCGCAGGCGAACCAAGCCGCGTGACTTTTTCAGCGGCAGAAATCCGCGCGGTGGTGGACGCAGCGCATGATGCGGGGCGCAACGTGGCCGCGCATGCCAGCACCCCGGAAGGCATGCGCCGCGCGGCGATGGCCGGCGTCGACACGATTGAGCATGGCAATGATGGCACGGCGGAGGTGTTCGCGGTGATGAAGGCGAAGGGGGTGGCGTTTTGCCCCACTCTGGCTGCCACCGACGCCATTGAGCGCTATCGCGGCTGGAACGGCGCTAACCCCGAACCCAAAGCGATCAGCGCGAAGAAGGCGAGTTTTGCCCTGGCGCTGAAGGCAGGCGTGCGGATGTGCGTGGGCGGCGATACCGGCGTTTTCACCCACGGCGAAAATGGCCGCGAAATGATGCTGATGGTGGCGGGTGGCATGTCTCCCACGGCAGTGTTGAT
>JBBSCC010000081.1:0-12160 GCA_038250735.1 Sphingomonadales bacterium | reverse complement strand
GCGGGCCACTTCGGTCAGGGCTGCCTCTACCTGCCCCGCGTCAAGCAATCGCCGAACCCGCGCCAGCCGGTCTGCTGCGCGGGGGGATGCTGTGCCCTCATGCCGGATCACGACCAGGCTGGAAAGCTCGCGGCGCAGGCTGATCCACCAGCCATCTGTCGCGGCACCGGTGGTGAGTTCTGGGCCGCTGGCATCGAGCGCCAGCCGCAGATCCTCCAGCGTCACCGGCGCGCGCGATGATTGCATGATCGCGCCGACGGCACTTGGCTGGCTGGTGCCAAAACGCAGCCGCAATTGTGGTTCGATGCTACCCAGCGCCAGCCCGCGATCAATCGCCCGGCGGGCGGCAAATGCGATCAGCAGCGCTTCGGCGCGCGCGGCATTATTGGCAGCGGCATGCGAATCGCGATCAATCGTCGCTGCGCGCGCCTCCAGCGTGGCGAGCTGCGCTGCAATCGCGGCCTGGCGGGCATTCAGGGCGTCACTGTCAAGCGAGCGCCCCACCGACCCAGCCTCTGGCGGGGGTTCAAAACCGACGCCGGGCGCGCCCGCGCCGCCTGCATCGCCAGTGGGCGCGGGATCAAACATCGCCTGTGCGCTTTTCGGCAGCCACTGGCGATATTGGGAAACAAACACTGCCGTCACGCCAATGCCGAGCACAAAAGCGATCAATGCCAGCCACAAAGCGGATCGGCCGGGGCGGGCAGGCGAAAAGGCCGGTGTGTCGGAATCGTCGCTGCGCATATGCCCTTATCCCCGGCTGGGCACGCGCGGTCAATCAGCGCGCGCACAACGATTCGGCGACCATCCTTACCAGCGCTTCGTCGGATGGCACAGGGGCTGTCCAGATCGCACTCCAGCCGTTCCCCGCTGCCACGGCTACTGCCGGGCTGAGGGCGGCAAGCGTGATCCGGGTGCGCGCAAAACCGGTGGCATCGATCAACGCGGCAAGCCGGCGCGCGGCGCGGGGCGAATGTAGTAACGCCACCCCGTCCGCCAGCGCGGCCAGCGCGCGCGGCGGCACAGGCACCGGCTCGCTGGCATAGACAGGAATCGACTCGCGCACGATTTCGCCTGAACCCTCGCCCGGCGTCACCATCGATTCGCGCCCGCCAAGGTGGAGCGCGCGGGTAATGCCTGCGTGGCCCATTGCGGCCAGCAGGGCATCGGCATCGGCATCGCCGACAGCCATGATGTCAAACCCGGCGTCCCGCGCAGCGGTGGCGGTCGCCTGTCCCACGGCATGCACGGGTAGTCCCCGCAACGCGGCCAGCCCATCCCCCGCCCAGCGGACGGCATTGGCGCTGGTGAGCACCAGGGCGTCAAAACCCGCCGGATCAGGCGGCGACCACGCCAGCGCCTGCACCGCGAACAATGGCAAAGAAACCGCATCAATCCCCGCGTTTGCCAACCGCGCAATCGTGGCATGATTGCCGGGTTCGGGTCGCAACACCGCAACGGTACGGCGATTGGGTCGCGGACCCGCGAAGGTACGTCGATTGGGTCGCGGTGCCGCAACCGGGCCGGGTTCCTTATTGGGCAAACAACGCCCGCACCGCTTCTGGGGCAGCGGCAAGCAGATCATGCGCCAGCTCGCGGGCAAAGCGCAGATCATTGGCGGGTCCGCGTGCTTCGCCGGCAATATGCGCGCTGCCATCGGCGTTGAACAATTCGGCGCGCAGCCAGAGCGTGTCGCCCTCCATCACCGCCAAAGCCGCCATCGGCGAGTGGCAATCCGCCCCCAGCGCCAATAACAGCGCGCGTTCGGCGCGAACGCAGGCCATTGTTGACGTGTCCGCAATCGCGGCAACCAACGCAGTGGTGTCGCTATCTGCCCGGCGTGTTTCAATCCCCACCGCCCCTTGCGCTGGCGCTGGCAGCATGACGTCAATCTCTATCGCTGTCCCCACACCCGGCCGCCCCAGCCGATCAAGCCCGGCGGCGGCGAGCAAGGTCGCGTCGATATCGCCCGATGCCACCTTGTTCAGCCGCGTATCGACATTGCCGCGCAGCAGCACGATCGACAGATCAGGCCGCAGCCGCCGCAACTGCGCAGCGCGACGCGGTGAACTCGTGCCAATCACTGCACCGTTGCGCAGCGCGTCGATTCCCGTCGGGCCGATAATCCGGTCGCGCACATCGGCGCGGGGCAGCATCGCGCTGATCACGATGGGGTCGGGCCGGATCGTCTCGACATCCTTCATCGAATGCACCGCCAGATCGATATCCCCGTCCAGCATCGCCCGGTCCAGCTCCTTGGTCCACAGCGCCTTGCCGCCAATTTCCGCCAGCGCCCGGTCCTGCACCTGATCGCCGGTCGTCTTGATGACGACGATCTCGACATCATCGGGGGAAAGCCCGTGCGCGGTGACGAGCGCATCGCGCACCATATTGGCCTGGGTAAGGGCAAGCGGCGATCCGCGCGTGCCTAAACGGAGTTTGGGGCGAGCTATAGTCATCAGCATTGGTGCTAGCGCCGGTTGCGGCTAGAGGGAAGCCATGGCGCTGATCCTTGGCATTGAATCGAGTTGTGACGAAACTGCGGCTGCATTGGTAACGAGCGACCGGCGCGTCCTGGCGCACCGGCTGGCCGGGCAGGAGGAAGCGCATCGCCCGTATGGCGGCGTGGTGCCCGAAATCGCGGCGCGCGCGCATGTGGAAATTCTGGTGCCGCTGGTGGAGGCGGCGCTGGCCGATGCCGGGGTGACGCTGGCCGATGTGGATGCGATTGCGGCGACGGCGGGGCCGGGGCTGATCGGTGGCGTCATGGTGGGGCTGGTGACGGGCAAGGCGCTGGCGCATGCAGCGGGCAAGCCATTGATCGCGGTGAACCATCTGGAGGGGCACGCGCTGTCTCCCCGGCTCAGCGACCCCGATTTGGCATTTCCCTATCTGTTGCTGCTGGTATCGGGCGGGCATTGCCAGTTGCTGCTGGTGGAGGGCGTGGGGCGATATCGCCGCCTGGCCACGACGATTGACGATGCGGCGGGGGAGGCCTTTGACAAGACCGCCAAGATTTTGGGGCTGGGCTTTCCCGGTGGCCCGGCGGTGGAGCGCGCCGCCGCGCTGGGCGATGCGCGCGCCGTACCGCTGCCGCGCCCTTTGCTGGGCAGTGCCGAGCCGCATTTCTCGTTCGCTGGGCTGAAAAGCGCGGTGCTGCGCGCAAAGGATACGGGCAAGTACCGGGCGGAGGATATTGCCGCATCGTTCCAGCAGGCGGTGGTGGATTGCCTGGTTGATCGCACGGGGCGGCAGCTGGCGGGCCTAAGCGGGGTGAGCGCGCTGGTGGTTGCGGGCGGCGTTGCGGCCAACCAGGCCGTGCGCGGGGCACTGGTGCAGTTGGCGGGGGTGCATGCTCTGCGCTTTGTCGCGCCGCCCTTGTGGTTGTGTACCGATAATGCCGCAATGATTGGCTGGGCAGGGGCAGAGCGTTTTGCCGCTGGCCTCACCGATCCGCTGGATGTCGCCGCCCGCCCGCGCTGGCCGCTTGACCCGTCGGCGGAAACGGTGCGCGGCGCTGGGGTGAAGGCGTGAGGATTGGCCCATGCGCATAGGGGTCATCGGCGGCGGCGCCTGGGGCACCGCGCTGGCGCAGGTGGCGGCGCATGCCAAAAGCCGGGGCGGTAATTCCGTGCTGCTATGGGCGCGCGAGGCAGAGGTGGTGGCGGCAATCAACGCCACCCACGAAAATTCGCTGTTTTTACCCGGTGTGTCGCTGAGCCATGACGTCATGGCGACGGGTGATCTGGGCGCGCTTGCCGATTGCGAGGCTTTGCTGGTGGTCGTCCCCGCGCAGCATGTGCGTGGTGTGTTGGCGCAGACCCCGGTGGGCACCACGCCGCTGGTGCTGTGCGCCAAAGGGATAGAGGCGGGCACGCGGTTGCTGGTGGGCGAAGTGGCGGCGCAAGTGCATCCGGGTGCCGCCATTGCGGTACTATCCGGCCCCACATTTGCGCATGAAGTGGCGGCTGGCCTGCCAACGGCGGTAACGCTGGCGTGCGCCGATGCGGCACTGGGCGCGCGGCTGGCGGACCGGCTCGCGGGACCGGCGCTTCGCCCCTATCTGTCAAGCGACGTGGTGGGCGCAGAGATTGGCGGCGCGGTGAAGAACGTGCTGGCGATTGCGTGCGGCGTGGTGGAGGGCGCAGGACTGGGCCAAAACGCCCGCGCCGCGCTGATCGCGCGCGGCTTTGCGGAGATGACGCGGTTCGGCTTGGCGCGGGGCGCGCGGGCGGAAACGCTCACCGGCCTGTCGGGGCTGGGCGATCTGGTGCTCACCTGCTCCTCGGTATCATCCCGCAATTTTTCGCTCGGGGTCGGGCTGGGCCAGGGCCGGTCAGCGGCGGAAATGCTCGCCGACAAACGCAGCGTGGCGGAAGGGGCATTCACCGCCCCGGTACTGCGCGAAGCGGCGGCGGCGGCAGGGGTGGAGATGCCGGTGGTAGCAGCAGTATGCGCGCTGCTGGAAGGGATGCCCGTGGCGCGCGTGGTTGAAGCGCTGTTGGCGCGGCCGTTGCGGGGGGAAGATTAGGGGGGACTTCCGCGACGGCTGTTGAGGCGTCACAGCATGCCGATATTGTTCAGCCATTGCTTGACCTGCCCGGGCCATTCCCGTGAGATCGGATCGGCCGTTGGTCGCAAGCCAAAAGCATGACCTCCCGTTGCATAGAGCCGCATATCGACCGGCACGCCTGCATCGCTGAGCGCCAAGGCATAGGCCATCGGCTCGCGGATTGGATCTGTGGGGTCGTTCATTGCATGAAGGATCAACGTCGGTGGTGCTTTGGGACTGATCGTTACCCACGGCTTGAGCTCGAGGCTGTTTCGGCCTTTGCTATCATCCAGCATACGCGCCGTGTAGGCGACGATCGCGAAATTGGGCCTTGGTGATTGCCGGTCAGCCGCGTCCGCCAGCGGATAGGTGCGCTCATCGGTGTTGCTCATGCTCGCCGCCAGGTAGGCACCCGCCGAAAAGCCGATCACGCCGATTTTGTGGGGATCAATCCCGTAAGTCGAGGCCTGTTGCCGCAGTAACCCCATCGCCCGCTGCGCGTCCTCCAGACCCAACAGCACCTTTGGTCGCTGTTGCTCGCCGTTCTCCTTCGGCCACACTTGCGGCGTCCGGTATTTCAGCATGACGCACGTTATGCCCTGCTGGATAACCCAATCGCAGATTTCGGTGCCCTCCAAATCCGTGGCCACGGCGTAAAATCCGCCACCGGGCAGGACCAGCATCGTGGTACCGGTGTTTCGTCCCTTCGGCCGAAAGATGGTCATGGTTGGCCGCGTGACATAGGTCGCCCAGTGCCATTTCCTCCCCCCGACAAGTGGAGAGCCGTTGCCGGTCGTCTCGGGATGGTCGCCGGAGTCTGGTTTAGCGAGAGCAACTTCGGCAGCCCAGAGCGGCACCTGCGTACCGTCAGGGGTCGGTTGCCACACACCTTCGCGCTCTACCTTTGGAATCTCGGTCCGGTCGGGCAAGCCGTCGGCCTTGGGTGTCTGCCCGACCGCTGCACCGGCGATGCCTATCGCAAGGAACGAGAAAACGATGAGGCTAAACCGCAACAAACCCTGTTCTCCTATTTCGGTGCGCGTGATTCACGACCTCGTCATCAGCACCCCCCTCAAAAATCCACCGCGATCCCCTTCAGCTCCCAGTCGCCATAGCGCACCGGGTTCAACCCCAGCGGGTCGTCCCCTGCCTCCGCAGCCACTACCGGCTCGGCAACCGGCACCGGTGGATTGGGCGAAAGATGCTCGGGCGGCTTCACATGGGGCGGGCGCTGGCCCATGGCGGTTCTCCAACTAACAACGCCCGGTAAATCGGGCGTGTCAGGAGCCGTTGCAAGTGCGTCCCCCTCATTCTGCCCCAAAGCCCGTAGGTTCATCGGCGTCCACCCCCCCAGAGGACGCGCCCGGCGTGCCGGTTCGCCGCGCGGCTTTGCGCGTGCTTGATGCCGTCACGCGGCGGGGGACGCCGCTGGAACTGGCGCTGGGGCCGGCATCGCGCGACATTTCGCGGGCGGATGATCGAGCCTTGGTCCACGCGATTGCGGCGGAAACGCTGCGGCGGATGGGCGATCTGGATGCGCTGATCGATTCGGCCACCCAGCGCGCACTGCCGGAGGATGCCAAGGCGCGGATGGCGCTGCGGATTGCGCTGGTGCAGGCGCTGGCGCTTGGCACGCCGCCGCATGCCGCGATCTCCACCGTGCTGCCGCTGGTCGATGGCGGCCCGCGCAAGCTGGTCCACGGCGTGTTCGGCACGCTGATGCGCGGGCATGCGGCGCTGCCCGAACATCCATCGCTGCCGATGCCGGTCGCGCTGCGCTGGCAAAAGGCGTGGGGGGATGATGTGGTGGCCGCTGCCGAACGTGGCCTTGCGCTGCCCCCGGCGCTTGATCTGACGCTGGCTGATATCGCGCAAACGGACGATCTGGCGGCGCGGCTGAACGGCATCAGCCTGATGCCCGGCCATCTGCGCCTGGCCGATCATGCTGCGATCCCCGATATGGAAGGGTTTGGGGAGGGCAGCTGGTGGGTGCAGGACTTGGCCGCCTCGCTCGCCGCGCGGTTGATTGGGCGGGGACCGACGGGGGGGAACGGTAACGCCATCGATGTGTGCGCCGCGCCGGGCGGCAAGACGCTGCAACTCGCCGCTTCAGGGTGGAAAGTGACGGCGGTCGACAACAACGAAAGTCGTCTGGCGCGACTTCGCGACAATCTGGAACGCACGCAGTTGCAGGCCAATATCGTGACGGCGGACGCGCTGAAATGGAGCCCCAAGGCCCCCGCCGATGCGGTGCTGATCGATGCGCCGTGCAGCGCGACGGGCATTTTCCGGCGCCACCCCGATGTGCTTCACCGCGTGTTGCCCTCCCAAATTACCGAAATGGCGGCGCTGCAAACCCGGTTGCTGGCGCGGGCGGGCGATTGGGTGCGGCCCGGCGGGACGCTGGTTTACGCCACCTGCTCGCTGGAACCGGCAGAGGGCGAGGCGCAGATGGAGGCGTTTCTGGCCGCGCGCGCCGATTATGCGGTTGATCCGGTGCGGGTGGAGGAACTGCCCTCGGGTGTTGCGGCGACCCCCGGCGGCTGGCTGCGCACCCTGCCGGGCACGCTGTCGCAGCCGGGCGATGATAAAGGCGGGTGTGACGGGTTTTTCATCGTGCGGATGACGCGGAAAGGCTGATACCCAATCTTGCGGGCGCGCCGCACTCTGCTACATGCCCGTCATGCCGAACCCCGTCCGTATTGCCCCCTCCATCCTGTCCGCCGATTTTGCCCGCCTGGGGGAGGAAATTCGCGCGATTGATGCAGCCGGGGCAGACTGGATTCATGTCGATGTAATGGACGGCCATTTCGTGCCGAACATCACGATTGGCCCGGCCGTCATCAAGGCGCTGCGCCCGCACACGACCAAACCATTCGACGTGCATCTGATGATTTCGCCGGTTGACGCGTATTTGGATGCCTTTGCCGAAGCGGGGGCCGACACGATCACCGTTCACCCGGAGGCCGGCCCGCATCTGCACCGCACGATCCAGCGGATCAAGGCGCTGGGCAAGCGCGCGGGCGTGGTGCTGAACCCCGCTACCCCCGCCAAGATGCTCGATTATGTGCTGGAGGAGGTTGATCTGGTGCTGGTGATGAGCGTGAATCCCGGTTTTGGCGGGCAAAGCTTCATCACCTCCCAACTCCGCAAGATTGAGGCGATTGCCAAGATGATCGCCAAACAGGGCAAGCCGATTGATCTGCAGGTTGATGGCGGCGTTGACGCGGTGATTGCGCGTGCCTGCGTTGATGCCGGGGCCGATGCGCTGGTGGCGGGAACGGCGGCGTTTCGTGGCGGCGCGGCATGCTATGCGGCCAATATCGCGGCGCTGCGGGGTGTGTGATCGCGCCCGATGATCGCGATACCGGCACCGACGGCATCGAAGAGGGAAAGCGGCTGGTTCGGCTGGGGGGCGACAAGGGATTGTCGCTGTCGCAACAGCTTGTCGAACGGCTCCAGCGGCTTAGCTGGCGCACGCCAATTCACGGCCTGCGCTTGAAGGGGCGTTATCCCCTAAAGCTGATCGCGGTGCCCGATGATCCGTTTCTGGGGGATCTGAAGCGCGGCGCGGCGCTGCTGGAAGGCAGCATCACCGTTGCGGGGGAAACGCGGGCGATTGCCCAGCTCAACCTCGCCAAGCCCGATTTTTCGAAACGATTTGCCGATTATATCCATAGCGCGGCGTGGCTGCGTGACCTTTCAAGCGTTGCGACCCGTGCGCAGGCTGCCCCCATCGCCGAAACGCTGGCCCGCGCCTGGATGAGCGCGCATGCCGAAACCGTGGCTGAACCTGCCTGGCGCGCCGACCATTGGGGACGGCGGATCATGGCGTGGACGGCGCATGCGCCGCTGATCCTGTCGTCCACCGATCTGGTCTACCGATCACTGGTGCTGAACACGCTGGCGCGCGGTGCCCGGCATCTTGATCGCTGTGCGGACAAGGTGCCGCTGGGCGCGCCGCGCATTGCCGCATGGTGCGGGGTGATTACCGCCGGGCTGTTGATTCCGGCGGGCGATGTGCGGCGCAAAATGGGCGAAACCGGGCTGATGCGCGCGATTGACGCGTCCGTGTTTGGCGATGGCGGATCGGTGGCGCGGTCCCCCGCTGCGCAGCTTGATATCATCATGTTGTTGACCGCGCTCCGCGAAGCCTATGCCGCCCGCCGGTTGGAGCCGCCAGCGCGATTGGGCACGACCATCGACGCGATGGTGCCCGCGTTACTGGGCGTTTGCCATGCCGATAAGGGGCTTTCGAGCTGGCAGGGCGGTGGCCCGGTGCCCGGCAGCGTGGTTGAACAGGTGATTGCGGCCACTGGTGTTCGCGCCCGGCCGCTGCGTCAAGCGCGGGACTGGGGTTATCAGCGGCTCGCTGCGGGGCAAAGCGTGGTGGTTGTCGACGCAGCCCCCCCGCCCGTGGCACGGTTGGTTGAGGCGGGATGCGGGTCAACGCTGGCGTTCGAGTTGTCCGATGGGCCGAACCGGCTGATCGTCAATTGCGGCGGCGCGCGCACGATTTTGGCGCAGGTACCCACCGCGCTGGCAGAAGGATTGCGGACGACCGCGGCGCACTCAACGCTGGTGGTTGGCGACAGCAATTCCACCGCGGTGCACAGCGACGGCACATTGGGCCGGGGCGTAGGGGAGGTTGAGCTTAGTCGCCAGGAAAGCGACACATCCAGCCGGATTGAGGCCAGCCATGATGGCTATGCCCGGCGCTTTGGCTTTTTGCACCGTCGCCAGCTGGTGCTGTCGAGTGATGGACGTGATTTGCGCGGCGAAGACATGCTGTTGCCGGTCGGGCGCAAGCGCAAGGTGGTGATGACGCCTTTTGCGATCAGATTTCACCTTGGCATGGGGGTGGAAGTGTCGCCCACTGCGGACGGCCAGGCCGCGTTGCTGCGGTTGCCTGGGGCCGGGCTGTGGCAGTTTCGCTGCCGTGGAGGCGCGCTGGCGGTAGAAGATAGTTTATGGGTGGATGGCGAGGGACGCCCGCAAGCCACCCAGCAGCTGATTGTCACGGGAGAGGCACCGGCAGGTGGCGCGAATGTCAGCTGGGCCTTGAAGCGCGCGAATTGAGCGGGCAGGGGGGAGCAACTTTGGAAGGCTCTATCCACATGACGTCGATCCCCATTACCCGTGCGCTGCTGTCTGTTTCCGACAAGACAGGCATTGTTGATCTGGGGCGCGCGCTGGCCGCCCACGGTGTTGAGCTGGTGTCGACGGGTGGCACGGCCAAGGCGCTGCGCGATGCCGGGCTGACGGTGCGGGATATCAGCGACTTAACGGGCTTTCCCGAAATGATGGACGGGCGGGTGAAGACGCTCCACCCGGTGGTGCATGGCGGTTTGCTGGCAGTGCGCGATGATCCGGCGCATGTCGCATCGATGGTTGAGCACGGCATTGGCCCGATCGATCTGGTCGTCGTGAACCTCTATCCGTTCGAGGCAACGGTCGCAAAAGGCGCGAAACGGGACGAAATTGTCGAGAATATCGACATTGGTGGCCCATCAATGCTGCGATCTGCAGCAAAAAACCATGCTTTTGTCGCGATTGTCACCGATCCGGCGGATTATGCACTGGTTTCGGCGGGAAAAACCACGCTTGATGATCGCAAGCGGCTCGCGGCGAAGGCGTTCGCGGCAACCGCTGCCTATGATGCCGCGATTGCCGGGTGGTTCGCGCATGTCGACCAGGGTCAGCGCTTTCCAGACCGGGTAACGCTGCCGATGATCAAGCAGGCGGAGCTTCGTTACGGCGAAAATCCGCATCAGATTGCGGCGCTTTATGCGCAGGCGGCGGGCGGGGTGAACGGCATTGCCCAGGCACGCCAGATCCAGGGCAAGGAACTCAGCTACAATAATTACAATGATGCAGATGCCGCGCTGGAGCTTGTCTGCGAATTTCGTGATGGCCCGCCGACGGTGGTGATCGTCAAGCACGCCAATCCCTGCGGCGTAGCGAGCGCCGACACGCTGATCGACGCCTATCAGGCGGCGTTCGCATGCGACACGGTTTCGGCCTTTGGCGGGATCATCGCGGTCAATCGTCCGCTTGATGCCGAAACCGCTGCGGCAATTTCGGGCATTTTCACGGAGGTTGTCGTCGCGCCCGATGCGGACGAGGGCGCCCGGGCGGTATTTGCCGCCAAGAAGAACCTGCGGCTGCTGCTCACCGGCGCGCTGCCTGATCCGGCACGACGCGGGCGGACGCAGAAATCAATCGCGGGCGGTTTCCTGATTCAGTCGCGCGATAGCGGCATGATCACGCGGGACGACCTGAGCGTGGTCACCGCGCGGGCACCGACCGAACGCGAGCTCGCCGACTGCCTGTTCGCCTGGACCGTGGCCAAACACGTTAAATCGAACGCGATTGTCTATGCCAAGGACGGCGCGATTGCCGGGATTGGCGCGGGGCAGATGAACCGGCTCGAATCCGCGCGCATTGCCGCATGGAAAGCGCGCGACGCTGCTGAAAAGGCAGGCTGGCCGCAACCCCGCACGATGGGGTCTGCCGTGGCATCCGACGCATTTTTCCCGTTTGCCGATGGCCTGATGGCAGCGGTGGAGGCAGGGGCGACGGCGGTAATCCAGCCCGGCGGCTCGATCCGCGATGCAGAGGTGATTGCAGCGGCAGACGCGGCGGGGCTGGCAATGGTGTTTACCGGGATGCGCCACTTTCGGCACTGATGGTGGCACTGATCTTGGGGGGGGCTGCGCCTACCCAGCCTTTGGCATCCGCTGGAAAAGCGCGCGATCTTCGGGGCCGAACGCGAATTTCCACAGCACAAACAGATAAATCCCTGCAATGGCGGGCAGGCCAAACACCAGTTCTGCCCATTCATATTGATGCGGCAGCGATGTAAAGATCGTGCCGACCAAAATCGCTGCCACCGCCGCCCACACCAATGGCCAGCGCCAGCCGGACACTCTGGCGTCCAGCAAATGCGCCAGCAGTCGTGTTTTCAGTATTGATGTCAGCGCTAGCGACAGCGCCAGCGCAATCGCCGGCCCTGCCGCCTGGTAATTTTCTGGCCAGCCAGCAGCGCGCATGGCCAAGATCAAGGCAAAGCTCAGCACGATCTGAAACCCCAGCATCCCCGCCGAAATCATCAGGTTGCGGTGGCGCGCGACATAAACGAGCGCGCTTTCGGATACAGCGGCCATCGATGCCAGCACCTCTGCTGTCAGCAAAAAGGCAAGCGCGGCAGTGCCGGCCACGAATTGCGGGCCGATGACGCCCATTACCGCTTCGCCGGGGATCGACCCCATTAGCGCCAGCCCGCCCTGTGCGGCCATGATCCAGAACCCCACCTGCCGCACCTGCTTGGCCACGGCGAGCTTGTCGCCGCGCGCCAGGCTGGTGGTGATTACCGGGCCAAGGATCGGATCAAAGCTGGTCTTTAGTCGGCCCGGCAGCGACGCAATCTGCTGCGCCATGTAATAAATGCCGACGATGGAGGGCGCAAACAACTGGCCCAGGATGAAGCGATCCACGTTGCGCGTCGCCCATTCAATCGCATCGGCACCGGCCAGCGGCATATTGTCGCGCGCCAGCGCCGCAATCGTCGCCAGCCGGGGCTTCCATTCATGCGGCAGGCCATAACTG
>JBBSCC010000080.1:0-12307 GCA_038250735.1 Sphingomonadales bacterium | reverse complement strand
GCGCTATCAGTCTGTCATCGGCAAATTCATTGACCAGCCGATCACCGGGCGGCGCATTCCGATTATCGCCGATGATCATGCCGATCCCGAGCTTGGTTCGGGCGCGGTGAAGATTACGCCGGGACACGACTTCAACGATTTCGAGGTGGGCAAGCGGTTCGGGTTCAAGGCGGGCGAGATGCTCAACATGCTCGATGCTAAGGCGATGGTGGTACAGACGTCGGATGGTCTGGTGCCTGCCGAATTCATCGACCTGCCGCGCTTCAAAACCGGCGGGGTTGCGGGCGCGCGTGAATTGGTGGTGGGGCGGATGAAGGTGCTTGGTCGCCTCGTTCCCCACATTGATAAAGAGGGCGAGGAACACGACGCCGAGCCACGCACAATCCAGACGCCGTTCGGGGATCGATCCGGCGTGGTGATCGAACCGTGGCTCACTGATCAATGGTATGTCGACGCCGCGACGCTGGCGAAGGCGCCGATCGAGGCGGTGAAATCAGGCGCGATCGATATCGTGCCGAAAAGCTGGGAAAAGACGTTCTTCAACTGGATGGAGAATATCCAGCCCTGGTGCGTGAGCCGGCAATTGTGGTGGGGGCACCGGATTCCGGTTTGGTATGGGCCTACCAAGAGCTACAGTTATTCCATCCCGCACGATGGCGAAACATTTGTCGGCCAAAGCGAGCCCGATGCACGGGCACATTTCGCCGGCCTCTACGGGACGCATCCGGAAAACATCGTCTTTGTTGAAAACTGGCAAGATGCATTTCATGCCTTTGCAATTGAGGCGGTACCCCATCAGAAAGTTTTCATTGGGCAAGACCCCGACGTCCTCGACACCTGGTTCTCCTCTGCGCTTTGGCCGTTTGCGACGATGGGGTGGCCGGAAAATCCTCCCCGGGACGGGGAGGGGGACCATTTGCCCCTTTCGGCAAATGGTGGAGGGGGCGGGCCTCAAAGCGCGGCGCTTGTGGAGAGCCCCCCCCACCGTCCTTTGGACGGTTCCCCCCCCCGTGCCGGGGGGGATTTGAAGCTCAACGGTCGTTACCCCAATGACGTGCTCATCTCCGGCTTTGACATCCTGTTTTTCTGGGATGCCCGCATGATGATGCAGGGCATGCACTTCATGGGCGATGTGCCTTTCCGCACCTTGTACCTGCACGGGCTGGTGCGCGCGGCGGATGGCTCGAAAATGTCGAAATCGAAGGGCAATACCGTCGATCCGCTGGGGCTGATCGATCAATATGGCGCTGATGCTTTGCGGTTCTTCATGGCGGCGATGGAAAACCAGGGCCGCGACATCAAAATGGATGAGCGCCGGGTTGAGGGATATCGCAATTTCGCGACCAAGCTGTGGAATGCGGCGCGCTTTGCGCAAGGGAACGGCATTGTGGCGAGTCCCTCGCCCGATGCGCCGCCCGCCACGCTGGCGGTGAACAAATGGATTATCGGCGAGACGATATCGGCGGTGCAGGCGGTGGACGCCGCGCTGGCGGATTTCCGCTTCGATGGTGCGGCGAATGCGATTTATCAGTTTGTGTGGAGCCAGTTTTGCGATTGGTATCTGGAGCTGATCAAGCCCGTGCTCGGCCAGATGGATGCCCCGGCAACCGGCCCCGAAGCCGATGAAACCCGCGCGGTAGCGGGCTGGGTGCTCGACCAGATTCTGGTGGTGCTGCACCCGTTCATGCCTTTCATCACCGAAGAGCTGTGGTCGAAAATGGGCCCACGCGATTATGAGCTGATCGTGGCGAAATGGCCGTTGGTTGATGCAGGCGCGATTGATGCGGCGGCGAGCAAAGAAGTCGATTGGCTGATCAAGCTGGTCAGCGAAATCCGCGCGGCGCGCAATGAATTGGGGATCAGCCCCGGCACGCGGATGGCGATGCATGGGCGCGATGCCAATGCCGACACGCTGGCGCGGCTTGACCGGCAGCGTGCCGCGATTGCGCGACTGGCGCGGGTTGATGTTGTTGCGGGCGATGCCCCAGCGGGCGGCGCGGCGCAGATCGTGGTGGACGAGGCGACGTTTGTTCTGCCGCTGGAAGGCGTGATCGACCTGGACGCCGAACGCGCGCGGCTGACCAAGGGGATTGCGGCGGCGGAGAAGGAGCGCGATTCGCTGGCCGGGCGGTTGGGCAATGCCAGCTTTATCGAACGCGCCAAGCCTGAAGCGATTGAAAAGGCGCGCGCTGACCATGCGGATAAAGCCGCGGAGGCCGAGCGGCTGGGCGCGGCGCTGGCGCGGTTGGGGTGAGGTAAGCTTCGGCGCAACTTTGCTTTCCCTAGCTCCCCACTAGCACTTCCCCGGCGGAGGCCGGGGCCCAGCCCTGAGGATGAATACGCGCGGCAGCGCGTTCTGCGCTGCCGCGCAGAGGTGTTTGCCTCGGGCTGGGCCCCGGCCTTTGCCGGGGAAGCGAGAAGTGGGGAAGCGGAAGCAAGGGGTAGCACCGGCGAGGTGAGGACTGGCAGCGGGGAAGCGGGAAGTGGGAGCGGGCAAGCACGCGGTACGGCCCCCCAAACCACCCCCAAAATCCCGGATTAGCTTTCCGCGCAAAATCTCCTAAAGCCGTCGCCAGAAAAGGAACCCGCATGGCCACCCGCCCCGGCGCAAAAGATCTGACGATAGGCCCGATTGGCAAGACGCTGCTCGTCTTTGCACTGCCCACGCTTGCCACCAACATTCTGCAATCGCTCAACGGGTCGATCAACGCGATCTGGGTGGGGCGGTTTCTGGGCGAAAGCGCGCTGGCGGCGACGTCCAATGCAAACAACATCATGTTCTTGATGTTCGCCGCGGTGTTTGGCTTTGGCATGGCAGCGACGATTCTGGTCGGGCAAAGCTTTGGCCGGCGCGATATTGACGCGGCACGCCGGGCATTTGGATCAGCGGTGGGGCTGGTGTTTGGTTCGGCCATCGTGGTCGCGAGCCTGGGGTGGATTTTTGCGCCGCAGATATTGGGGCTGCTGGCCACGCCGGGCGATGCGTTTCCGCTCGCGCTTACCTATTTACGGATCAGCTTCCTCACGCTGCCCGCATCGATGATGCTGGTGCTGATCACCATGGGCCTGCGGGGCACGGGCGATTCGTTGACGCCGTTGTGGTTCGGGCTGCTCGCCTCTGCGCTGGATGCCGCGCTGAACCCGCTCTTCATTCTGGGCGTGGGGCCAATTCCGCGCATGGGGATTGCCGGTTCGGCCACCGCATCGCTGGTTGCCAATGTTGCCGCGCTGGGGGCGCTGATCGCCTATGTCTATCGCCGCGATCTGACGCTGCGGCTGCGCGGGGAGGAGCTTGGGTATCTGTTTCCCACCCGCGACGTGGTGTGGAAAATCGTCAGCAAAGGGGTGCCGATTGGCGCGCAGATGATTGTAATTGCGGTCGCCGGGCTGACGATGATGGGGCTGGTGAACCGCGAGGGCGTGGATACCAGCGCGGCATTTGGCATGACGTTGCAGCTATGGGCCTATGTTCAGATGCCCGCGATGGCGATTGGCGCGGCGGTGAGCGCAATGGCAGCGCAGAATATCGGCGCGGGCAAATGGGACCGGGTGGAACAGATTACCGGTGCCGGGCTGCTGATCAACCTGTGCATTACCGGCGCGATGGTGGTGTTGTTGCTGATCTTTGATCGCGCGGTGATGGCGCTGTTTTTGGGCGGGGTTAGCCCGGCATTGCCGATTGCGCGGCATATTCAGTTGATCGCGACCTGGGGCTTCATCCTGTTCGGCATGACGATGGTGTTTTTCGGCGTGGTGCGTGCCAATGGGGCGGTGCTGGGGCCGTTGGTGATTTTGTTCACCGCGATGTTCCCGCTGCGGCTTGGCTTTGCCCTGGTCGCGCGGCCAATGCTGGGGGTGGATGCATTGTGGTGGTCGTTCCCGGTCGGATCGCTGGCGACGGTGGTGCTGGCCGGGCTGTTTTATCGTTATGGCCGCTGGCGAGAACTGACGATGCAGGTGCCCGGCGGGCATCCACAAACCGGCAGCACACTGGCATCTGGGCATAATGCTGCCGATCCGGCGGGGGCGTTGCATCCGGCGGGATGAAACCCTCTTGCCCCGCCCGGCGTGATCCCGCACAAACCGGTTTATGACCGCATCATACCCCGCGCTTCGCCTTCGCCGTACCCGTTCCGCGCCGTGGAGCAGGCGGCTCCACGCCGAAACGATCCTGACGCCTGCCGACCTGATCTGGCCGCTGTTCATCACCGATGGCGAGGGTGTTGAGGACCCGATTGCGAGCCTGCCCGGTGTGTCGCGCTGGTCAGTCGACGGCATTGTGGCGCGCGCAAAGGAAGCCCATGCCGCTGGCATCGCCTGTATCGCGCTGTTCCCTAACACCCCGCGCAATCTGCGGACCGAGGACGGGCGCGAGGCGCTGAACCCCGATAATCTGATGTGCCGGGCGATTGGCGCCATCAAGGATGCCGTGCCCGATATCGGCGTTCTCACCGATGTCGCGCTCGATCCCTATACCGCGCACGGCCATGACGGGCTGGTCGACCTGCAGGGCTATGTGATGAACGACGACACCGCCGAAGTGCTGGTGGCGCAGGCGCTGAACCAGGCAGCGGCGGGAGCGGATATTATCGCGCCCAGCGACATGATGGATGGGCGCATCGGCCTGATCCGTGATGCTCTGGAGGAAGAAGGGCATGTGAACGTCCAGATCATGTCCTATGCCGCCAAATATGCGAGCGCGTTTTACGGCCCGTTCCGCGATGCGGTGGGCAGTCGCGGGCTGCTGAAGGGCGACAAGAAAACCTATCAAATGGACCCCGCCAATTCCGAAGAAGCGCTGCGCGAAGTGGCGCTGGACCTGGATGAGGGCGCGGACAGCGTGATGGTGAAGCCGGGCTTGCCCTATCTGGACATCATCGTTCGCGTGAAGACCGCGTTTGAAGTGCCTGTATTTGCGTATCAAGTTTCCGGCGAATACGCGATGATCGAGGCGGCGGTTGCCGCCGGCGCGGCAGAACGCGACCCGATGGTGCTGGAAACGCTGATGGCGTTCAAACGCGCGGGCTGTTCAGGCGTGTTAAGCTACCACGCGCTCCACGCGGCACGGATTATGGGCGGCTGAAGCCACGTGATTGAGACCCAGCGGCTGATCCTGCGCCATTGGCAGCGGCAAGATTTGCCCGCGTTTCGCGCGCAATCCTTTGATCCGGCCGGCATGCGTTTCCTGATCCCGATCAAGGATGAGGCCGCCTTTCAGGAGATGCTGGCGCGACTTGACCTGTGGCGTGATACGCTGGGCCACACATTCTGGGCGATCATCCGGCAATCCGATGGCGCATTTCTGGGGTTGTGCGGTTTGAAGCTGGGTGGACCGGGCACGCCGATTGACGGGATGACCGAGATTGGCTGGCGGCTTGGCACCGAATATTGGGGCCAGGGCTATGCACGTGAAGCCGCATTGGCCTGCCTCGATTGGGCGTGGAGCAACCTGAACATCGGGCACATTATGGCCATCACCGTCCCTGCCAATACGCCCAGCTGGGGGTTAATGGAGCGGCTGGGCATGCACCGGCTGCATGATCAGGATTTCGATCACCCGTTGGTGGAAGACGGCAGCCCGCTGAAGCGCCACATAGCCTATCGGATTGATCGACCCGCAGATCGACCATTTATTAACCAAATTCCGTAAATACCCGGGTGCTGCCTTGCCTGTGCGGGCACGATCAGGGGCAGAGCATGTACGAGGGCAAGATTACCGCTGCGAAAACAACGCGAGGGGCAACGCCCCTGCTGTTTGCCGCCGCCATCCTGTCAGGGTCGTTTCTGCTGTTCCTTGTCCAGCCGATGGTCGCGCGGATGGCCTTGCCGCGATTGGGCGGTGCGCCAGCGGTGTGGAACTCCGCCATGCTGGTTTATCAGGCGCTGCTGCTGGGGGGCTATGCCTATGCCCATGCGCTGGGGCGTGTGCCGGTGCGGGCGCAGGCGCTGATCCATATCGCTGTCCTTGCCGTTGCCGCGCTGTGGCTGCCGATTGGGCTGATCGCGATGGATTTACCGGCCGATGCGCAACCGGCGCTTTGGGTGCCGTGGCTGCTTGGCCTGTCAATCGGGCCGTTGTTCTTTGCGATTTCTGCGCAAGCGCCGTTGCTGCAACGCTGGTTCAGCGTCGCGCATCCGGGGCGTGACCCCTATGCGCTATATGCCGCGTCCAATCTGGGCAGTTTTGGCGGGTTGATCGCCTATCCGTTGCTGGTTGAACCCGGCCTGGCGCTGAACGCGCAAAGCGGGTTGTGGAGCGCGGGCTATGCGCTGGTGGCCGTGCTGGTGATCACGTGCGCGCTGGCACTGCCGCGCGCAACGGGGCATGGCGTGGCGGCTGGCCCTGCCAGCGCCGCCCTTAGCCCTGCCAGCGCAGCCCCCGGCGCACGCACGGTTGGCTACTGGATTTTGCTGGCGTTCGTGCCGTCTGGCATGATGCTGGCGACAACAACCTATATCACCACTGATATTGTCGCGATGCCGCTGCTGTGGGTGATCCCGCTTGGGCTGTATCTGCTCAGTTTTTCGATCGCCTTTGCCGCCAACCGCACGCTGGCGGATGCGATTACCCGTTTTGCCCCGTTGCTGATCCTGCTGTTTGGCGGGGTAATGGTCGGCGGGTTTCAGGGGATGCCCTATTTTAACGCAGGCGTTGCGTTGACGTTGCTGTTCACGATCTCCGTGTGCCTGCACACCACCATGTACCGCCATCGCCCGGCGCCAGACCGGCTGACCGGCTTTTATCTGGCGATGTCGCTGGGCGGCGCGCTGGGGGGTGTTTTTGCAGCACTGGTCGCGCCGGTATTGTTCGATTGGACATGGGAATATCCGCTGCTGGTATTCGCCGCCGGGCTGCTCGCGCCGCAGGAATTGGTGATTGCGCCGCTCGCTGCAATCTGGCGGGGCGATGCGCAGCGCCGACGCATTTTGACGCTGGCGGTCGCGCTGGTGATTGGCGTGCTGATCGTGATGGCAACGCGCGATGTGGCTGCGTTTCAGGCAGGGCAGGGGCGGGGGGCAAGCTTTGCCGTGATTGTGGCAATCGCGCTGTTCGTGCTGGGGCGGCGATTGCAATTTGCTCTGGTGCTGGCCGGGGCGCTGGTGATTTTTGGCGGGTTTCAGGCCGCGATGATCAGTTGGCAGGGCGATGCCCGCACCCGCAGCTATTTCGGCATTTATACGGTTGGCGGGAATGATCATGTGCGGCAATTATCGCACGGCACAACCGTTCACGGCACCCAGTTGATCGGGTCTGTTGCGCGTGAACGCACGCCGACGGCCTATTATGTCCGCAATTCAGGCGTTGGGCGCGCAATGCAGGCGCTGCCCGCGCTCTATGGCCCCAAGGCAAGGGTGGGCGTGGTCGGGTTGGGGGCGGGAACGCTCGCCTGCTATGCGCAGCCCGGCCAGGATTGGCGCTTTTACGAGATTGATCCGGCGATGGTCCGCATTGCCCGCGACACTGGCCAGTTCAGTTTCCTGTCACGCTGCCTGCCTGATCCGGCAATTGTGATCGGCGATGCGCGGTTGAACCTGGCGATTCAGGCCGCCGACAGCCTTGATCTGCTGGCGCTGGATGCGTTTTCGTCCGATTCGGTGCCGATGCACCTGATTACGCGCGAAGCTTTTGCCAGCTATGATCGGGTGCTGGCCGCACATGGGCTGTTGATGGTGCATATTTCCAACCGGTTTCTTGATCTGGAACCGGTGCTGGCGGCGGCGGCAAAGGCGGGGGGCTGGACATCGGCCAAACTGCTATACCGCCCCGCGCCGAATGCGCCTGAGGGGGAGACAGTATCGGCCTGGGTCGCGCTATCCCGTGACAAGTCGGTGATCGATGCGCTGACGGCGCGCGGCGGCGAATGGCGGGCATTGACCCCGCGCGCAGGCTTTACGCCGTGGACCGATGATTATTCGACCATCCTGCCGCTGCTGAAATAGCCGCGATTGATTTTACCGTCAGATTTACCGTCAGAAGGCGGTGATCTGGGCCTGCAGCCCGTCAATCGCTGCCTGTTGCGTGGTCAATTGCGCCTCAGCCCGGGCGCGGGCAGCGATCAGCGCGGGATAACCGGGCTGGCCCGTGGCACCACGGTCAATCGCCAGTCTTTCCAGATCAGATAGCGCCGTAAGGCTTTGCGAGCGCAGGCTATCAAGCGATGCCATGGCGGATTGCGCCGTCAACCAGGTCTCGCTGCCAGTGGTTGATCCCTTTGCCGCCCGCGCTGCGGCAGTGGCGCGTTGTTCGGCAGGGGTGAATGATTGCGCACTTGCTGCCAGCGCCGATTCAATCGTCGCAAGCTGGGCATCCAGCGCCGGATCAGCCGGGACGGGGGTGGCCGGCGAATCCGCCAGTGCCGGGGCGGCTGCGGGCTGTTTTTCAACCGCGCGCGGCAGCAGCGAGGGATAGCGCTGGCTGGGCGCAACGCAGCCAGACAGCATCGCCGCGCAAGGGGCCAGGGCAAAGATGAGGGGGCGCAGAGCCGAACTGTCCATGATCAATGCTCTATGCCGCCACTGCTGTTGGCGCAACGGGCTTGCGTATCGTGAAACGGCCCTCTATGGCTCCGCCCACCGTGCACCCGTAGCTCAGCTGGATAGAGCATCAGACTACGAATCTGAGGGCCGGGCGTTCGAATCGCTCCGGGTGCACCATTTCCCTTTTCGTCGGATGAAATCCTCGCAGATCGTTACTCACGATCTGCGTTTTGGCGTTTCAGACCCCGTAGTGTTGGCGGTACCAGGCGACGAAATTCGGCACGCCGGCACTCACCGGGGTGGACGGCACATAATCAATCAGCGCGCGCAGCAGATCGGTTGATGCTTCGGTGCGGAGCACTTCGCCCGGCTGCATCGGCAACAAATTCATGATCGCTGGTTTGCCGACCGCCGTTTCGATGGCGGCGATGTAATCCAGCAGGCGGACTGGCTCACCCTGCGCAATGTTCACGATGCGGTGCGGGGCCACCGGCGACAGGCTGTCGTCCGGCGAAACCGGCGCGGTGCCCGGAACTGCACCGATCAGCCGGACGACCGCTTCGGCCAAGTCGGCGACATAGGTAAAGTCGCGTACCATCTCGCCGTGATTATAGACATCAATCGGTGTGCCTTCGATGATGGCGCGGGTGAATTTGAACAGCGCCATATCGGGGCGTCCCCACGGACCATAGACGGTGAAAAAGCGAAAAAACGTCATCGGCACACCGAATAAATGGGCATAGCTGTGCCCCATCAACTCGGTTGCGCCCTTGGTGGCGGCGTAGAAGGTAAGCGGCGTGGTGCATTGATCGGTTTCGCGGAACGGCATGGCGGTGTTGCCGCCATAAAATGAGCTGGTCGAGGCCGCGAGCAGATGCGCCGGTTTCGTTCGGCGCGCCAGTTCCAGGATGTTGAAGCTGCCAACCAGGTTTGATGCGACATAGGTTTCGGGGTGGTCGATCGAATAGCGCACACCCGCCTGTGCGGCGAGATGGATCACCACGTCGGGCTGGAACGCCTCCCACACCGGGGCCAGTGCCGCCATGTCATCAATCGATACGCGTGCCACGCTGAAATTCGGGCTGGTCGCCAGCACGGCATTGCGCTGTTCCTTCAGCGTCACATCATAATAGCTGGAGAAATTGTCGACCCCCAGCACGGTGCAGCCCCGATCGAGCAATGCCTGGGCGACATGCATGCCGACAAATCCTGCCGATCCAGTGACCAGGATTTTCTTGCCCGCCAATGCTAACGTCATCGTCATCGTTCAAATCCCTTGCGCAACTGCCGCCAGCCGCTGCGCTCAAGCGTGGGCTTAAAGCACAAAAAAGTGAACAGTTCGGCATCGGCGACAGGGCGGCCGGGGCGGGTGATTGCGCGCAGGTGCGGGGCGATGCGTGCCGCAACGTCGCTTGTCGGTCTGTTCTTGGTCTGGCCAGTGGCCGAGGATTACGACTATCGTACAGGGTGACAGCGTCGGCCCGTCGTGTAACGAAATGCTGAACCCAACGAATGGATATCATGCCCGATCTTGCTGTATTTTACGAACATCCCCTGTGGTTTGCACCGCTGTTTGCCGCGCTGGATGCGCGCGGGATTGATTATGTGAAGCTGGGGATAGCGGGGCACAGCTTTGATCCCGCCGGTTCGCCGCCGCCCGCGCGCGTGGTGCTGAGCCGCCTTGCGATGTCGAGCTTTTTGCGCAGTGCCGATCATGCGATTTTCTATACGCCTGCGCTGTATGCGCACTGGGCGGGGCAGGGCGCGCGAATCATCAATGGTGCGGATGTGCTGGCGGTGGATGCCAATAAAGCGCGGCAGCTGGCGTTGATATCTTCGCTGGGGCTGGCGATTCCCGCGACGCGGGTGGTGCACCGCGCGATTGATATTCCGGCAGCGGCGCAAGGGTTGCGCTTCCCCATCGTCGTGAAGGCCAATATCGGCGGATCGGGCGCGGGCATTATGCGCTATGAAACGCCTGATGATCTGGCGGTGGCGGTGGCGGACAAGTTCCTGCCGACCAGCATCGACGGGGTACTGCTGGTGCAGGAATATGTGCCTGCCCGCGACGGGCGGATCACGCGGATTGAAACGCTTAATCGCAAATTCCTGTATGCGCTGGATATTGACGGGGGCGGGCAGTTTGATTTGTGCCCGGCAGATGCCTGTGTCGCCGATGGCAAACCGATTGCAATGACCCAAGCTAATCCCGGCGCTGCGCTAATCGACGCGGCAGAGCGGATTGCTGTTGCCACCGGGCTGGATGTGGGCGGTATCGAAGTGATGATCGATGATCGCGACGGCACGCCGCGATTCTATGATATCAATGCGTTATCGAATTTTGTGGCCAAACCGTTGGAGGTTCTGGGCTGGGATCCGCATGAAAATCTGATCGACTATATTGTTAGTGAAATCGACCTGGCAAAGCGAACTGGGGTGAAGGCATGAGATACGGTTATTGGATGCCGGTATTCGGCGGTTGGCTGCGCAATGTGGCCGATGAACAGATGGACGCCAGCTGGGATTACACCCGGCGGCTGGCGATCAACTCCGAAAAATGGGGTTATGATCTGTCGTTGATTGCCGAGCTGAACATGAACGATATCAAGGGTGTGGGTGCGCCGACGCTGGATGCATGGTCAACAGCGGCAGCGGTTGCAGCGGTGACGAGCACGCTTGAACTGATGGTTGCGGTGCGCCCCAATTTCCACCAGCCCGCGCTGTTCGCCAAGGCGGCTGCAAATATCGATCAGATTGCGGGCGGTCGGCTGGCGCTGAACGTCGTATCGTCGTGGTGGGCCGATGAGGCGCGGCGATATGGCCTGCAGTTCGATCAGCATGATGATCGCTATGCGCGCACCAGCGAATGGCTGAACGTGGTTGAGGGGTTGTGGAGCGAGGAGGAGTTTGATTTCTCCGGCAAATTCTACACCACGGACAAGGCGATTTGCAGCCCAAAGCCGGTGCGCAAACCGGTCACCTATGCCGGTGGAGAGAGTGAAGCTGCCAAGACGCTGATCGTCAACCAGTGCGACGCCTATGTCATGCACGGGGACCCGGTGGAGAATATCGCGCCCAAGATCGCTGACATGGCCGCGCGCCGCGCCGCCACCGGCAAACCGGCGATGCACTATGGCATGGCCGCTTATGCCATCGTCCGTGACAGCGAAGCCGAAGCCAAGCGAGAGCTGGACCGGATCACGACCGTGGCAGAGCTGCCCGCCGGGTATGACAATTTCGACCAGTGGCTGTCGGGCACGCAGCTGGAACGCGAAATGAAGATCAACGAATATTCGGTCTCAAACCGGGGGCTGCGCCCCAATCTGGTCGGCACGCCTGAGCAGTTGCGCGAACGGATAGAGGAATATCAGGCCGCCGGGCTTGACCTTCTGCTGCTCCAGATGAGCCCGCAGGCTGAGGAAATGGAACGATTTTCGGTGCAGGTGATGCAGCGCGAGCCTGTGGCGGCTTAACACGGGGCGGGCAGGGGTTTGACAACTATCGCGCAAGAATGCCCCAATGGCGCATGAATCCTGCTTATTTGCGGTGCGTCGCGATTCATTGTTGTGCAAACGCCATTCGTTTGCGAACATCTGTGCGCTGGAGCTGTCTGGCGGGCCGATCTGCACGACGGATTGCGACGGTGCCGCGCAAAGGATGACACAGCGACAAGGGGGGACCTGAAATATCGGCAGCACGATTTCGGGGGCATCATGTTTACACGGCGACATTTGTTACAGAATCTGGGGCGCGCCGGTGGCACCGCTGCCACGGCGAGCGCGATGCAGGCGCTGGGGCTGTTCAGTTCAGCATCCGCGATGGCGGCGCT
>JBBSCC010000079.1:0-12422 GCA_038250735.1 Sphingomonadales bacterium | reverse complement strand
GCTGATGTCCGCCACCGCGTTCAAGCGTGACTTGTCAGATTTCAAGACGATCCTGGATTTTGCCGAGATTGTGCAAAGCCCCGAAAGGCTGCGGCTGCTGCTGGCGCTGACCGTGGTCGATATTCGCGCGGTTGGCCCCGGTGTGTGGAACAGCTGGAAACGGCAGTTGCTGACAGACCTGTACGAATCGGCAGAAGAAGTGCTGCGGCTGGGGCACAAGCAGCGCGGGCGCGGCGAGCGGATTTTGGCCAAGCAGGAGGCGCTGTCGACCGCGCTGGGCTGGACGCCGGATCGGTTTACAGAGCTGGTCGCACGGTTGCCCGAACCCTATTGGGTGGCCGAGCCTGATGATGTGCTGGAACGCAATGCGCGGTTGATTGCCGCCGCCGGCCAGGCCCAGTTGACGATTGAGGCGCAGGTCTATCCGGGGCGCGGGGCGACGCTGGTCACGCTGTACGCCGCCGATCATCCGGGGTTGTTTTACCGCGCGGCAGGGGCAATCCATGTCGCGGGCGGCAACATCATCGATGCGCGCATTCACACCACGCGCGACGGCATGGCGCTGGATAACTTCCTGGTGCAGGACCCCTATGGTCGCCCGTTTGACCAGCCCGAACAACTCAACCGACTGAAGACCGCGATTGCGGATTCGCTCGCCAATCGCGGCAAGCTGGCGGAACGGTTGCGCGCCAAGCCGCTGTCACGCCCGCGTGCCGATGCGTTTGATATTGCGCCGGTGGTGCTGATCGACAACCAGGCATCGAACCGCTTTACCGTGATTGAGGTCAACGCTCGCGACGGACCCGCCTTGCTCAACCGGCTGGCGCTGGCCCTGTTCCAGTCGAAGGTGACGATCCATTCCGCCCATGTCGCCACGTACGGCGAGCGCGCGGTCGATACCTTTTATCTCACCGATTTGCTGGGGGACAAGATCAGCAGCACCCAGCGGCTAAGGTCGATTGAGCGGCGGCTGCTGGGCGCAGCCGCCAATGAAGGCGAATGGGCACAGGCGGCGTAGCAACAGGGGGACGAGCGATGGGCGTTTTGGGCATTGGCGGGGTGTTTTTTCGGGCGAAGGACCCCGACGCATTAAACGCCTGGTACCGCGACCATCTGGGCATTGGCGCTGGCTGTGCTGCGCAGGACACCGGCGACATTGATGAATGGACGTGGAAAACGCAGGGCGGGCCAGTGGTGTTCGCGCCGTTCAAGGCGGACACGGATTATTTCGCGGCGGACAAGCAATATATGCTCAACTTGCGCGTCGCTGATCTTGACGGCATGTTGCCGGGGCTGATGGCGGCGGGGATCGCGGTTGAAACCCGGCCAGAATGGAATGATCCGTCCGTCGGCAAGTTTGCGCGTATCCATGACCCTGAAGGCAATGCCATCGAACTCTGGGAGCCACCCGCCACATGAGCAAAATCCGAATCCTCCGCCACCGCGCAGCCCTTCTGCCAGTATGGCGTAACGCAGCCCTGCTGGCCTTGCCCACGCTCACGCTGCTGCTGGTCGCCGCGGCGGACGACAAGAAGAGCAAGGGCGGCATTGCGGTGTGGATCGCACTGGCCGCCGTGTTTATCGCGCTTGGCGCATCAATGGCCGCGCGGGCCAACAAGAGCGCAAAAGGCAAAGGCGCAGATAGCAGCGGTAGCGACACCATTATGGCAAGCAGCAGCGGCGATGGCGGGCACCATGCTGGCCACCATCATGACGGGGGCAACCATGGCGGCGATTCGGGCGGCGACGGCGGTGGTGGTGGCGACGGAGGCGGGGGCGGCGACTGAAGCCTGAATTTTAAAAAATGCCCACCGCCCCGTTAACCCACAGGGTGCCGACAAGTGCCAGCAGGGCAGCACCAACAATCAATCGCTGCTGCACCGTCCGTACCCGCCGCGACAGCAGTTCGAACGCCAGCCCCGCGCCGCCGAGCAGGCATCCCGCGACGACAAAGTCGAACGCCGTCCAATTAACCTCAACGGTGAAACGCATTGCCAGCAATGGCAGCACCAGCAACGCGACAATGCCCGCCCACATCAGGGGATATGCCGGCATCAACTTGCGAGTTGCCATCAATAATACCCCCTTACGTGGCGATGCTTATGCACCCTACTTGGGCGCGAGCACCATCAGCATCTGTCGGCCTTCCATGCGCGGATAAGCCTCTACCTTTGCGGTTTCGACGACATCGGCCTGCACACGCTGGAGCAGCGCCATGCCGAGCTGGCCGTGGCTCAATTCACGGCCGCGAAAGCGCAGCGTGATTTTTACCTTGTCGCCCTCATCAATGAATTCCAGCACCTTCTTCATCTTCGTATCATAATCATGATCGTCGATGTTGGGCCGCATTTTGATCTCCTTGATCTCCTGCGTTTTCTGGCTCTTGCGGGCGAGGTTGGCCTTTTTCTGGGCCTCATATTTGAACTTGCCGACATCAAGGAACTTGGCGACGGGCGGATCGGCGTTGGGCGACACTTCGACGAGGTCGAGGCCAACGGCCTGCGCCTGCTCCATCGCTTCGCGGGTGTACATCACACCCAGATTTTCGCCGTCCTGATCGATCACGCGCACCTTGGGCGAGACGATGAATTCATTAAAGCGCGGACCGTTGATCGGCGGGGGCGCGAGTGGGCGCCGGGTCATGGGAGGACGTATGGGTATTGCTCCTGTGGTTGTAAGGGATCTGTATAGGGTTTTTTGCGTGAATGCGAAAGGGTGGTCAGCGACGATCACCGAAGATCAGGCGGGGTGGCGTCCTTCACGAGTTGCGCGACCACTTCGTCGAGCGCCATCATTTGCTGCCGGTCGCTGCCCAATTGGCGCAGCGCGACGGTGCCCTCGTCCGCTTCGCGCTTGCCGACGACGAGCAGGTTGGGGACTTTCGCCAGTGAGTGTTCGCGCACTTTATAGTTGATCTTTTCGTTGCGCAGATCGGTTTCCACGCGGATTCCGGCGGCTTTCAGCCTGGCGGCAACCTCCAGCGCATACTCATCTGCGTCCGATACGATCGTTGCGACCACCGCCTGCACGGGCGCCAGCCATAGCGGGAAGCGGCCCGCATAATGTTCGATCAATATGCCGATGAAGCGTTCGTAACTGCCCAAAATCGCACGGTGGAGCATTACCGGGCGGTGGCGCTCGCCGTCGGCCCCGACATAGCTGGCGTCGAGCCGGTCGGGCAGCACCGTATCGGTTTGGATCGTGCCGACCTGCCATGTCCGCCCGATTGCGTCGGTCAGGTGAAATTCCAGCTTGGGCGCATAGAACGCGCCTTCGCCGGGCAATTCTTCCCAACCCCATTCCGCCGTATTGCGCCCCGTGGCGGCCACGGCATCGCGCATTGACTGCTCTGACCAATCCCACATTTCGTCGCTGCCGAACCGCTTTTCGGGGCGCAGCGCGAGTTTGATGGCGTAATCGCCAAAGCCCAGATCCTTGTACACCGCGTCGAGCAGGTCGCAGAACCGGCTGACTTCATCGACAATCTGGTCCTCGCGGCAGAAAATATGCGCGTCATCCTGCGTGAACTGGCGCACCCGCATCAGCCCGTGCAGCGCGCCGTGCGGTTCATTGCGGTGGCAGCAGCCCATTTCCGCCAGCCGCAACGGCAAATCGCGGTAGCTTTTGATGCCCTGGCGGAAAATCAGCACATGCGCCGGGCAGTTCATCGGCTTCAGTGCCATCCATTCGGCCTTGTCGGAGATGACGGGGCCGTCATCATCGACATTGGGCACTTCATCGGGAATGACGAACATATTCTCGCGGTATTTGCCCCAATGGCCGGATTGCTCCCATTGGCGCGCATCCATGATCTGCGGCGTCTTCACTTCCAGATAACCAGCGGCATCAAGGCGGCGGCGCATATACGCCTCAAGCGCGCGGTAGATGACAAAGCCATTGGGGTGCCAGAACACGCTGCCATGCGCTTCTGCCTGCAGATGGAACAGGTCCATCTCCGCGCCGATTTTGCGGTGATCGCGCTTGGCGGCTTCCTCCAGCCGCGTCATATGTTCGGCCAGCTGCTTTTTGTTGAGCCAGCCGGTGCCATAGATTCGGCTGAGCTGCGGGTTATTCTGGTCGCCGCGCCAATAGGCACCGGAGACGCGCGTCAGCTTGAACGCTTCGGGATCAAGCTTGCCCGTCGATGCCAGATGCGGCCCCCGGCACATATCAAGCCAATCATCGCCCGACCAATAGACCGTCAAGGGTTCATCACCCGGCAGTTCGGCAGCCCATTCGGCCTTGAACGTCTCGCCCTGCTGCTTCCACCGGCTGATCAGCGTCGCACGGTCCCACACTTCGCGGCGCAGCGGCTTGTTGGCGCGGATGATGGCGCGCATCGCCTCCTCAATCACCGGCAGGTCTTCTTCGGTAAAGGGGCCATGTTCGGCGGAAGGGGCGAAATCATAATAGAATCCATCGTCCGTCGATGGGCCGAACGTGATCTGCGTGCCGGGGAATTTCTGCTGCACCGCCTCTGCCAGCACATGCGCAAAATCATGCCGCGCCATTTCCAGCGCGTCTGCTTCATCCCGGTTGGTCACCAGCGCGAGCTGAGCATCGCCCTCAAACGGCCGCCCGATATCGCGCAGCTCGCCGTCCACGCGCGCGGCAATCGCGGCTTTCGCAAGGCCGGGGCCAATTGCCGCAGCGATATCCGCCGGGCTGCTGCCGGGCGCAACCTGGCGGACGGAGCCATCGGGCAGCGTAATCGAGTAAAAATCGTTCATGATCGTTCCTGTCGCATGGGCCGCGCTTATGCACAAAGTACCTGTTTGGGAAAAGGGCGGCGCTGGGGGGAGTGCGGCGCTGGGGGAAGGGCGGAACGAGGAGGGAGCGCCAGCTTCTCCCCGTTCACCGGGAAGAGCCTGAAGGCGCGAACGTCAACCGGTGACGCGCAACCCCAAGCCCCCCGGGACAGCCCGGGTGGTGGTAGTGAGGGTCAAGGACAGACGCTGGTTCATCGTGGCCAAAGGATAGCTGCGCCGGGTTTACAAAACAAGTCACCGCAACGGCGCACGCCGCGACCTTTGGGGGCATTGTCTTGGGACTATCGACCAGCCTATCTTGTTGCAAAACCAGCGCAGGAGTTTCGCCGATGATCACGCTAACCCGCCCCGAAGGTTCCGAACCCCAGGATTTTCACCTGACGCGGCGGACCGCTGTCAGCATGTTCTTCGCCGGATATGCCGTTGCGGCAGTCGCAGCGAATGCGCGGCCGGTGACGACGCCTGCCGATGGATTGGTGATTGAAGAAGTGCTGATCCCCAATGGCGCGGCGAGCCCCCAAAATCTTGGGCTGCCCGCTTATGTCGCGCGGCCCAAGGGCGCGGGCAAGCACGCGACGATCATCGTCTGTAACGAGATTTTCGGCATCCATGATTACATCAAGGATATCTGCAAGCGGCTGGCGACACTCGGTTATGTCGCGGTTGCGCCCGATTTCTTCTACCGCGCTGGCGTGAACCTGCCCGCGCTGAAGGATTTTGCCGCGATTCGCCCCATTGTCGCGCAGGCAACCCCCGATCAGGTCGACGGCGATGTGAAGGCAACGACGGCGTGGATTAAAGCCGCGAAATTCACCAAGCCCGGCAAAATCGGCATCACCGGCTTTTGCTGGGGCGGTGCGGTCGTTTGGCGATCAGCAATGGTGAACCCCGACATCAAGGCAGGCGTGGCGTGGTACGGCCAGTTGAAACCCCTGATCCCGCGTGCTGCCGAACTAAAAGCGCCGGTATTGGGGCTGTACGGTGCGCTCGACACCGGCATTCCGCAAACTGATGTTACCGCCATGCTCGACGCGTTGAAGGCGGCGGGCAAAGCCGGCAGCGACATCAAGGTTTATGCCGACGCGCAACACGGCTTCCATGCTGATTACCGCCCCAGTTACAACGAAGCCGACGCCAAGGATGGCTGGGCGCGGCTGATGGCCCATTTCAAGGCGCACGGGGTGTAGCCGCGTTACAGAGAGTTGCCGCGCCGGACAGCCCGGCCGGTCAGCTCCAGGTAAAGCCGCCAATTGCTGCGCGTACGGTTGATTTCGTATCATCGCCGTCGCTGGAAATCGCCAGCTGCACCGCGCGCGGGGCTTCCTCTCCGAATATGCGGCGATAATCAGCGGCAACATCAACGCTTTCGGGGCGCCACACCCCCGTCGGCTCACTCGCTGATCGCAGCACCACAAACCGGTGCGCGTCGGTTTTGGGCGGGCGGATCACCGCGCCGCGCTGCAGCCCGCTGCCCCATACATAATGCAGGCTGCGCCCCGGCGCATCGCGGCCGAGCAGAAACCGCATTGCCCGGTGCTGGCTGCGCTCCGATGCGCTCGCCTTTGCGGGATCAAACGGGAAACCGACGATCACGGCCAGCGCGCGATCATCATTGCCGCGCACGGCAAGATCGGTGGCGGGTGGCCCGCTATCAACGCGCCAGCGCCAGTTCAGCTTTGGCGTCTGCCCCAGATCAATCGAGATTGTCCGGTACAGCAGGGACGATGATCGGTTGCCATCAACCTGAATAAAACCATGATCAATTTCGGCAAATGCATTGGCCCGCAAAAAGGGAAAGCTTACCGCGCGCCAGCCCGCCGGTAGCGCAGCCTGCGCCGCCGCCGCCGGGATCATCGCGGCGACTGCGCCGCCCGCCAGCATCTGGCGGCGGCTCAACATGCCGCGCGCATCCATGTCGTCCTGCATCAAACCCTCACGCCCCCAAAAATCGCGACCCCAAGCAACCGCAATAATGCCAATCCCTGCCCGGCACTGCAAGGACAGTCAGGTCGCGGCGGGCAGCCGCAGCCGAACGAGCAAGCCGCCCAAATCTTCGCTTTCTTCCAGCGAGACCGTGCCGTCGTAAATTTCGGCCACGTCGCGCACGATCGCCAGCCCAAGCCCTGTGCCGGGCTTGCCGGTATCCAAGCGCGCGCCGCGATCAAACAGCCGCTGGCGTTCGCTTTCCGGGATGCCGCGACCGTCATCCTCGACCAGAAATTCGACAAAGCCCGCCTGCGCCTTCACCGTGACGAAGACGCTGCCGCCGCCATATTTGGCGGCGTTTTCAATCAAATTGCCCAGCATTTCATCAAGATCCTGCCGCTCAACATGCGCTTTCAGATCCTTTGGCCCGTCCAAGTCGAAGCGGACATGGCTGTACAGCCGCCCCACCGCGCGCTCAACCGATTCAAGGCTGGGCCACACATCGGCGCGGCTATGTGCATTGCCGCGACGCCCCACCGCGCGCGCGCGCGCCAGATGGTGATCGACCTGCCGCCGCATCGTTGTCGCTTCGCGGATCACGGTTGGCCCCAGATCATCGGCATTGGCGGTGGCGGCGTTCATGATCACCGTCAGCGGCGTTTTCAGCGCATGGGCAAGGTTGCCGGCATGCCGCCGCGCCTCCTCCGCCTGGCGTTCGTTATGCGCGATCAGGCCGTTGAGTTCCTCAACCATCGGCGCGACTTCGACCGGCATCGCACGGTCAATCTGGCGCGATTGGCCCGCGCGCATCAGCGCGATCTCCTCGCGCACCTTGCGCAGCGGCCACAGCCCGTAAAAGGTTTGCAGCGCGGCCATTACGATCAGCCCGATGGCGAGCATCAGGAAACTGACCAGCAACGTCTGGCGCAGCGCCTTGATTTGCTCATCAAGCCCAACCCGGCTGCCCGCGACCTGAAACCGCCAGCGGACAGGCGAGCCCGGCAACCGCACATCGCGCTCGCTAATCCGCAGCTTCTCATCGCGAAACTGCGTGCTGTCATAAATATGGACGCCCAGATCGCGGTGCTCGGTGCCATAGGCGAGCCGCCGATCCCACAAGGACCGCGAGGGGAAATCCTCAAAGCCCTTGCCGCTAACCTGCCAGTACAGCCCCGAATAGGATTCCAGAAAACGCTGGTCCGCCGGTTCGCGGTTGAACCGAACTTCTTTTTCTGGCCCGATTTCTGCCGAGGCGATCAGCGCGGTGAGCACATATTCCAGCTGATCGTCAAAACTGCGCGTCACCGCATTGGTCAGCACCCGATCAAGCGCAAAGCCGCCGATCGTCAGCAACAGCGTAATCCACACCGCCGCCGTTACGATCATCCTGCGGCTCAATGACCCGGTGGTCTGTTGGGCCACAGGAACAGGTTGGGCGGGCGTGCCGGACAGGTCCATATCAGCCAGCCGGCCAACCGCGACCGCGACCGCGACCGCGATCAGGCATCGGGATCTTCCAGGCTATAGCCCAGGCCGCGAATCGTGGTGATTACATCCTGCCCCAATTTCTTGCGGATGCGCGTGACGAACACTTCGATCGTGTTCGAATCGCGATCAAAATCCTGATCATAAATATGCTCGATCAGCTCGGTACGGCTGACGACCTTGCCCTTGTGATGGATCAGATAGCTGAGCAGCTTATATTCCTGCGCGGTCATCTTTACCGGGTCACCCGCCTTGGTCACCTTGCCCGAGCGCGTATCGAGCCGGATATCGCCCGCGATCAGTTCCGACGATGCATTGCCGGATGCCCGCCGGATCAGCGCGCGCAGCCGGGCGATCAGTTCTTCGGACTGGAACGGCTTGGCGACATAATCATCGGCCCCGGCATCTAGCCCGGCAACCTTGTCTGACCAGCTGTCGCGCGCGGTGAGCACCAGCACCGGCATCACCTTGCCATCCTTGCGCCAGCGATCGAGCACCGTCAGCCCGTCAATCTCTGGCAAGCCAAGGTCGAGTACGACGGCATCATAGCTTTCGGTCTGGCCCAGGAAGAGCCCTTCCTCACCATCTGTTGCCAGATCGATTGCATAACCGGCACCTTCCAGCGTGTTCTTCAACTGCTGGCCCAGGCTGGGCTCATCCTCGACGATCAACACGCGCATTATTTCTTCCCCTTGGTCGGTGCCGCTTGCAATGCGGGTCAATTGCCGGTCCGGCCGATGATCTG
Source organism: Sphingomonadales bacterium (assembly GCA_038250735.1). Classification (GTDB taxonomy): domain Bacteria; phylum Pseudomonadota; class Alphaproteobacteria; order Sphingomonadales; family Sphingomonadaceae; genus Sphingomonas. Next base: position 3,497 of record JBBSCC010000079.1, on the reverse strand, counting down.
CCCCGAACGGCCATCCACATCGACCCAGATCACATCGCCATTGCGCAGGAACTTCAAGGTGTAAATGCCCGTGCCTGAATCGAAATCAAAGCCAATATATTGCGCGCCGCCCATCGTTGGCAGCACCCGGCGTTCAATGTCGCGGAGCGGCAACAGCCGACCGCTGCGCATCTGCACCAATACATCAACCTGCTCACCCCGCCGCTGCGCCTCAACCGGGGTGCAGGCAACAAGGCTGGCAGCAATGAAAAGGGCGGTCTGGATTCTCATAACACCGCTTGCATAGCCACCACCCATTGAATAGCCAATGAACGGTGCTGTCAGCCAAGGGTCATGTCAAATCCCTATGCGATGTTTATTAGCCACCGCATTGTTGCTTGCTTGCGCCCCTGCATGGGCTGCACCGGTCGATTATCGCGTCGATATCGTGGCGCCGCGCGCGACCAGCACCCCCATCGTGATGATAACCGTCAAGATGCGCGGCGACAGCGATGGCACCACCGAGCTGGACCTTCCCAATGAATGGGCCGGGAGCAGCGAGCTTTGGCGCAATTTGTCCGATGTGCGCGTTCGGGGCGGTGCGGTTGACCGGAGCGGCAAGCCAGAACAACTGCGTATCCGCCACCGGCCAGGCGCGCTGTTGACGATTCGCTACCGGGTTATCGACCCCGACCCCAAGCCGCCCGGCCCCGGTTATGAAAAGGCGATCCCGGTTGTTGAACCCGGCTGGTTCTATCTTCACGGCGAAGGGGTGTTCATGGTGCCCACCGGCGGCGAGGATCGGCCGGCGGCTTTCCGCTGGGGCCAGGTGCCGCGTGGGTGGCAGGCAAAGAGCGACCTCGATGCGCCACCCCCTGCCCTTACCGCCAATCAGGTGGCGAGCAGTGCCTTGTTCGGCGGCACCGATCTGCGGCTGATGGAGCGCACTGTTGGCGGCCAGACCGTGCGATTTGCGTTTCGCGGCACGTGGAGCTTTGCCGATGCCGAATTGGCGGACCGAACGGCGCGCATCATCGCGACCGAAAATGCGCTGATGGGCAACCCGGCGCGCCCCTATTTCATCCCCTTGGCCCCGCTGACCAACCCGACCGGCAAGGCGCGCAGCTATGGCGGCACGGGCCGAACCGGCGGCTTTGCGCTGGCCGCGACCAGCAACATCCCGATCAGCGCATTCGCGCGATTATTGGCCCATGAATATGGTCATCGCTGGTTTGGCGGACAGTTTGGCCCGTTTGAGGATGGCGCGCGCGATTATTGGTTCACCGAAGGGTTTAATGACTGGTTTGCCGCGCAGGCGCTGGTCGAATCAGGCCTGTGGGGGGCCGCGGAATGGACCGCCAACGCCAATGCACTGCTGAAGCAGCACAGTCGTTCGAGCGCGCTGAAACTGACTGCCGCCCAGCTTGATGAACGATTCTGGACCGACAATGCAGCGATGCAGTTTTCCTATGATCGCGGTTTCCTGATCGCGCTCGTCATCGATTCGGCCCTGCGCGATGCTGGCAAGCCGCCGCTGGCCGCGATCATCCGATCAATGGCGCAGTCCACCCCACCCCCCGGCGTGCGGGAGCCCGAATGGTTTGCGGCGAAGCTGGAAACGGTGCTGCCGGGGGCGCTGGCACGCGCGCAAGCGATGATACCGATCGGCGGTCCACCGGTTTTGCCCGCCGCGTTGGTGGGTGGGTGCGGCGAAATTGCCATGCTGGACGGCGTGCCGCAGATCATTCCGGCCACAGGGAACGACAACGCGTGCAAGGCGCGACTTGCCGCAGCGGGGCAAGCACCCTAACCGCGACGGTTATGGCTGCACCAATTCTTGCATATGAAAATCTCGGGCTTGTTCAGGGATCGGGCTGGTTGTTCCGCGAACTCGACATTCATGTCGGCACGCGCGACCGGCTGGCGCTGATCGGGCGCAATGGCGCGGGCAAGACGACGCTGCTGAAGCTGATCGCCGGGCGCGTCGACGCGGATGAGGGGCGGCGCACGATTGTGCCCGGCACGCGGGTGATTTTGCTGGAGCAAGACCCGCAAGTCACCGGCTTTGCCACGCTGGAAGATTTCGTGATGGCGGGCGATGACGCGCCCGAAAAGCATGAGGCAGAGGCAATTGCCGATCAACTGGGCATCGACCTGAGCCGGGAAGCCGCCAGCGCATCAGGCGGGGAGCGCCGCCGCGCGGCGATTGTGCGCGCGCTGGCGCAGGACCCTGATGTGCTGCTTCTCGATGAGCCGACCAATCACCTGGATATCGCCGCGATTGAGTGGCTGGAAAACTGGCTCGCGCGGTTTCGCGGGGCGTTCATCGTCATCAGCCATGATCGTACATTTCTGACGCGACTGACCAAGCAGACATTATGGCTTGATCGGGGGGCAATCCGCCGGGCCGAAGTGGGTTTTGGCGGGTTCGAAGCGTGGACCGAGACGGTTTATGCCGAAGAAGCGCGTAACGCCGAACGGCTCGACGCCAAGCTGAAGCTGGAGGAGCATTGGCTGCTGCGCGGGGTGACCGGGCGGCGGCGGCGCAACCAGGGGCGGCTGGCCAAGCTGAAGGAAATGCGCAGCGTGCGGGCGGCGATGATGGGGCCGCAAGGGTCCGCCAACCTGACCATCGGCAATGATGATGTGCGCACCAAGACGGTGATCGATGCCAAGGCCGTCACCAAGAAATTCGGCGATCGCACGATCATCGACAACCTGACGCTGCGGGTAACGCGCGGCGACCGCATTGGCATTGTCGGCAAAAATGGCGCGGGCAAGACCACGCTTCTCAAGCTGCTGACCGGCGAGCTTGCCCCCGACATCGGCCATATCCGCCTGGCCAAAACGCTGGATGGGGTGATCATCGATCAGCAGCGCAGCCTGATGTCGCCTGAAAAAACCGTGCGCGATGTGCTGTGCGATGGCGGCGAATGGATTGAAGTGCAGGGCGTTAAAAAGCACATCGCGGGGTATCTGAAGGAATTCCTGTTCGATCCGAACATGACCGAGGCGCGAATTGCCACGCTGTCAGGCGGGGAGCGATCGCGGTTGTTGCTGGCGCGCGAATTTGCGCGGCCATCGAACCTGCTGGTGCTCGACGAGCCGACCAATGACCTTGATCTGGAAACGCTTGATCTGCTGCAGGAAGTGATCGGCGATTATCAGGGCACGGTGCTGATCGTCAGCCATGACCGTGATTTTCTGGACCGGACGGTAACCGTCACGCTGGGGCTGGACGGTAGTGGCCATGTCGACGTGGTGGCGGGCGGTTATGAAGATTGGGAACGCCAGCGCAGCCAGCGATTGCAGGAAAAGCGCCCGGCAACCGGCAAGGCGAGCCCCGCTGCTGCGTCAGCACCCCCGCCTGCGCCGCGCGCCAAGCTGACCTATAAGGATCAGCGCGATTATGATCTGCTGCCCAAGCGGATTGAGGAAATGGACAAGGCCATCGAGCGCAACGAAGCCCTGCTCGCCGATCCGGCGCTATACACGCGCGACTTTGCCCGGTTCGAGGC
>JBBSCC010000078.1:0-12534 GCA_038250735.1 Sphingomonadales bacterium | reverse complement strand
TCGAAGAATGCCGCACCGGATCAGAATATGCGCGCGTGCAAAATGTCGTTGCCGAAGTCGCAACAGATCGCATGCCGAAGGGCTTCACCAAGCGGCTAACCGTTTAGGGCCGGCTGACAGTTTAGAGCCGCGCCGGATCAACATCGGCGCGGCACAAGCGAGTTATCGGGTCAGCTTCTTATAAGCCAATCGCGTAGGCCGATCCGCCGCGTCGCCCATGCGCCGCCTCTTATCTTCCTCGTAGCTTTCAAAGTTACCCTCGAACCACTCAACGTGTGAGTTCCCCTCAAACGCCAGAATGTGCGTCGCCAGCCGATCCAGGAAGAAGCGGTCATGGCTGATCACCACCGCACAACCCGCGAAACTCTCCAAAGCCTCTTCCAGTGCGCGCAGCGTTTCCACGTCGAGATCGTTGGTCGGCTCATCGAGCAGCAGCACGTTGCCGCCCTCTTTCAACATCTTGGCGAGATGCACCCGGTTGCGTTCGCCGCCGGAAAGCTGGCCGACTTTCTTCTGCTGGTCCTGCCCCTTGAAGTTGAATGCGCCAACGTAAGCGCGCGTGCCCACTTCCTGCTTGCCGAAACGGAATACGTCTGACCCATCAGACACTTCTTCCCACACGGTTTTGTTGGGGCTCAGATCGTCGCGACTCTGGTCGACATAGCCAAGCTTCACCGTCTGGCCGACTTTGATGTCACCGGTGTCGGGTTCTTCCTGGCCGGTGATCAGCTTGAACAGCGTCGATTTGCCCGCGCCGTTCGGGCCAATCACGCCCACAATCCCGCCCGGCGGCAGGTTGAAATCAAGGTTTTCGAACAGCAATTTGTCGCCGTAAGCCTTGGTGAGCCCCTTGGCCTCGATCACATTGTTGCCCAGCCGTTCGGGCATCTGGATCAGGATCTGCGCTTTACCGACGGTGCGGTTTTCCTGTGCGGCAACCAGTTCATCAAACGCCTTGATGCGCGCCTTGGACTTGGTCTGGCGCGCCTTGGGGCTTTGGCGGATCCAGGCGAGTTCATCCTGAATGGCCTTTTGCTTGCCCTGTTCCTCGCGGTCTTCCTGGTCGAGCCGCTTGGACTTCTTTTCCAGATAGCCCGAATAATTGCTTTCGTAGATGTAATAGCGCCCGCGATCGAGCTCCAGCACCCAGTTGACGACGTTATCGAGGAAATAGCGATCATGGGTGACGAGGATGACGTTGCCGGTATATTCCTTCAGGAAGTTTTCCAGCCAGCCGACGCTTTCCGCGTCCAAGTGGTTGGTCGGCTCATCGAGCAGCAGAATGTCGGGCTTTTCGAGCAGCAGCTTGCACAGCGCGACGCGGCGCTTTTCACCGCCCGACAGTTTCGACACATCGGCATCGCCCGGCGGGCAGCGCAGCGCCTCCATCGCAATTTCGAGCTGGTTGTCGAGGCTCCACCCGTCAACCGCATCGATCTTGGTTTGCAGGTCGCCCATTTCATCCATCAGCGCGTCAAAATCGGTATTGTCCTGCGGATCGCCCATTTCGGCGGAAATCGCGTTGAACCGCTCGACCATTGCCGCGACCGGCCCCGCCCCGTCGCGGACGTTGCCGATCACGTCCTTGCTGGGGTCAAGCTGCGGCTCCTGCGGCAGATAGCCCACCTTGATGCCGTCCGCTGCCCAGGCTTCACCCGTAAAATCGGGGTCGATGCCGCCCATGATCTTCATCAGCGTCGATTTGCCAGAGCCATTTGGGCCGATGATGGCGATTTTGGCGCTGGGGATGAATTGCAGGCTGATATTGTTCAGCACAGGCTTTGCCGCACCGGGAAAGGTCTTTGTCAGCCCCTTCATCACATAGGTATATTGGACGGCCATGGCCGATACGCTCCATAAATGGGGATGAAGGACAGGATAGAATTTCGAGGCGGGGCTTTAACGGGCGCGCTGGTGATTGGCAAACCCGCGCGCGGTGGTTAACCCTGTCTGCCATGAGAAAAACCCAGATGCTCGCGGCGCTGGCCGCCACCGCCCTTCCCCTCCTCGTGCCCGCACCTGGTTTTGCACAGGGTCGCCCCACGCCGCCCCAGGCCCCCGCCGTCGATCAATCGGTCGCCACACTGCGCGATGCCGCGCTGAAGGACGATGTGGCTTATGATATCATCGAAGGCCTGACGACAGAGGTTGGCCCCCGCCCCGCCGGGACCGAAGCCGAAGCACGCGCCCGCGACTGGGCGGTGAACAAGCTGACGGCATTAGGCTTCAAAAACGTCCATATCGAAACCACGTCGATGTCCGTCTGGCGGCGCGGAGAGGAAACCGCCGAGGTGATCAGCCCATTCCCGCAAAAGCTGCGGCTGGCCGCACTTGGCGGGTCTGGCGCGACGCCGCCTGAAGGGGTGACGGCGGAAGTTGTGTACTTTCCCAGCTTTGCCGATCTGCAACGCGCGCCCGATGGCAGCCTGGCGGGCAAGATCGCGTTTGTTTCCAACGCGATGGTCGCGACACAAGATGGCTCCAGCTATGGCGCGTTTGGCCCGGCGCGTTTTGTAGGCCCCGGCGTTGCCGCGAAAAAGGGGGCCGCCGCCATTCTCGTCCGCTCCATCGGCAGCGATCACGGGCGCGGGCCGCATACCGGCCAAACCAACTTCCCCAAGGGCGTGGCCGCCATCCCCGCTGCGGCGCTTTCAACATCAGACGCGGACAATCTGTCCCGCATGGTCGCGCGCGGCAAGCCGATCACGCTTCATCTGGTGCTTACCCCGCGCCAAACCGGCGTGCACGACACTGGCAATGTGATTGCCGATGTGCCCGGCACTGATCCAACCGCTGGCATTGTGCTGGTCGGCGGGCATCTCGACAGCTGGGATTTGGGCACCGGCGCGCTTGACGATGCGGCGGGCGTGGCGATTACCACTGCGGCGGCGAAGCGGCTGCTTGACGGCCCTGCGCCGCGCCGCACGATCCGCGTGGTTTGGTTTGGCGATGAAGAAACCGGCGGCACCGGGGCGGCAGCGTATTTTGCCGCGCATCAGGGCGAGCGCCATGTGCTCGCCGCCGAATCTGACTTTGGGGCGGACCGGGTATGGCGTGTGGAGTTCAACTTGCCCGACAGCGCAAAGCCCGTGGGTGACCGCGTGGCGGCGGCACTTGCCCCGCTGGGCATTGTCCGTGGTACGGCGTTGGGCGGCGACGGTGCCGATATTGCGCCGCTGATCAAATCAGGCGTGGCCGGGATTGATCTGAACCAGACCGGCACCCGCTATTTCGACTATCACCACACGCCAGAGGACACGCTGGAACGCGTCGACCCCGAACAGCTTCGCCAGAACGTTGCCGCCTGGACGGCGATGCTGGCGGTAGCCGCCAATGCGCCAGAGGATATCGGGCCCGTCAAACCAAAGTGACGGCGCCGAAAAGATAACGGTAACGCAATGAAAATACACCACAAATATGTGGAACCCTTTGCGGGGCACCGTGTTTGTACCTTTGCCTTAGTGCCGTGATCCGTCCCGGGGGCGGTCCGTTTATCGTCCTTTTGGGGAGCAATTATATGAAGAAGATCATCCTCGCGGCCACTGTCGCCGCCAGCCTTGTCGCCATTTCCGCCTGCAGCCGCTCACCCGAGGGTGTAGCGATTGAAAACACCGGCGACATGATGGCCGACAATATGGAAATGAAAGCCGATTCGATGGATGCGATGGCCGACAATACGTCGAACGCCATGGCATCAGACATGATGGAAAATTCGGCAGATGCCATGAACAGCAAGGCTGATAATGTCCGCGCCGCCGCTGACGACGCGGCAGACAACGCAGACGCCATGGCGACCAACAAGCGCTAACCGACGAACGCCGAAACTGCGGTTTCAGGAAAAAGGGCGCTCCATTGTGGGCGCCCTTTTTTTATTGGACGATCGGTGATGCGACCGCGCTACGAAAGATCAGGCAGGTGATTTGCCCAAAAACCGCTCGATAATGCTGTCGGTCAACCGCGCGGGCCGATGTGTGTCGGCGTTGATGCAGCACCAACTCGATTGGACTTCGGCCAGCACTTCTTCACCGCGCCTGATGATCGTCTGATAGAATGCCCGGGCGCCGTGCACTTTCTCCAGCAGCACGGTGGCAACGACATCGTCGGCCAGAAACGCAGGCTTACGATAAGTAATTTCGTGCTTCAGTGCGACCCAAAGGTGAGACGCAATCGCCTCTGCCGGGGCCAATCTCTCCCAGTGGCTGATAACAGCCTCCTGTACCCATTTGAGATAGCTGGCATTATTCACATGGCCCATGAAATCGATGTCAGCGGGATCAATGGCGATGTTGTATTCGTGTGGGATGGACTGGAACATAATCCATGGGCATAGCACGCCCATCGCGCCTTGGCCCCATAATCTCGGGGCTATCAAAATATTTTTCGGAGCAGCTTACCCCATGTCGTATAAGGATCCCGGCTTTACCGATCGCATCGCCAGTGCCGCCAAGGCCAAGCAGGCCGCGCTCGACAAGCTGAAGGCGCGCCCGCCGGTGGATGAAGAAGCCGTCGCCGCCCGCCTGGCAGCGCGTGCCGCCAAAGAAGCCGCCGATGCGGAAAAGCGCGCCGCCAAAATCGCCCAGCGTGAAATTGAGGCGGCTGAAAAGGCCGAACGCAAACGGCTTGAAGCCGAGGCGGAGGCCGCCAAGGTAAAGCCGGAACTGACCGACGCCGAGAAAAAGGCAATCCGCGACGCGAAATATGCGGCGCGCAAACAGCGCAAACGCTAAAGCGCCATCGCCCCGGCAACCACGCCGGGGCAGCAACCGCCTACGCCGTCACCCGCCGTTCGCGGGTGATGACGCGCTGATACACGGTGGCGCCGGTAAAGTCGCGAAACTCCAGCGCCATTTCGTCACGATCCAGGCTGATCGCGGCAAAGCCTGATTGTGAAAGGCAGAATTGCGTGCCCTTTACCGGGGCAACCGGGCGAACTTCTGAGCCCGCCCCGCTCAGGATGTAATCGATGCCATTGTCGACGATATGCTGCATGTCATGATCGTGGCCCGCGATATAGGCCTGCACGCGGTGCCGCTCCAGGATTGGCTTGATCATCTCAACCAGCTCTGGCGTGTCGCCGTGGCTGCTGCCGCCGGATCGCACCGTGTGGTGCCCGGCCACAATTTTCCACGCCGCCTGCGATTCGCCCAATGCCTTGTCGAGCCACCCAAGCTGCGCGCGCACATCCTGCTTCGCCACGTTCTGCGCGATCACGCTTTGCACATTATCGCGGTATTTATGGACCAATGGAGATGTGTCGATAACGAACATGTCCATTGCGGGCATGCCCATATCGGCACCCGATACCTTGAAATAGCGTGATGGCATGCGCCACCGGCTGCTGGTGGCGGCGTAATCAATCTGCGCCTGTGGGTTGCCGCGATAATCGTGATTGCCCAGCGCAACCTGCCAGGGGATTTGCAGCGCGGGATCGGTGTAGACATCCTCAAACGAGCTTTTCCACAGCGGGTCGGTGATCGAATCGACCCCGTCGTCATAGAAATTGTCACCCACCGCCAGCACAAACCGACTTGAGCGTGCCGCCGATGCCTTGCCCATCTGCACCGCGACATCGCGCTGATGCGCCGCACCGTCCCGGCCCCAATCGCCAATCACCAGAAAATCAAGCGGCTTAGCCGCCGCCTGCGCGCCAACCAGCGGCGCAAGCACAGCGCCAGCGGCAATGCCGGCAACAACGGTGCGACGATTGACGGTATCGAACGGCATCCAGCATCCCCCAAATTCAAAGAATACGTCGCTAGCGCCGATTTATGACAAGATGTGGTCGGGGAGACAGGATTCGAACCTGCGACATCCTGCTCCCAAAGCAGGCGCGCTACCAGACTGCGCCACTCCCCGACGCTGGGGTGCCCTAGGCGGCGCGCGCGGCGAGCGCAAGCCGCTTGTCTTTTATTTGCAGCACGCTCGGGTCGATTGGAGAAAAAGTTGGTGGGCCCGGCAGGAATCGAACCCGCAACCTAGCCGTTATGAGCGGCCAGCTCTAACCGTTGAGCTACAGGCCCCACCGTCGCCGTGCCTAGCGGAGGGTTGGGCTGGTGGGCAAGCCTAACGCGACGCTTCAATCAACGCGTCCAGTCCAATCGGGTGAACCCCCAGCCGGTCGAGCAGCGCAAATATGCCGTCCCACCAATGATTGAACGTCACCAGATCGGCACGATCGCGCACATAGGGGGTGTGGCCGGGCACCAGCGACGGTGAGTGAAACGAGAAGCTGAGCACAGCAACCCCCTGCTCCACCGCCACTTGCACCGCCTGCAACGCATCGCGCAGCGGCATTTGTTCTGGGGTCAGGGCAATTCGGGCCAGCAAGCCGCTTCTCGCCATCAATCCGCGCCCGCGCGGCACGCGGCCCAGTGCGGGAAAGAGCGATGGCCCCTGCCCCCGCAAAGGCCCGGTAAACACCGTCGTCAGCGGCAACTCCACCAGCCCGCCCAGCCGGAAGGCGTGATTGCCGATGGCGGAAAAATCAGGCCCACCCTCCGCCGAATAATCATAGCGCGCACGCATTGAACTATCGAGAGCATAGCCGCGCTGGGCAAGCAGCCCGATTGTATTCGGCCCAATGCCGTAACGCCCGGCGCGATATGCCCTGGGGGCCTTGCCAAACGCTTCGGTGATCGCCGCTGTCAGGACATCAAGCTTTGCCGCCTCTAGCACAGGCGGCAGGTTGCCGGGGAAGCTGTTATAGGGCGTCAACGCCTCATCAAACGGCGGATTCACCCAGGGGTGAAGCTGGGTGCCAATGCTAGACTGGCCGTCTTCCAGAACGCGGCGCAGGATATCGACCGCAGCGGGATCGCTGACGATCGGGTGATCCACCATGAACCCCAGCGGCACCCCGGCGGCTGTAAACCGCGCATGCGCCGCCGGGATAGCGGTCACCGCTGTGGTCGCCCGCGATGTGCGCAACAGCGGCGCTGCCCAATCAAATTCCTCTTCGGTGTCGACGAAAACCGTGAAGCGCTGGCCGAACTCCTTCGGCCACCGGATCAGCACATCATTGCCGGGCGACGTGGGGCGATAATGCCCCGCCGCGCGGATTGCCGGAGGAGTATCGTCCGGCACGATCAGATGGTTGAAGCCTGGCCCACCTCATGAGTGAAGGCGGCGGGCAATCGCAAAGTCAAGCGATCAACGCCAATCGTCAGGCTGCCGCCCAGTTCAACCGCCAGGTTGCGCGCCAGCCGCAGCGCAAAACCGGTGCCGAGCAAAGGCGCGCCGGTTGCTTCGGCTTCGGCCTCTGCATCGATCATCAACAGCGCGTCACCCGCATAGGCGGCAAGCGCACGGGGGCGGTCGATGTGAATGGCGACGGTCTCATCCCCCTCCCGGCCCATCCGCACCGCAATCGTCTCGCCAGCGCTGCCCGCGGCGACCAGCGCCGCCAGCAACCGCGCGAACAGCCGGTCAACCGCGCGGTCATCCCCCCGGATCGCAACATCCCCCGCGGCGATATCAAGGGCGAGCGCCGTGCCGCGCAACATGGCAAGCGGCTCCAGATCAAGCGCAATTCGCTGCAGCAACAACGCCACGGGGATGTCGGTTGCGCGCAGGTCCAGCGCATGCGCCTCAATCCGGGCCGCGGTATCCAGATCGTCAATTGCGCCAAGAAGTTCCATTGCCTGGTCGCGGATCGTACCGGCATAATCACGGTACGCGCCGGCCACCGGGCCAAGCAGTTCGCCCTCGATCATCTCTGCAAAGCCTGCAATCGCCGTGGTGGGCGTGCGCAGTTCATGCACCAGTTGGCGCAGCGAATCGGTGGCGGGGGATCGGCCTGCATGGGCAGGTTCCGCGCGTTCATCGGCACGGGGGCGACGGGCCGTGCCGCGATAGCCGGTAAAGCGCCCGGTCGCCCGATCAAACGCCGGCACGCCAGAGATGCGCCATTGCCCAGCGGCATCGGACTGCCCCTCAACCAGCAAACGCGCCTGAGAAAATGATGATCGCCGACGAAATGCGCCAGCCGCCACGCCATCGACCTGCGCCGCTGCGCCAGCCGTGCCCGCGTCCAGCGACACGCCGATCAACGCCGCCCGCGATACACCCGACACCCACACCATGATGCCGCGCGCGTCGGTTTCGAAGCTGAACCCCTCAGGCGCGGCCAGCGCTTCGCCGGTATCATTGGCGATAGTTGCGCCCGGTTCGGCGTGGCCATCCTCGTCGCGCTGACGCTGAAAAGCATCGATGCGCGCGACAAGATCAGAAATCTGGAAGGGCCCGCGCGGCGTAACCGTTTCGGGTGTCGAGGCTGGCGCATCACTTGCGGAATCAGCGGGCGCTGGCGCAAGCGCCGTCACCGGGTCGGCAAGCCGCGCTTCGACAACCGGGGCTTCGGCATCCGAACTGGTCGATTGATCATGGTGGCGCAGCGCCTCAACCACGATGGGCAATCCAAACGCCACGCTTGCAATCGACACGAAGGACATCGCTCCCGATTGTGCCGGGGGATCAATTGGCAGGGGAACATCGTCAGCCACGCTCAGCGCCAACGGCGCGGGCTCGCTCATCAGCGGGGCCGCCGCCATGGCTTCTTGCGGCACTACCGAAGGCTCAATCACCGTTATTGGCGGTTCAGAAGGGCCGGTTGGCGGCACATTGGGCGGGCGGCGTTTTATAACCGCCCTGCCGGGCTCAGCCGGTCGGGCCGCAATAACAGCCGTCCAGTCAATGGATACCGATTCTAACAGATGCGCTGGCGGCTGTTCTGGCAGCGATTCAGGAATGGCTTCAGGCGTATCCATTGGCTGCGGGGCGATTTCCGCAACCGCAGGGGCGATGTCATTCGCGGGCACCGGCACATATGCAATCGCAGCAGAGGGAACCGCCAAGGCCGCAGCGGGCAGTTCTGCAACTTCGGCCAGCGGACCGCCATCGGGCGGCGGACCATCGGTCGCGCTCTGCGCCAGCGGCGATTGTGCGGGAATATTAGCCGCCAACGCCGCCAGAAACGCAGCCCCAAACTCCACATAGGTTTCGGCTGCCGCGTCGGTCTGGGCAGGTTCGGCGGTTGGCGCGGACACCGGCGCTTCAACAATATTGAGCTCAGTCCTAGCCTCGGCTCCAGCCTCGACATCAACCACTTCAACCTGCGCAGCCTCAGCCTCTGCTACATCCGCCACATCCGCGATTACAGGATCGGCGACAAGTTCAGGCTGGTCAATTACCGGCTCCAGCGCCGACGCAGGCAGGATAAAATCAATCGGGCCATAGGTTTCCAGAGCCCGAGTTACTTCGGCGGGCAGGTCGCGACGGTGGCGCAAAACAGATCGTGCGGCGGGCGACAGATCGGCGAGCATCGCAATCCACTGATCCGCCTTCAGGTCAGCCATCCGAAGCACCGGGGCCGAAATCGCCAGATCCTCCTCAGCAAACAAGCGCACCAGCGGCGCAGGTGGCCGCGCAAACGCCAGTGCACGGGCGCTGGCGGCGCGAATCGTCGACGGTACTTGCGGGCGAATCGATCGTAACCGGGCAATCGCCATCTCGCTGGCCGGCGCACGCCCGCGACCGATCAGGTCAACAAGCTGCCGCCACGCCGTTTGCGCGCCAAAAGCCGTCGACATATCTGCCGATAATACCGTGTCGAGGCTGTCGTCGAACCGCAAAATTCAGATGCCTTCCGTCAACGCACAGGGGCGCGTCGTAACGAATTCTTAACCGCAATTACGGGCGCGTGGGAACAGCTGTTTTCGGCACGTCGCAATGTGGGACAATTGCGTTTGCTAGCAATTATATTATGTGAGAAGGGCCAAACGCGGATCGAATCCATCGCCTGCGCAAAGAGGGAATTTTCATGGCATTCGATCGCATCGATCGGCAGATTCTTGAATTGCTGCAAGATGATGGTCGCATGACCAATGTCGATCTTGCCGAACGAGTCGGGCTCACCGCACCCCCGTGCCTTCGCCGCGTGCGGGCGTTGGAAGAACAAGGTGCGATCCGGGGCTATCATGCCAGCCTGGACGCCGCGACGCTTGGCTATCCCATCACCGTTTTCGCCCTGGTCAGCCTGCGCAGCCAGGCCGAACAGGATCTGTCGGCATTTGAAGATTACATCGCCACGATCCCCGAAATCCGCGAATGCCATATGCTGAACGGCGAAATCGATTTTATCCTGAAAATCGTTGCGACTGATTTGAAGGCGTTTCAGGACATTTTGACCACGCACCTGACGCCGGCCCCCAATGTCGCCAGCGTCAAGACCTCGCTCACCATCCGCACGGCCAAGAATTTGCCGGGGATACCAGTGTTGGGGGAAGACTGAACGCAAATTGCCGACTGGGGGCTTGCGCGCAGCGCGAAAAAAAGGGCGGCACCAAGGCCGCCCTTTTTATTGGTTTTAGTAAAAGTGGATCAGCTCGTAGGCACCGTTGCGCCCAAATCCAGCCAGACAATCCAGAAGGCAACAATCTGATTGCGCGGCGATGATTTTACATTGGCAAACGCGGCCCGTGCATTAGCCTCATCGCGCAGCATCGCATAGGCGATACCAAGCCGCGTGTTGACTTCATCCGTCTTGGTTACGCCCTTTGCCAGCGCAATCTTATACATTTCAACGGCTTTTGCATAATTGCTCTCACCAATATAACCATCGCCAACCGACGCGGCAGATACGCCCGTTGCTGAGGCCCTGGCCTTGGCCTCACGCGCAGAGATTGGCCCGTCGAGCTTGATCGCAGCCACCGCCGCTGCATAAAGGCCCTTATCGTCTTCACGGGTAAGCTGCATTTTGGTCGATTTGACGCCCTCGTCAAATACGGCCTTGGCTTCCACCGGCAAACCCACCGAGTTGGCATATTGGGCGTACTGGGCATAATCCGCTTCATCAGCCAGCGCGTTGTTGACGCGCATCAGGCGGAACAAATCGATCTTCTGGCCCTTGTCGAGCAAATCCACACGCTTTCCCGAAAAGCCAAAAAACACGATCAGCGACCGCCAATTCTTCGAGGTGGGATATTGCTTCAGCTTGGCCTGCGACCACACCAGATAATCATCGAAACGATCTGCCTTGGCCAGGCGCGGGATGATATAATCATACCAAGATTCGATCGGCTTGCGGCCAGCAGCTAGTTCGGCGTCGATAGCCTTCGTCATTTCCGCGGCACCGCCGACAATATCCCCCCCTTCAACCTTTGCCTTAGTCAGCGCGAGGCTTAGTTCGGGGTCGGTTTCGCCAAGGTCGCGTGCCTTTTCGATAAAGGTCACCGCCGCCGCAAAGCGTTTCTGGGCATATTCCATCTGGCCACGCCGATAGGTGAAGCTTGAACGATCCTTCTGATCGGTCTTGGGATTGGCGATCAGGTCATCGAGTGGCTTTGCCAGCGCGCCTTCAAGCCGACGATACACGGCGGCGTCGCCATTGGCGGTCTGCTCAAGCCGATTTGCTTCAAGCTGCAGGCGGAACAGCTGGGCGAAATAAACCTCGTCTTCGGTTTTCGCGACGGCTTCGGCAGCAACGACTGCAGGCTCCGCAGCCGCCACGTTCTTGGCCTTCAGCTGCGTCTGGGCCTCCAGCGCGGCCTTGCGGAATTCGGCGCCCAGCACCGGCCCCTTTGGTGCCTTGTCGTCCTTCTTCTTCTGCGCATCTGCGGTCCCGGGCAGGATAAGCCCGGTGGTGCCGATCAGCAGTGCAGCAGCAAGCGCTGCTTTAGACAATTTGGTCATTTCAGAACTCTCCTGAAGCCGTTTTCAGCCTGTAATGCGCGTGCCATACCGGTCGTGTCATTCCCATACAAGCGGCCCATTGATGCAAAGAAAATTGGCATCGGGACACATTGGATCTGGCAGATGATGACTTAACCGCGATTGAACGCCCCTGATCTACTTTAGGTCCGCAACAAACCGCTTTGACCGGCGCGTCAGGCACCGGTAGCAGGCGATCATGATCGTCACCCTCTCCCCCGCCAAAACGCTCGACTATGCCACCCCCCTGCCCCCGGTCACACCAACCGTGCCGAGATTCGGCCCCGAAGCGTTGGTACTTGCCCAGGCGGCGTCCCGGCTGGGAAAGAGGCGTCTGGCCGGGCTGATGGACATTTCCGACAAGCTGGCCACGCTGAATGCCGAACGCTTCAAGGCGTTCGAAACCCAGGTTGAACGCCCCGCGCTGTTTGCCTTTGCCGGTGATGTCTACACCGGTTTCGACGCCAAATCGCTGGACGCGCCCGCGATTGATTTCGCGCAAAACCATGTCCGCATGCTATCTGGCCTTTACGGCCTGCTCCGCCCGCTCGATTCGATGCGGCCCTATCGGCTGGAAATGGGCACGCGCTGGGCACCGCGCCGCAAAAGCCTGTACAGCTATTGGGGCAGCCGGATTGCCGATTTGCTGGCGGGCGATGTGGCTGAAGAAGGATCAGGCGTCGTTCTGAACCTCGCCAGCCAGGAATACTGGCACGCCGTGGCGGGCAAGCTGCCCAAGGGTGTTCGCGTGATCGATGTGGATTTTCGTGAGCCGGGCCCGAATGGCCCCCGCTTCATCAGTTTCAACGCAAAACGCGCCCGCGGGAT
>JBBSCC010000077.1:0-12593 GCA_038250735.1 Sphingomonadales bacterium | reverse complement strand
GTTTGGTTTGGTCGCGCCGCCCATCCCGGATATAGTTAACGCTGGTTCATGGGAGACGGCGATGCGATTCGCGGGTGGATTTGCAGGGCTTTTGCTGCTGCTGGCGGGCTGTTCGCCCATCGGGGTTGATCCGGCTGCGATGGCTGGCGGGCAAAGCCCAACGGCCAATCGCGGCGATGCCAGCGATGCAGCACTTGGCGGTGATTTCGATTATCGTTACGCCTTCCGAATGCCAGCGGCGCGCGTTGCCGAAACACAGGACGCGCATGTCCGCGCCTGCGATCAGCTGGGGCGAACGCGCTGCCGGGTGCTGACGAACCGATACCATGTCAATGATGTGGACAATAGCGTCACCGCCGTTCTCGCCTTCCAAATCGATCCCATCATCGCGCGCAGCTTTGGCCGCACGGCGGGTGCCACGGTGAAGGAGGCCGGCGGGCTGGTGATGGATTTGCGCATGATCGGCAGTGATGGTGCCGCGCGCGGCGGCGGCACCGTGGCCCGTTTGCGCGAAGAAATTGCCAATATCGACATGCAGATGAAGGGCACGGTAAGCGACGCGCAACGCCAGGCCGCCGCCGAAAAGCAAGAGCGGCTGCGCGAGGCGATTGCCACGATTGGCGAGCTGGACCGGGCGATGATGCAGGGGCTGGCGACGACGCCGGTGCTGTTCACCTATCAATCGGGCACGGTGATCCCGTCGCTGGGCGGCTCCGCTTCCGCCACATTCGACAATGCTGGGGAGACTTTCATTCAGTCCGCTGCGGCGATGACCCAGATACTGGCAGGCGTTGGCCCGTGGATCGTCGTGTTGCTAGGTGTCGCGCTGATCCTGCGCCAGTTTGTGCCGCGCGAAGAGCCAGAGGCGGAACGCATAACACCGATACGCGACGCAGAGCCAGCCAAAGGCGAAAATCGCGGTGCCCTCCAGCGCTTTTTCGGCCGCGAGGATAATGAAGCGCCCGCCGAAACCGAGGACGCGCACTGAACCACGCCTGCGATTGCGCCGCCCCGGCGCTTTCGATATAGGCTAAATCCATTGCCCCGGCCTGTGCGACGCCAATGCCCGCGCAGCCGGGGCAGCTTCGTTTTTGTACACGTCCATCATAAGGTACCGCCGCCATGGCACGCCGCCGCCAAATCTATGAGGGCAAGGCCAAAATCCTGTACGAAGGGCCTGAACCCGGCACGCTGATCCAGTATTTCAAGGATGATGCGACCGCGTTCAACGCCCAGAAAAAGGGCACGATCAGCGGCAAGGGCGTGCTGAACAACCGGATTTCGGAGCATATCTTCACCCTGCTCGCCACCATTGGCGTGCCGACGCACTTCATCCGCCGCCTCAACATGCGCGAACAGCTGATCCGCCAGGTTGAAATTGTGCCGATCGAAGTGGTGATCCGCAACGTGGCCGCCGGATCGCTGAGCAAGCGGCTGGGGATTGAAGAGGGCACGCAATTGCCCCGCACGATCATCGAATATTTCTACAAAGACGATGCGCTGGGTGATCCGATGATCACCGAAGAGCATATTTCGTGCTTTGGCTGGGCGAGCCAGGAGGAGATGCACGACATCACCGATCTGGCCATTCGCGTGAATGATTTTCTGTGCGGGCTGTTCGCGGGTATCGGCATCCGCCTGGTCGACTTCAAGCTGGAATTCGGGCGGATTTGGGACAATGATTATGCCCGCATCATCCTGGCGGACGAAATCAGCCCCGATGGTTGCCGCCTTTGGGATATGACGACCGGCGAAAAGCTGGACAAGGATCGGTTCCGGCGCGATCTGGGCGGTGAGGTAGAGGCGTATCAGGAAGTCGCGCGGCGGCTGGGCTTGCTGCCCGAAGGTGCCGACAGCGCCGTGCTCGATCTGGAAGAACATCGGCTGAAACGCGGCAAGTGACGGTTGCAGCCGGGCGCGCACCCCGGCATAGCAACCGCATCACCCGCCCATTGACGCGAGCATATCCGATGAAACTGCGCATCTTCGTCACCCTGAAGCCCGGCGTGCTCGACCCGCAGGGCAAGGCGATCCACAAGGCGCTGGATGGCCTTGGCTTTGCCGGCATCAACGATGTGCGCGCGGGCAAGCTGATCGAGATGGACGTGGCCGACGATACCGCCGACAGCGCCATCGACGAGATGTGCCGCAAGCTGCTCGCCAACACCGTCATCGAAAACTACCGCGTCGAGCGCGTGTGATGAAAACGGCGGTTATCGTTTTCCCCGGTTCCAATTGCGACCGTGATCTGGCCGTGGCGCTGGAGGCTGTAACCGGCACCAAACCGCACATGGTGTGGCACGGCGATACCGCGCTGCCCGATGATATTGGCCTGGTGGGCCTGCCCGGGGGATTTTCTTACGGCGATTATCTGCGCTGCGGGGCGATTGCCGCGCGTTCCCCGATTATCGCGGCGATTGTCGCGGCCGCAGAACGCGGCGTGCCGGTGCTGGGTGTCTGCAACGGTTTTCAGGTGCTGACCGAAATTGGCCTGTTGCCCGGCGCGCTGATGCGCAACGAGGGGCTGGATTTCGTGTGCCGCGATGTCGCGTTGACCGTCGACAACGCCCAAAGCGCCTTCACCAACCTGTATGCCAAGGGTGAGCGGATCATGGTGCCCGTTGCCCATCACGACGGCAACTTCACCGCCGATGCCGAGACGCTGGACCGGATCGAAGGCGAAGGCCGTGTCGCCTTTCGCTATGCCGAGCCGGTTAATGGTTCCGCACGGCAGATCGCAGGCGTGCTGAACGCAGGCGGCAATGTGCTGGGCATGATGCCCCACCCCGAACGCTGTATTGAGGCCGCCCACGGCAGCGATGCCGGACGACGGCTGTTTGAAGGGTTGCTGGCGCTGGTTGCCTAGGCAGGGCAAATCCATTACGTTGCTACCGTAGCAACGGAGCTGGCCATGGGCATAATGTCAGTAAGGGAATTGAACGCCAATATCTCAAGGGCGCTCGCCTTGGTCGAAGCGGGTGACACGATCGATATCACCAAAAATGGCGTCGTTATTGCAGAAATGCGCCCCAAGAAGATGCGGCGAGAATTGGACCCCATTTGGAAGGCAGATTTCGACGCCTTGTTCGAAGACTTTGAAAAGGGCGTCCCGTTCGGCCAGTCGTTCAGTTATGAAGAGCGTAACGGCTGATGGCGGCGTTCAGCGTCGATACCAACATTCTTGTTTATGCCACTGACCCAAGCGCTGCAGAAAAAATGCCGCAAGCCCGACGGCTTCTGTCATCCGTCGCGCGTGCTGATGCCGTTATCACACAGCAGGTCATTGGCGAGTTTTTGAACGTCAGCCGTCGTTCGTCACATTTGAATCAGCGCCGACTGCGACGCATTGCCAACCGGCTGTGCGGAGTGTTCCCCATCATCGCCACGAGCCGACCGCTATTGTTCGATGCGTTCGATTTGGCCGAACGATATCGGCTGCAATTTTGGGATGCCGTGATAATCAGTGTCTGCGATGCACACGGCGTTTCAACCTTGTTTACTGAGGACATGCAGGACGGTCAGCGGATCGGCGGGCTGAAGATTGTGAACCCGTTCAATCCCGCCAATGCCGATGAAGTCGACACCTATTTGCTTACTTGACGGCAGAAATCGCCGCCACCCCGCCATACCGCGCCAGCAACGCCAGTACGCTGGGCCAGAACAGCGTGTTCCAGATGTCGTGCCAGTCCCCCGCCAGATCGAGCGCAGTGTCGCTGACGATCCGGTCGCGAATATCCCATGCCTCGCCCAGCAGCGCGGCGGCGAGCACGATGGTCCAGGGTTTCCAGCTCGCCAGCGACCATTTGAACAGCACCGCGCTGCCCAAAAACAGCGCCAGCCCGACATAGATGTGCAGCGCGTCCTTCCCCAGCCCGGTCAGCCCGATCAGCCACAGCTTGGCGGTCTGGAGTGCGCTCATGATTACAGCGCCGCCTTGAACGGGGTGAAGTTGGTGCCCTCGTCAAACACGTCCACGCCTTCGCGCGACTTCAGGAAGCCGACCACCAGATAGGTCACCGGCGTCAGGATCACTTCCCAGCTTACCTTCAGCACCCACTGGGTAATCAGCACCTTGATCACCAAATCATTGGTCCAGCCTTCCGCCCCCCAGAAGGCCAGCGGGTAGAAGATCAGGCTGTCGACCGCCTGCCCCGCCACCGTGGAGCCAATGGTGCGGGTCCACAGCATCTTGCCCCCGGTCCACAGCTTCATCCGCGCCAGCACAAAGGCGTTGACGAACTCCCCCGCCCAAAACGCACAAACCGACGCGAGCACGATGCGCGGCACTTGTCCGAAAATCACTTCATACGCGGCCTGGTTCTTCCAGTCGGGCGCGGGCGGCAGCGCCACGACCACGAACGACATGAACGCCATGAACAATACCGCCACCGTCCCCGCCCAGATGACACGGCGCGCGCGGGCATAGCCGTATACCTCGGTCAGCACGTCGCCGATCACATAGGAAATGGGGAAGAACAAAATCCCCGCGCCAAACGGCCAATAGCCAACGCCGGGCAGCCAGATTTGCGCCACTTTGCCGGCACCGATTACGTTTGACAGCAGGATAATCGCCACGAACGCCGCCATCACAAAATCGAAATAGCGCAACTGCCCGCCTGCCAGATCGCGCGCCGACACTGGTTTGATGCTCATCGATTGCCCCTGTTGTTACGATTGCGGTTATGATGCCGGTTTCGCGCCCGTGCAATCCGCGCTAACGGCGGTACCGCGCGCGCCCGTAGCTCAGTTGGATAGAGCACGAGACTTCTAATCTTGAGGCCGCAGGTTCGACTCCTGCCGGGCGCGCCAAGCAAAAAACGGGTGGAGGGCTGTATTATGGCAGGCGCGCTTTCGGGCATTCGGATTATCGAATTTGCCGGCATTGGTCCCGGCCCGTTTTGCGGGATGATGCTGGGCGATCATGGTGCGGAGGTGATCCGCATTGATCGCCCCGGCGCCCGGCTTGATCCGCGTGATGCGCTGTCGCGTAATCGCAATTCGGTGCTGATTGACCTGAAATCCGCCGAGGGGATTGCCGCTGCCAAGGCGCTGTGCGCGAGCGCCGATGGGCTGATTGAGGGGTTTCGTCCCGGCGTGATGGAGCGGCTGGGGCTGGGGCCCGATGTGCTGATCGCGGAAAATCCCCGGCTCGTTTACGGCCGGATGACTGGCTGGGGGCAAACCGGCCCCTATGCCCAATCCGCCGGGCATGACATTAATTACATCGCGCTGTCGGGTGTGCTGCACACGATTGGCGTGGCGGGTGCAAAGCCGGTCCCGCCGGTAAATTATGTCGGCGATTTCGGCGGCGGGGCGATGTTTCTGGCGTTCGGCATGGTTGCGGGGCTGCTCGCGGTGAAGAATGGCGCGCCAGGCCAGGTGATTGATGCCGCGATGACGGACGGATCAGCGCTGCTGGCGGGGATGAGCCACGCAATGCTCGCGCAGGGTACGACCAGCGACGTGCCCGGCACCAATTTGCTCGATGGCGGCGCGCCGTTTTACGACACCTACACCTGCGCCGATGGCAAATGGATCGCGATTGGCTCCATCGAACCGCAATTCTATGCGCTGCTGCGCGACAAATTGGGCATTGCCGATGATCCAGCGTTCGACGCGCAATTCGATAAGGCGGCGTGGCCCGCGCGCAAAGAGCGGCTTGCGGCCATTTTTGCCACGCGAACCCGCGACGACTGGTGCGCGCTGATGGAGATGACCGATGTGTGCTTTGCACCCGTGCTATCGATGGCAGAGGCGCCGCAGCACCCGCATAATCACGCGCGCGGCACCTTTATCACGCTGGGCGGCGCAACCCAGCCCGCCCCTGCGCCACGCTTTTCGGTGACTGTTGCACCAATGCCACAGCCCGCGCCAATGGCTGGCGAAGACAACGCAATGATTGCCAAAGACAAAAGTGAAAATGGTTGCTGAATCGCCCTTTGTAACAATGTGTTGCTGTAACTGATCCGTAACAGCCAAGCCAGATTTCTATCATCAACCGCAGATACCGGCCTCCTCAACTGCGAATGTCCGCAGAAGCTGGGGGTAAGGTACATGACGAATCCACGTGGTCGCCGGTTGGCGGCTGTTTCTTCACGCTTGGCGCTGATCGGCAGCCTTGGTCTTGCCGCGACGATTGCGCTGCCCGCCCATGCGCAGGTCGCCAACACCGCGCCAACGGCAGAAGCAGAATCTGAGTCCGACGACCTCGTGGTCAAGGGCAGCCGCCCGATCGCAGAGTCGCAGGAAGCGGCATTGAAGACTCAAAAAGAGTCAGATTCGCTCGTCGCCGTCATCTCCGCTGATAGTGTTGGACGGCTGCCTGACCAAAACATCGCTCAAGCCGTTGGCCGACTGGCTGGCGTAGGCGTGGAGCGCGATCAAGGCCAGGCCCGGTACGTCAGCCTGCGTGGAACGCCGAATTACTGGACGACGCTGTCCTTCGACGGCATCAACGTCGTCAGCCCCGAGGGTCGCGATGCTCGCTTCGATTCTGTCCCCTCGGCGATTGCATCAAAGATTATCGTTTCCAAAGCGGTGACCCCCGAAATGCCGGGCGAAACGGTGGCCGGCAATATCAACGTCATTACCCGCTCGGCGTTTGACTATGCCGGTGCACAGGTTGCCGCCAAGGGCGGCGTCGGCGTGGCCGAACTGGGTAGCCGCAAACAATATGAAGGATCGCTGGTCGCGTCTGAACGATTCAACGTTGGTGGCGGAGAACTCGGCGTTCTGCTGTCAGGCAGCTATTTCGAACGCGGCCAAATCACTGACAACTTCGAAACCGATTACGAGCGTGTTGCGCAGGATCAGCGCCCTGGCAACCTGACCCGGTTCTGGGCGCATGAAACCGAAAACAAACTCTATCGGCTTACTCGCCGCAATTATTCGATCTCTGGTCGCGTCGATTACAAGCCCGATTCAGACAACACGATCTCACTGCGGTCGCTTTACACAATCTTCACCGACGACGAAGCGCGCGACAATTACCGCTTCGATCTCGACGATCGTCAGGGTGATCTCGTCGCCAACACCGCCGATTGTGCCCGCACGGTAAACCCGACGCCGACGACCAGCGGCTATGCCGATGTCTGCTTTGGCAACACCCCGCAGGTTGGCACCGTTTACGGGGTCGACATCCGCCAGCGTGCGACGTTGCGTGCGTTCCGCCAGTCGATCTTCACGAACACCGTTGCTGGCGATCATGACTTTGCCGATGGCTGGCACCTGATGTGGCTGGGCAATTACACCGAATCCAAGGACGATCGTTCGGTCGTGGGTGAAGTTGCCTATGACAGCCCCGGCACACGCACGCTTCGTCCAACCATCAGCTATGATTTTACCGACCGCAATCGCGGCAACCTGATGTTGTTCACAACCACCCAGCTGGCGGGTCCCACCCGCTTTCAGGCAGGCAACCAGGTGACGGCGATCGACAGCTTTGCAAAAACGCCGTCGTCGCTCACCGTGCTCGATGCGATCGACACAACCAAGGCTTATACCGGCAAGCTGGTCGTATCGCGCCAAACCGGTTTCCTGGGCAGCGAAGCCACGTTCAAGGCAGGTTTCCAGTTTGATCAGCGGACCAAGGTAGCGGACGAGAACCAGATCCTGCTAAACACCGCTGGCCAGTTCGCGACGGTCGGGTTGCCAAGCAACTACAACCAGTTTTCGCTAAACGACGCGTTTCTGGGGAAAATTCCGCTTGGGTACACGTTCCGCTATTTCGACACCGCACAGATGCGGGCCGTTTCGGACGCAGCGCGCGCCAACTTCGCCCTGACGCCGGTTACGGCCAATAATTATGACGTGCGCGAACAAGTCTATGCCGGCTTTGTCATGGGCACGTTGAAATATGACTGGGGTTCGATCCTGGGCGGCGTCCGCGTCGAACATCTGAACAACCGCGGCATTGCCGTGGCAACCGTTGGCGCAACCACTGGGCTCGTCACCGCCGAATCCAGCCAGACGCTGTTCTTCCCAAGCGTTCACTTCAACTACAATGTGGACGATACGAAAAAGCTGCGCCTGTCGTTCAATACCGGTGCTGCGCGTGCCGATTATGATCAGCTGCGGCCCAACGTTGTGGTCAACGACACCAATCAGACGATTTCTGGCGGCAACCCCGCGGTGAAACCTGAAAAAGCCTATGGCTTTGACGCCTATTTTGAATGGTACATTCGCCCGCAAGGCTATTTCAGCATTGGCGCATATTACAAAAAGGTGCGCGACGTCTTGTATCGTCAGTCCCGCACCTTTGGGTCAGACGCACTCGACACCAACGGAATCGACCGTTCAGCCTATGTTTTTACCGGGATCACCAACGGTGGCGAAGGCCGGATATTCGGGGTTGAAGCGACCGCCCAGCTGCAGCTTGAGCCCTGGACGAGCGATCTTGGCCTGCCTGACTGGATGGGCGGTTTTGGTATCACGGCCAACGTGACCGCCAACGACAGCGAAATCACCAAGCCTGCGGTTGGCACCATTCCAGCACGCCGGGTGCGGTTGCCGGGCACGTCAGACCTTATCTATAACATCGGCGGATATTACGAGAAGTATGGCGCGTCGATCAGCCTGCAGTACCAGAACCGCAGCACCTATCTCGACACCATCGCTGACGATCTTACCGATGCCGGTGACACCTATTGGGCCGCCGATGATGAATTGGACGTGTCGGCACGGTATGCGATAACCAAGAACGTCGAAGTCTATTTCGATGCCACGAACCTGCTCAACCAGCCGGGCCGTCGCTATTCGGAACCAGGCAATCTGCTGACGGCAACGGGCGTGCCAACCCCGCGTAG
The DNA here is from genome assembly GCA_038250735.1 of Sphingomonadales bacterium. GTDB lineage: Bacteria > Pseudomonadota > Alphaproteobacteria > Sphingomonadales > Sphingomonadaceae > Sphingomonas. The sequence continues at coordinate 3,789 of JBBSCC010000077.1, read as the reverse complement.
CGACACCCAGACGATTGAGTATGAACGCTTTGGTCGTCGCTTCGCCGGTGGATTCCGCGTCACCTTCTGATCGATGTCCTGATCGACCTCGATTGTTTCATTGTCGTGCCCCGCTCGCCCCATCACGGGCGGGCGGGGCTTGGCAATTTTGGGACTTGCCAGTCGATAGCCGCAGCTTGCCGCCGCAGGAACACACCGATACGATTGGGGAATGACCAAATTTGCCCTGTCGCTCAGCGCGATGATCGCCCTGCCCCTTGCGCTTTCGGCCCCGGCCAACGCCAGCACGGTCAGCGACCGCTATCGCCTGGAAGCGACCGCCAGCCGTGTGCGCATCATGCGCGACGATTGGGGGATTGCCCATGTATACGGCAAAACCGATGCCGATGCGGTGTTCGCGATGGTCTATGCGCAGGCCGAGGATGACTTTAACCGGATTGAGACCAACTACCTGGTCTCGCTGGGGCGGCTGGCCGAAGCGGACGGGGAAAAGGCGATCTGGCAGGATTTGCGCCAGCGCCTGTTCATCGATCCCGCCGATCTGCGCCGCCAATATGAGGTTGCGCCGGCGTGGCTGCAGCGGCTGATGGTTGGCTGGGCGGACGGGTTGAACTATTATCTGCTGACCCACCCGGATGTTAAACCGCGCGCGATCAAGACATTCGAGCCCTGGATGGCGCTCAGCTTTTCCGAAGGCAGCATCGGCGGCGATATAGAGCGCGTCGCGCTGCGCCCGCTGGAGGGATTTTACGGCCAGAACAAACTGGCGCTGGCCGATACCGCGCGGCGAGGGCTGTTCCGCGAACCATCAGGATCCAACGGAATCGCGATTGCGCCGGGCAATACCAAGGACGGCCATGCGCTGTTGCTGATCAACCCGCACACCAGCTTTTTCTTTCGCAGTGAGCAACAGGTGACCAGCGATGAAGGGCTGAACGCCTATGGTGCGGCCACTTGGGGCCAGTTTTTCATCTATCAGGGGTTCAACGCGCGGATCGGCTGGATGCACACATCGAGCGGCGTCGATTCAGTCGATGAATTTGCCGAAACGATCGTCGATCAGGGTGGCAAGCCGTTTTACCGATATGGCAAGGAACTGCGCCCGGTGCGCATTAACCGCATCACGCTGAACTATCGGCTGGGCAATGGCACAATGGCGCGGCGGCAATTCACCACCTATGCCACGCATCACGGGCCCATCGTGCGCGCGGCAGGCGGCAAATGGGTGGCGACGGCGTTGCTCAATTCGCCCATCGCGGCGCTCCAGCAAAGTTTCGCGCGGACCAAGGCGCGCGACCTAGCCAGCTACATGAAGGTGATGGCGCTGAAGGCCAATTCGTCGAACAACACCATCCTGGCCGATGCGACCGGCGCCATCGCCTACCTCCACCCGCAATTCGTGCCGAAGCGCGATGACCGGTTCGACTATACCAAGCCCGTCGATGGCAGCGACCCGGCGACTGACTGGAAGGGGCTGCATGCCCTGTCCGAACTGCCGCAGCTGACATCACCGGGCACTGGCTGGATTGCCAATACCAACAACGCGCCCTGGTCTGCCGCTGGTGCTGACAGCCCCGTGCGCACCGCCTTTCCCCGGTACATGGACACCGCTGGCGAAAATCCGCGCGGGCTGCATGCTGCACGTGTGCTCACGGGGAAGCGTGACTTTACGATTGATGGCCTGCGCGATGCGGCATTTGATCCGTATCTGACGGCATTTGCCCCGCTGATCCCGTCGCTGATTGCGGCATGGGATGCGCTGCCAAATGGTGATCCGATCAAGGTAAAGCTGGCCGATCAGATTGCAGAGCTTCGGCGCTGGGATTTCACCTGGAACGCGCAATCTGTGTCGACATCACTCGCGGTATTCTGGGGGGAGGCGCTGTGGGGGGCGACCGCCGATGATGAGGATCTGGAGACGGCCGGCATGGGCCGGTACAATCATTTGCTGGACACCGCGCCTGCTCGCAAACTGGCCGCGCTGGTGGCAGCGTCTGACCGGTTAACCGCTGATTTTGGCAGCTGGAAAACGCCCTGGGGTGAGATCAACCGGTTCCAGCGCAATGACGGCGCAATCGTGCAGCAATTTGACGATGCCAAGCCAAGCACGCCTGTGGCGTTTACCTCTGCACAATGGGGGTCGCTCGCGTCGTTCGGCGCGCGGCGCTATCCGGGGACGAAGCGCTATTACGGCACCAGCGGCAACAGCTTTGTCGCGATTGTGGAATTTGGCGAGCGGGTGCGCGCCCGCGCGGTGACCGCCGGGGGCGAAAGCGGCAACCCGGCCTCGCCCTATTTTGCTGATCAGGCGGTGCGCTATGCCACCGGCAATTTGCGTAACGTGTATTTCCATACCGATGAACTGACGCCGCACATCGTGCGCAACTATCATCCGGGGCAATAATGCGATGACGGTCGACAGCAATCCGCATGGCCCGGGCACCAAGGTAACATTGCCCGCCCGGCCAGAGCCGATCCGCATGACCGCGCAGGACACCGCCGTCGTCGTGATCGACATGCAAAACGCCTATGCGAGCGAGGGTGGTTATGTCGATCTGGCGGGGTTCGACATTGCGGGTGCTGCGGGCACCATTGGCAAGATCGCGACGGTGCTGGACACCGCCCGCGCCGCCGGGGTGCAGGTGGTGTATCTGCAAAACGGCTGGGACCCCGATTATGTCGAGGCAGGCGGGCCGGGATCGCCCAACTGGCATAAATCCAATGCGCTGAAGACGATGCGGGCGCGGCCAGAACTTGCCGGGCAATTGTTGGCGCGCGGCGGGTGGGATTATGCGCTGGTCGACGCGCTGAAACCACAACCGGGCGATATCTCGCTCCACAAGACGCGCTATTCGGCGTTTTTCAACTCGCAACTGGATAGCGTGCTGCGCGCGCGCGGCATCCGCCACATCGTGTTTGTCGGGATTGCGACGAATGTGTGCGTAGAAAGCACGCTGCGAGACGGATTTCACCTCGAATATTTCGGCGTGATGCTGGAGGATGCCACGCACCATCTGGGGCCACCCGCGATGCAGGAGGCAACCGTCTATAACGTCGAGAAATTCTTTGGCTGGGTATCGACGGTTGCTGATTTCTGCGGCACCTTTGGGCAGATGGAAAGATGATCCCCCGCTACTTTCCGTCACCCCGGACTTGTTCCGGGGTCCACTGCGCCGCGAGACAATCAGCTGAATGGCTTGCCCGACGGTGGATGCCGGAACAAGTCCGGCATGACGATTGAGATTACAACGGAGACCTGAATGCCGTTCGAAGCGATCAACCCGCCGCAATTCCCCACCCCGATCGCCCCCTTTTCGGCAGGCAGCAAGGCGGGCAACACCGTTTATGTATCGGGCACGCTGGCGCTGGGCGAGGGTGGCGTGGTGCTGCATCCCGGCGATGCGACCGCGCAGACCCGGCATGTGCTGGAGGTGATCAAGACGACGCTGGCGGCAGCGGGCGCGACGCTGGCCGATGTGGCGTTCAATCATATCTTTCTGAAGGACTGGGCCGATTATGCCGCAATGAACGCGGTTTATGCCGAGTATTTTCCGGGCGCGAAGCCTGCGCGCTATTGCATCGTGTGCGGGCTGGTGAAGCCCGATTGCCTGGTGGAGATCGCCAGCGTGGCGCATCTTGGTTGATGTGATCACGCCAAATCCTCCCCGGTACGGGGAGGGGGACCATGCGCAGCATGGTGGAGGGGGTTATCCTCCAGTGATGCGCTTGCGGCCTACCCCCTCCACCGCTTCGCGGTCCCCCTCCCCGTGCCGGGGAGGATCATAGATG
>JBBSCC010000076.1:0-12636 GCA_038250735.1 Sphingomonadales bacterium | reverse complement strand
GTGCTGAAATTTTTCCTTTTTCATCAAACAGTCACATTTGGTTAACCCGCTATTGGGGACTTCGGCCGCATAGATTGCGCGCCTGGCCAATGCCGGGAGCAGCTGGATTTTATTGATGCGCATGGATGCCCCTTCCTTTTTCCGATTGTCCCTGGCGGCATGGCTGACCGAATGGTTCAATGGTCAAACCACCAGCATTGGCGTCGCCTTGCGCCGGGTGCTGATCGCTTTGCTGGCTATTCAGGGCGTCCTCGCGCTGACGCTGATCATCGGCGCGTTATCGACCAGCAACGGCATGCGCGTTTTGGTGCGCGAAAAAATCTATCCCATCGCCCAGCTTCAACTGGTGACAGACAATTATGCCAAAGCGCTGGCCACCGCGCACAAGGTGGTCAGTGGCAATGCGTCGAGCGCCGGGGCGCTTGATGCCATCACCACTGCTCGCCAAGAGATTGGGCGCAACTGGAAACTTTTTCGCGCCCACGAGCTTGATCCCCGTCATGCCGCGATGATCAGCCGGGTCGATGCCGCGCGCGGTAACGCTGACCGGGCGATAGACGGCCTTGATCGGCTGATCCGCAATGGCCAGACTGAAAAGCTCGCCTTCTTTGTCAGCGGGCCGCTGAACGCCGCAATTGATCCGCTTGCCGGGGCCAGCGATTCGTTGATCGCGGCGCTGCGCAAGGATGTTGGCGCTGAACAACGCACGATGCAAAACCGGTATTTGCGCGCCTATATTGTCGTGACCATCGTCACGCTGATGGCCATATTGGTAGGCTGGTGGGGCATGCGCATCGTTTCGCAACGCATCACGCGCCCGCTTGCGGCGATTGCGGTGGCCACCCACCATATTACCGATGACAAGCATGATGCCGTCATCCCCGGGCTGGACCGCGATGATGAGATTGGGGCGATTGCTCGTGCGCTGGCCTTTGCCCGTCAGCGATCAATCGACGCGCGCCGCCTGAGCGAGGAATCGCGGCTGGCGGGCGAAACGCTCCACCGCCGCGAGGTGAAGGATCACGCGGCTAAGGCCAAACGCGCGGCCGATCTCGACGCGCTGTTTGCGGTTTTTGAACGCCAGGCAGCCGACGTCGTCGACGGATTGAAATCGGCAGGGCCGCGCCTGCGCGAAACCGCGGCGGCCATGTCAGATGAGGCGGCAGAGGCCGAGCATCATGCGCTGGCAACTGCTGCGCTGGCTGAACAAAGTGCGGCCAGCGCACGGACAATCGCCCAGTCGAGCGGCGCGCTTGCCAGTGCCATCGACAATATCAGCCGCGCCGCCAATGATTCGCGCAGCGGCGTTGGCACGGTTCGCACCCGCACGCTGGCCGGGCGGGATCATGCCGAATCGCTTGGCGAGTTGGTCAACGAAATCGCGTCGGTGCTTGATTTTATTGCGATCATCGCCGGGCAAACCAATCTGCTTGCACTGAACGCGACGATAGAGGCCGCCCGCGCTGGCCCTGCCGGGCGGGGCTTTGCAGTGGTGGCTGAAGAGGTGAAAGGCCTTGCCCGGCAAACGCAATTGGCCGCCGGCAAAATCGAATCGCGCCTTGCCGCCGTGCGGGAAGCAAGCGCCACGGTGCTGTCGACAATCGAATCGATTGATTCGCTGGTTGCCGGACTTGATCAGTCAGCCACCAATGTTGCCGATGCCGTCGAACAGCAGCGCGATATGACGCGGCGCATCGCCCGAGCCATTGCCGAAGTGGAAGGGGGCACAGCGGATGCCGCTGCCAGCATGCAAACGCTGCATGGCCGCGCCGAACGCACGCGTGGCACCGCCAGTGATCTGGCCAGCACCGCCGATGCGGTGGCGGGCAATGTTGATCGGCTGCGCGGCCACATCAACCAATTGATTGCCGACGTCCGCGCCGCCTGATTGGGCTAACCCGGCTTCCACTGCCCGTCGCTGCCGTTAAAAGGGCGGGGCAAGCAATGCGCGGGAGATGATGATGGCGGACGGCACGATGACCCGGATGATGATGGCCGATGGGGTGGAGGTTGCCGTCTATCACGTCCAGCCAAGCGGTGCGCGGCGCGGCGGGATGGTGCTGGTGCAGGAAATCTTCGGCGTTACCGATCACATCCGCGATCTGTGCGATGAATATGCTCAGGACGGTTATGAAGTCCTGTCGCCCGCCCTGTTCGACCGCGAACACCCCGGTTTTGAGGCTGACTATACCGGAGAGGATTTTGCCCGCGCGGTGCAACTCGCGCGCGAACTCCACCCGTTCGACCAAAGTCTCAGCGACGTGCAGACCTGCATCGATGTGCTGTCCCCCAAAGGCCCGGTGTTCGTGGTTGGCTATTGCTATGGCGGTTCCATCGCATGGTTCGCCGCGACCCGGATGCACGGCGTTACCGCAGCATCGGGCTATTATGGCAGCTTGATCTCAGGCGCGGTGGCTGAGGAACCCAAGGTGCCGGCGGTCCTGCACTTTGGCCGGTTCGATAGCGGCATCCCGATGGAAGGCGTCGACACGGTAATCGCCCGCGATTGGCCCAACGCCACCGTCCATGTTTACGAAGCCGGCCACGGCTTTAATTCAGACCGGCGCAAGGATTACCACGAACCCAGCGCCGACCTGGCCCGCGAACGCACGCTGGAACTATTTGAGGCGCATGGCGGGTGAGCGGCGAGCGGTTGCGGGCTTTGATCGCAACGCGCGGGATGTGACGCGCGGTTACACCTGCTAATTCGATTGCATGAGCACAACCGACATCATCAACGCAGACGCCGCCTGGGCCGCTTTCATTGCCCGTGATCGGCATAGTGACGGGCGCTTTGTCGGCGCTGTCAAGACGACCGGCATCTATTGCAAGCCAAGCTGCCCGGCGCGGCACCCCAAGCGGGAGAATGTCGAGTTCTACCGCGATGCGGCTGAAGCGCTCGCCGCGGGATATCGGGCGTGCCTTCGGTGCAAGCCTGATGAGGTGGGGCGTGACCGGGTGGCGGTGGCACGGGCGGTCGCGCTGATTGAGGCGGCGGAGGTGCCGCCAAATTTTACCGAGCTGGCGGCAGAGGTTGGCTATGCGCCGCATCATTTTCACCGGTTGTTCAAACGCGCGACGGGCGTGACGCCTGCTGCCTATGCGCGCGGGTTGCGGGCACAGGCGGCGGCGCGTGCGCTGATGAACGAAGCGACCGTCACGGGGGCGATTTATGAGGCTGGCTATTCAGCCCCCAGCCGCTTTTATGACGGCGTTGGCAGGCGTTTGGGAATGACGCCCAGCGCCTGGAAGCGCGGCGGGGCGGGGGCCACGATCCGCTGGGTGCTGGCCGATACCAGCCTGGGGACATTGCTGGTCGCGGCGACCGATAAGGGGTTGTGCCGGGTATCGTTTGATGAGGGGGAGGCAGCGCTGCGGGTGCGGTTCCCGCATGCAGAGATTGTGGCGGGCGGCGCGGCGCTGGCTGATCTGGCGGCGCAAGTGGTGGCCAGCGTCGAATCCCCCGACCGCGATCTTGATTTGCCGCTCGATGTGCAGGGCACCGCCTTTCAGGAAGCAATCTGGCAGGCGCTGCGGCAGATTCCGCCGGGTGAAACGCGCACCTATACCGAGCTCGCGACCATCGCGGGCAATCCGCGCGCGGTGCGCGCTGCGGGCACCGCTTGCGGGGCGAACCACCTCGCCGTCGTCATCCCCTGCCACCGCGCCCAGCGCACCGACGGCAGCATGGGCGGCTATGCTTACGGCGTGGACCGGAAAATCATCCTCAGGAACCGCGAAGGAGTGGAATAATGCGCTATCAAATCGAAGGATTGCCGGTGGAACGCTTTGCCGGCTTGTTCGGCGCGGATACGGCAGCGCTCGCGGCGCAAGGCGTTGTCCGCGTTACTGCACAGCACAAGCCGGGCTATCCATGCCGGATCACGCTGGAGGATGCAGAGCCGGGCGAGACGCTGTTACTGCTGAATTACGAGGATCATCATGTCGCCACGCCGTATCGCAATCAGTATGCGATTTATGTGCGTGAAGCGGCGCTCGCGCCAGCAAAGTTGGTTGATACGCTGCCTGCGGTATTTGAAAACCGGCCGATTGCGCTGCGTGCATTTGATGCCGACGGCATGTTGCAGAACGCGGCGCTGGCGCTCGCGGGGGATGTTGATGCGCAGATCAATCGGCTGTTTGCCGATCCGGCAATTGCCTATCTGCAGGCGCATAATGCCGCCCATGGTTGCTTTGCCGCGCGCATTGATCGCGCGGCGGTCGATTAGGGTCACACGCCCGCATGTGTCGGCCCAGCCTTGTAAGGGCGGCTGCGACAGCTAAGGATAGCCGCCACACTAGGGGAACCAATATGGATGATATCGCCACCAAGCCGCGCGGCAAAAGCCTTGTCTGGCGGATCATCCATTTCCCCCCGATGACGCTGGTCGTCGCGTTCGGCGTGATGGCGGGGGCCAGTGTGATTGCAACCGGGCTGGCCGCTGCGGTGGGCGCGCGAAGCAATGGCCAATGGGCAATCATTGGCGGGTCAATCGTCGCGGCGGTGTTCATGCTGGCCTATATCGGCTTTGGCCGGTTGGTCGAACACCGGCAGCTAAGCGATGTGTCGCTAAAGGGCGCGCTGGTTGAACTGCTGGCGGGCTTGGCAATTGGTGCGTTGCTGTTTTCGTCGGTGGTTGCCGTCATTGCCTTGTTCGGCGGGTATCAGGTAGTTGGCACGCAGCCTGCCAGCGTCCTTTATCCCATCATTGGGATATCGATCGTTTCGGGTGTGACCGAGGAAATCATGCTGCGCGGGCTGTTTTTTCGCATCATTGAAAACTGGCTGGGCAGTTGGGTGGCCCTGGTGCTGTCAGCCGCCCTGTTTGGCGCGCTGCATCTCGGCAATCCCAACGCGACCCTGGTGGCGGGCGGTGCGATTGCGATTGAAGCGGGCGTGATGCTGGCGGCGATTTACATGGTCACCCGGCGGCTATGGGCAGCGATTGGGCTGCATGCGGCGTGGAATTTTACCCAGGGCGGTGTGTACGGCATTCCTGTTTCGGGCTTTGATGTGCAGGGGCTGCTGGTGCCGCGCATCACCGGCCCTGAACTGCTGACCGGCGGTGATTTTGGTGCCGAAGCATCGCTGCCCGCGATGTTGATCTGCACCGCTTTCGGCATTGCGCTGTTGGTGATCGCGGCGCGGCGCGGGCAGGTGATCCAGCCCTATTGGCGGCGTTAAGGCGCGACCGCCTTCGTCACGGGGGCAGTGGTCCCCGCAGGCGCGCCAGCATCCACGGGCGCGCAATCATAGACCAGCCACTCATCGGGCCGGGCGGGCAGGGCGTCACGGATCATGGTTTGCTGCCGGGCGAGCAGCTGGCGTTCGGCCTCGCTGGAGGTGCATGCCTTTTGCTTCACCGCGCCGCGCAGCGCACGCGCCTTGCTCATCTGGGCGGCGTTCAACAGATAACGGCTTTCTGAATAACTGCGTGTGGCCAGATCATATTCCAGCACCGACACGGTCTGTTCGTCATTGGGCACCAATATGCGGTCCCATTTCGCGCCGTTTTCGGCATATTGGGTGCGCCCGTTCATACAGCCATCGGGCTGCCAGTCGATCGTCAGATCGGCGGGGTTGGACAGGTTGATCCGGCTGCGGTCGGGCGCGATCTTGCACAGCATCTTGCCAAAACTGGCCTGCGCCTGCGTGGCGGGCAGCGTGACCGGCGCTGATGCGGGCACCGTCACGTCGCCAAACGGCCGAGTGAGAAACACCACGGTCGCAGCGATAATCAACACCCCGCCCCCGGCAGCAGACCAGATGGCACTGCGCCTGCGCCCGCGCGATTCAAAGATGCCGGCACCCCCCACCGCCAGCGCGCCCAGCACCAGCAATACGCCCGCAATCGCAATCACATTCTCGCGCTTGCGTTCGGCGGCAAGCTGCGCCTTGTCGAGCGCAATGCCGCGTTGCAGCGCCTCTCGCGTGGCGACGGCCTGCGCATCGGCGGCGCGTGCCTCTGCTGAGCGTACCTGTGCGTCCTGCCCCTGGCGCAACCGCTCGTCTGCGCTCACGCAGGTGGCGGTGGTCTGGGCAAAGGGTTGCTTGGCCTCGCGCAGAAACGCCGCGATTTCGGAAAAAGCCACCGCAAAGCCAAAGCTCGAATCGCCTTCTTCCGCCTTGGTCACTGCCGAATTGGCCCCGATCACCCGGCCGCAAACATCCATGAGCGGCCCGCCCGAATTGCCGCGGGCGATACCGGCGGTATGGAGCAGCACATCAACGCCCGTCAGCTTGCGCGTGCCTGAAAAGCCGCCCTGGGATCGCACCGGGCTAAGCGGGCGGATGTAATCAGCGGCACTTTGGGCGGTCGCGACATCGACATTGCCGGGATAGCCAAGCGCAATCACCGCCTCGCCATCAGCGGCGATGCCGGGAAACATCGTCAATGGGGGCAGGCGGGTGCCGGTAAATTCGATCAGCGCCAGGTCGCGCTGCGCATCATAGGCGATCAGCTTGCCCCGATAGGATTTGTCGCCTTCTGACGGCACAACACCGATCACGACATTGTCGGGGTATCGCGCCGCCAGCTCAACGACATGCGCGTTGGTGACAATCCGGTTTGGTGAAACGGCAAAGCCGCTGCCATGCCCAAAGCCGACCACCTCGCCGTCTGCCGATGCAATGGTCACCACGCGCACCACCCCGCGCGCCGCCGCCGAAATGTCGTCCGCTCGGGCGGGGGTGATTGCGCTCAGCAGGATGGCAAGCAGCAGGCAAAAACGGATCATCGGTTCACTCTATCTTAGGCTGGATCAAAGGTTAGTTGCCGATATGGCCGCGCGCCAAGACGTCAATAAGGCAGCTTCACAGAAAATTATACGGATCGACGTCAACCGCCACGCGTACCTTGGCGGGCCAGCCCAGTGCGCCGAGCCAGTCGCGGATCACATCCTGCACGTCCAGCGCCCGGCGGGCATGCACCAGCAGCCGGAACCGGTGGCGCCCGCGCAGCATCGCCAGCGGCGCGGGGGCGGGGCCATAGACGTACATGCCGTCGCGGTCGGGCGCGGTGCGCTTGATTTCGCGTGCCAGTTCTTCGGCGGCGGCGCGGTCCTCTGACGAGATGATGATCGCGGCATAGCGGCCAAAGGGCGGGGCATCTGCCTCGCGCCGGGCCTCGGTCTCTGCTGCGTAAAATGCGTCGGCATCGCCCTTGACCAGCGCCTGCATCACCGCTGCCTGCGGGCTGTGCGTCTGGATATAGACATGGCCGGGCTTGCGCTCGCGCCCCGCGCGGCCCGCCACCTGGCTGATCTGCTGAAAGGTGCGCTCCGCCGCGCGCAAATCGCCGCCGCCCAGGCCAAGGTCAGCATCGATCACCCCCACCAGGGTTAGATTGGGGAAATGATATCCCTTGGTCACCAGCTGGGTGCCAATGACGATATCGATATCGCCCGCCTCCATCCGCTGGACGAACTCTGCGGCCTTGGCGGGCGACCAGAGCGTGTCAGACGTGACGACCGCGCGTTTGGCATCGGGCCAGAACAAGGCGACCTCATCGGCGATCCGTTCCACCCCCGGTCCGCACGCCACCAGCGTATCGGGATTGCCGCATTCGGGGCACGCCTCTGGCACTTGTTCCACATGCCCGCAGTGATGGCAGGCGAGGCGGCGGACGAGGCGGTGCTCGACCATCCAGGCGGTGCAATTGGGGCACTGAAACCGGTGTCCGCAGGTGCGACACAGGGTGAGCGGGGCATAGCCGCGCCGATTGAGGAACAGCAGCACCTGTTCCCCCCGCGCCCGCGTTTCATCGATGGCGCGCACCAGTCGAGGCGCGATCCAGCGGCCGCGTTCGGGCGGCTCGGCGATCAGGTCAATCGCCTCGATCACCGGCATTTGCGCGGCACCATATCGGCCCGGCAGCTTCAGTTCGGCATAGCGGCCCAGCGCCACCTGATGCCGTGTTTCGATGGCGGGCGTGGCCGATGCGAGCACCACCGGGCAGCCTTCAAACTTCGCGCGCATCACCGCCACGTCGCGGGCGTGGTAATGCACCCCGTCTTCCTGCTTGAAGCTGGTTTCATGCGCTTCATCGACGATGATCAGCCCCAGATTGGCATAGGGCAGGAACAAAGCTGAGCGCGCCCCCACCGTTACCAAAGCCTCGCCACTGGCAATCGCCCGCCACGCGCGCCGACGTTGCGACTGGCGCAGGTCAGAATGCCACGCCACCGGCGCGCAGCCGAAGCGCGCGGCAAAGCGCGTCAGGAACGGCTCGGTCAGCGCAATTTCGGGCAGCAACACCAATGTTTGCCGCCCCGCACGAATTGCCGCCGCAATCGCCTCAAAATACACCTCGGTCTTGCCGGAACCCGTCACCCCGTCGAGCAGGGTTGGCGCAAAGCCCTGATCGGTCACCGCGCCCGCCAGCACGCCTGCCGCCGCCGTCTGATCGGCAGAAAGCACTGGCTGGGCAAAATCAGGATCGGGCAGGGGATAGGGGCTGTCGATCGCCACCTCCACCGCCGCAATCGCACCCGCCTTCACCATCCCCCGGATCACCGCGTCGCTTACCTGAGCGGCGGCGGCGAGTTCGCGGATCAGGCCCTGCCGGTCGCCAATCCGGTTCAGCGCCTGCGCGCGTTGCGGCGTCATGCGCGGCGGCATGGTGCCGGTGGCGCGGTATTCGGTCACGGTCCGGGCACCATCCAGCGCCGATGTGGAGGCCAGCGCCATCCGCAGTACCGAGGCGGGCGGGGCGAGATAATAATTGGCAGTCCATTCGATCAACCGGCGCAGCGGCGCGGGGATGGGCGGCGCATCCACGGTCGACACCAGATTGCGCAGCCGGTTGTCGCCAACCTCTGCATCGGACGGCATCCGGTCCGCTTCCCAAACCACCCCGATCAACTGGCGCGGCCCCAGCGGTGCAACGACGATCGAGCCCGGCGACACCGCCATCCCCTGCGGCACCCGGTAATCGAGCGGCCCCAGGGCAGAATTCATGATGATGACGCGGGCACGGGATGACATCCACCCTTTATGGGCGTTCCGACCTCTGAGGGAAATGTGTCGATCATTTTCTGATCTGTGTATATGGCTGGATACAGCGCAATGTTTGCCAAGGATGTCGTCAATGCTGGTCCCCATTATCGCCATGTTGATTGCTGGGCAGGCCGCTCCACGGCTCTGTACCGCCCAAGCACTACCGCCCACGGGTCTGGAGGGTTGGGGAACGACGGGTAATCGTCCTATCGTCGGCACCCGGTTCATCATAACTGGAGCCGCGAATGTCGCGGGGTTAACGCCAGCCGAGCGTGCGCGGGGCGGCAAGGGGGCAATCATATCGATCTCGGTGGCCCGTGCCGACACCTACGCCGTTGCGTTAAGCGACGGCGCCTGGATTGACGTTACGCAAGGCGAAGGGCCGATCGTGGCTGTTGGACATGGCCATGGCCCCGCCTGTTCGGGAATTCGCAAGATCGTCAAATTCACGCTCAAGGCGGGGCTGGCTCAGCTTAGGTTATCGGGGTTGAAGATGCCAAAAATCGGGGTGCTTGTAGCCCCGAATTGACATCAATCCGCTCCTAGAAATGGATGCCGTTGCGGCCGCGTTCGCGGTTGTTCTTCAGCTGGATGATATGCGCTTGTGATTTGTCGAGCAGGACGTTGAGGCGTCGCTCATCACGCTCGCCCAGATTGTTGCCGCGTGCGCGCAACTGGGCCTCGACCCGTTTGATCTGGCGCTGTTCTGCATTGAGCACGTTGCGCTCGCGGATGCTGAGCTTGCCGGATCTTTTGCCCGCATCAATCTGCCGTGACTGATTCGTCTGGCGGGCGTCGATGCCGATATCGGCGTGGGCGATGCCGCCAATGGTAAGGGCACCTAGTGCTGCCACGATGAAAATCTTTTTCATGTTGAGCCTTTCCTTCAATTGGGGTCGCACGCGACCGGATCATGAAGCGCAACGCCCCAATCGCCAATTGGTCGCATTTCCAAAGGCTCGCCTTGCGCTTAAGTCTGGCATAAGGGGCAGCGAAACCAATCGTGCAGGGGCCAACATGAAATTCTTCGTCGATACCGCAGACACCGCCGAAATCCGTGACCTGGCCGATTCGGGGCTGGTTGACGGCGTCACCACCAACCCGTCGCTGATCGCCAAATCAGGACGCCAGTTTCTGGAAGTGGTGGCGGAAATTTGCGGCATCGTTGACGGGCCGGTGTCAGCCGAAGTCGTCGCGCTCGACCATGTCGGCATGATGCGGGAAGCCGAAATTCTGCGCAAAATCGCCGATAACGTCACCGTGAAGGTGCCGCTGACGATTGACGGGCTGAAAACCTGCAAGGCGCTGACCGATGATGGCACGATGGTGAACGTCACCCTGTGCTTTTCCGCCAATCAGGCGCTGCTGGCGGCAAAGGCGGGTGCGACGTTCATTTCGCCGTTCGTCGGGCGGCTGGATGATATCGGCCTCGACGGGCTTGATCTGATCCGCGACATCCGCCTGATTTACGATAACTATGCGTTCGACACCGAAATCCTGGTCGCCAGCGTGCGCCACCCGGTCCACATTCTCGAAAGCGCGCGGATTGGCGCAGATGTGATGACGGCACCGCCCGCGGTGATCCGCCAGCTCGTCAAGCATCCGCTCACCGACAAGGGCATCGAAGGCTTCATGGCCGATTGGGCGAAGAGCGGCCAGACGATCGGGTAGTTGGGGGCGCTGTACTGAGCGAGTGCATCCATCAAACCGAGCCTTGTACCCCCGCGAAGGCGGGGGTCCAGACTGGGCTCCCGCCTTTGCGGGAGAACAAGCTTCACCGGGTGATTGGCAGGGTTCGGGAAGTTAAGCCGATTTAAGCCGATTCTAGCTGTCCACTCCCGCCCAGAGCCACTTGGCCTCCCCAAATGCCGTGCGGACAGCTAGACGGGGCGCTATGGCCCTTGCAGACGCCCCTATCAACCATCTCGCTCAGGCATTTGCTGATTATCTGCGCCGGGACCGGCGGCGATCGGTGCATACGGTGCGTGCCTATCAGGCGACCGCAGAGCGACTGATCGCGTTTCTGGCGGGGCATTGGGGCGAGGCGGTTGATGCCGCTGCGCTTGCCCGCGTGTCGACCGCCGATCTTCGCGCCTTTCTGGCGATGCGGCGGGGCGAGGGGCTCACCAACGCCTCCGCAGCGCGTGAACTGTCTGCGGTGCGCGGGTTCCTGAAACTCGCGAGCGAGGGGCATGTCGCCCCCACGCTGAAGGGGCCGCGCGTGAAAAAGGGTGTGCCGCGCCCCATCTCCCCCGACGAAGCCGTCGCGCTGGCCGAGGATGTGGCCGAAAACGCCGCCGAACCCTGGATCGCCGCGCGCAACTGGGCGGTGCTGATGCTGCTATACGGGGCGGGCCTGCGGATTGGGGAGGCGGTGGGGCTGACCGGTGCAATCCTGCCGCTGGGCGAGGCGATGGCGGTCACCGGCAAGCGCGACAAGACCCGTATCGTGCCGTTGCTGCCACAAGTGCGCGCGGCGATTGAGGATTATGCGCGGCTCACCCCCTGGCCAATTGATCGCACCCAGCCGCTGTTTCGCGGGGCCAAGGGCGGGCCGCTATCACCCGCGATCATCCGGCGATCCGTGCAGGCCGCGCGCACCCGGCTGGGCCTGTCCGAGCGCACCACGCCCCACGCGCTGCGCCATTCGTTCGCAACGCACCTGCTGGGCCGCGGCGCGGATTTACGGTCGTTGCAGGAGCTGCTGGGCCATGCCAGCCTCAGCTCAACGCAGATTTATACCCAGGTGGATGCCGCGCATTTGCTGGACGTGTACCGCAATGCGCATCCGCGGGCTTGAGGACGGGCGCCTCTTCACCCCTCCCCTTCAGGGGAGGGGCCGGGGGTGGGGGCTGTCAATCTCATCGAGACCGACGCGCTTGGGAACAGTCCCCACCCCAACCCCTCCCCTGAAGGGGAGGGGCTTTATAGGTAACGATTCTTGAGGCAACTTGTGAGATCTTGCTTCGACTTCGCTCAGCCTGAACGGGTGGGCTCACCCACTCGCCCGCCACCGCAGCACCCGCCACACATACGCCACAACCGCCAGCACCAGCAGCACCGTCGCCGCTGGCCCCACATATGTATCAAGGTCGTGAAACCGCGTGCCCAGCCAATAACCCGCCCCGACCAGCACCGCATTCCACACCGTAATCCCGGCGGTGGACCACAGCAAAAAACGCCCGCGCGGCATCCGCGCCAGCCCGGCCGGGATTGATACGACGGTCCGGCCAATCGGCATGAACCGGAAGATGAACACGACCCACTGGCCATGCTTGACGAAAAACCGCTGGAGCGCCTCCACATCGCGCCACTCCACCGTCAGCCAGCGTCCATAGCGGTCGATAAAGGGGCGAAAGCGTTCATGCCCCAGCCGGTGGCCAATTTCATACCAGAACACATTGCCCAACAGGCTGCCCACCGTACCCGCGATCATCAGCGGTACGACGTGCATCTGCCCATGCGCCACCGCAATGCCGCCCAGCCCCATCACCACTTCGGATGGCACTGGCGGGATCACGTTTTCCAGCACCATCAGCAGAAAAATGCCCAGATAGCCGCCGGTGTTGATCAGGTTGAGGAAAAATTCGGTCATGCCGGATGATCGGTGCAGCGACCGCTAGGCGACCGCCGAAACC
>JBBSCC010000075.1:0-12913 GCA_038250735.1 Sphingomonadales bacterium | reverse complement strand
CGCGCGCCCGCCTGGGGCAAATCATCGGGGTGGACGATATCGCCCCACGCCGTAGCGCCTTCCAAAGCGCCAGCAGACGCGCCGCTATAGGCGTATGATTGATCATTCAGCCAATAAAGGTCGCCATTGGCGCGCGCCGCCCATACTTGATTGGGCATTGCCTGGGCAAAAACACGAAACTGTTCTTCGCTGCGCTTCAGCGCGGCGGTTTCCTTCACCAGCGCAGTGGTCTCCGTTACAAACGCTATCACCCCGGCAGGTTGCCCGTCTTCGCCAAACACCGGCGTATAATCGAGATTAAACCAAGCATCTTCTAGCCTGCCGTTGCGCATCAACCTAAATTCAGAATTTCGGTACGACAGCGATCGCCACGCTAGTCCCTGCTTCAAGACATTCGCATTGAAAGCTGCTGCTTCGGGCCATGCATCCAGTATTTTGGAGCCAAGCATCTGGGGATGCCGCTTTCCGGCAATCTCTGCGTAACCGTCGTTATAGACCATGATGCCGTCTTCACCCCAGATCAGGCAAATGGGCAGCCCGGCACGGCACAGCATGCCAACGGCGGTTTGCAACGGCTGCGACCATTGCTGAATGGGGCCAAGCGGCGTGGATGACCAATCATGATCGCGGATGAGCATTGCGGTGGCGGAATCGCTTGCAACAAACGGCATGGGCGCATTTGGCATTATCAGTAATGTCCCCTGCCCCACCGGCCATCAGTCATCGGCGAAAAAGCCGCAATCGATTTTTAGCGCCGAGGGGAAACGAAGCCGCAGCACTATTGTTCCCGCAACCAGAGAAACGGAATTCAGCGGCAACGCAACCATGCATATCCCACGTTGCAATCTGGCACCGGAGCCGCAGACAAAAACTTATCATGCCTTGATGATGATAAGCGTACTTACTATATGCGCGATATGACAGATAATATCGGCTTCCTGATCAGCGACGTTTCCCGCCTTATGCGCCGCCGGTTTGATGATCGCGCGCGCCAGATTGGCGTCACGCGCGCGCAGTGGCGCACGCTGACAATGGTCAACCGCAACGAAGGCATTAATCAGGGCAAGCTCGCCGAATTGCTTGAAGTGGAAGCAATTACCCTGTGCCGGATGGTCGACCGCCTTGAAGAGGCGGGCCATGTGGAGCGGCGGCGCGATCCGCAGGACCGGCGGGCGTGGAAAATCTACCTTACCGATTCGGCCCGCCCGCTGATCGATCAGTTACGCACCATTGCCGATGCGCTGTTCGATCAGGCACTGGCGGGCATTGATGCTGATCATCAGGCCGCATTTACCGCCACGCTTTCCCATCTGCGCGCCAACCTGGCCGAATTCGACATCACGCAAGAGGCACATCATGGCTGAGGCCGATCCTGTTCAGTCGTTCACGGCAGATGCTGCCTCGCCCGCCCAGGCATCAGCGAAGCGCCCCGCCAGCAAGTGGCGGCGAACGGCGGCGATGATCGCCGTGCCGCTGATCATTGCGACGATTGCAGGGTATTTTTGGCTGACATCGGGACGCTTTGTCGAAACCGACAATGCCTATGTGCAGCAGGACAAGGTGTCGGTTTCTGCCGATGTTGCCGGGCGCATCGTTCAGGTGGCCGTGAAGGAAAACCAGCACGTCCAGGCAGGTGATCTGCTGTTCCGTATCGATCCCGCGCCTTACCGGATCGCGGTTGAGCAAGCCAATGCCGCGATTGCGGCTGCGCAGGTGAATGTGGCGACGCTGCAATCAAGCTTTCGGGGTACTGCCGCCGATATCCGCGCGGCGCGCGACCAGGTAATCGCGGCGAAGGAAGATTTAGACCGCCAAAACGCCCTGATGACACGCGGTTTCACGACGCGCGCACGGCTGCAACAGTCTGAACACGCCGTGCAGCAAGCCAATGCAGCACTCGCCAATGCCGCCGCCAACGCCGACGAAGCCCGGGCCAAGCTGGCCACAGGGGCGGCGGTGCCGGGCGAAAGCCCCGCAATCGCCGCAGCGCACGTTCAGCGGGAAAAGGCGCAGCTTGATCTTGCCCGCACCGCCGTTTTTGCGCCGACCAGCGGCACGATCAGCCAGTCAGAACGGCTGCAGGTCGGCCAAACGATGCTCAGCGGCCTGCCCGCCGTCAGCATCGTCGGCGGTGGGGGGAAAGCATGGGTAGAGGCCAATTTCAAGGAAACCGATCTCAACAGCATGCGGGTGGGCCAGCACGCCGAAGTCAGCTTCGATGCCTATGGCGGGTTGAAACTGAAGGGCCATGTGCAATCGATCGGCGCGGGCACGGGATCCGAATTCTCGGTGCTGCCCGCCCAGAATGCCAACGGCAACTGGGTGAAGGTAACGCAGCGCGTGCCCGTTCGGATCGCCATTGATGAGCCAAGCCCACGCCAGCTGATCGCCGGGCTCAGCGCCAAGGTGAGCGTGGACGTGCGCGGCAATGGCAGGCGCTGATATCGTCGGCGCCAACGCAAGCGCCGGTCCACTGGCCGACGCACCCGCGTTGCAGACGCGCAACCGTGCGCTGCTGACGCTTGGCGTGATGGCGGCCACCATCATGCAGATCCTCGATTCGACGATCGCCAATGTCGCGCTGCCCAATATGCAGGCGTCGTTGGGCGCGACGGCGGATACCGTTACCTGGGTATTGACCAGCTATATCGTCGCGTCAGCGGTCGCCATTCCGCTGACGGGCTGGCTCGCCGACCGGATCGGCTCACGCAACCTGTTCCTGTTCGCTGTCGTGGGCTTTGTGCTTGCATCGATGCTGTGTGGCCTGGCCCAAACGCTTCCTGAAATGGTCGGATTTCGAATTCTGCAGGGTGTGGCGGCAGCGTTTATGAACCCGCTAAGCCAGACGGTGATGATGGATATCAACAAGCCATCGCGTCAGGCGGGCGCGATGGCGGTGTGGGGCATGGGTATTATGGTTGGCCCCGTGCTTGGCCCGGTGATCGGCGGCTATCTGACCGACAATTATAACTGGCGCTGGGTATTTTACGTCAACGTGCCCGTCGGCATTGCCTGTTTTGCGATCCTGTGGGCGCTGCTGCCCTCACGCCCAATCACCATGCGGCGGTTCGATATTTTCGGGTTTTCGCTGCTCGCCATCGCGATTGCCGCGTTTCAGGTAATGTGTGATCGCGGCCAATCAAACGACTGGTTTCAGTCTTGGGAAGTGGTGCTGGAGGGGCTGGTATCGCTGTGCGCCGCGATCATGTTCGTGATCCACATGATCACCGCTGATCACCCGATGTTCGACCGCGAATTGCTGCGCAATCGCAACCTGATGACCGGGCTTGGCTTCATGTTGGTGGTGGGCGTGCTGATGATGGCGACGATGGCGCTGCTGCCGCCGATGCTGCAATCGTTGTTCGGTTACCCCGTGCTCAATACCGGCATTTTGTTGATGCCACGCGGCATTGGCATCGTCATCAGCATGGCCGTGGCTGGCCAGGCAATCCAGCGCGGCATTGATCCGCGCCTGCTGGTCGGCACCGGGCTGATAATCGCGGCATGGTCGTTATGGGATATGACGCAGTGGACGTTGGTGATGAGCACAACCCCCTTCATCATCACCGGCTTCATTCAGGGCATCGGGCTGGGGCTGATCTTCATCCCGCTGAACATCGCCGCGTTTGCCACCCTGTCGCCGCGCTATCGCACCGAGGGATCGAGCCTGATGAACCTGGCGCGCAATATCGGCGCGTCGGTGGGCATTTCGATGGTGACTGCGCTGCTCGGAAAAAATATCCAGACGGCACATCAAGACATTGGGTCGAACCTGACGAGTTCCAGCCTGAGCGCGGTTGACCCCGCCATGAGCGCAATCCTTGGCCCGACCGGACAGTCGATGTTGATGCTGCTGAACGCCGAGATAAACCGCCAGGCCGCGATGATCGCCTATCTCGACGATTTTCGACTGATGATGATCCTGACGATCCTCGCGCTGCCGCTGGTGCTGTTACTTAGGCGACCCGCGCAAAAGGCCGTCGCGGCTACCGATATGCCGCATGTCGGGTTTGATTGAAGGGGAATTGACCCCACCGTCCCGAGCTAAGCGCTAACCCGCCGCCAACCCTAATCCCCACTGATCCGCACCGGCCCCAGATCACCCTGCCCCACCGTCGCGCTCGCCATTGCCAGCATTGCATCGAGCGATTTTTTCGCGCGCAGCCGCAGGCCTTCCTCAATCTCAATCCGTGGCTCAAGATCGCGCAGCGCAATGTAGAGTTTTTCCATCGTGTTCATCGCCATATACGGGCAGATGTTGCAGTTGCAGTTGCCGTCTGCACCCGGCGCACCGATGAAATTCTTGGTCGGATCGGTTTTCTGCATCTGGTGAATGATGTGCGGCTCCGTCGCGACGATCAGCGTGTCGCCGGGCATCGTCTTGGCAAAATCCAATATGCCGCTGGTCGACCCGACATAATCGGCATGATCGAGGATATAGGGCGGGCATTCGGGATGCGCCGCCACCGGGGCACCGGGGTGCTTTGCCTTCAGCTTCAGCAGCTCGGTTTCGCTAAAGGCTTCATGCACAATGCACACGCCCGGCCATAACAGCATGTCACGCCCGGTTTTCCGCGCCAGATATCCGCCCAGATGCTTGTCGGGGCCAAAGATGATTTTCTGCTCAGGCGGGATTTGGCTCAGGATTTTTTCGGCCGATGATGACGTGACGATCACGTCGCTCAGCGCCTTCACCTCGGTTGAACAATTGATGTACGTCAGCGCGATATGGTCCGGGTGAGCCGCACGAAAGGCCGCGAATTTATCGGGCGGGCAGCTATCCTCCAGGCTGCACCCGGCGCGCAGATCGGGCAGCACCACGATTTTGTCGGGGCTCAGGATTTTGGCCGTATCCGCCATGAACTTCACGCCGCAAAACGCGATCACATCAGCATCAGTCGCCGCCGCCTTGCGTGACAGATCAAGCGAATCGCCGACGAAATCGGCAATGTCCTGAATTTCGGGCCGCTGGTAATAATGCGCCAGAATCACGGCATTGCGATCCTTGCGCAGCCGATCGATTTCGTCGCGCAGATCGGTTCCCGTCGGGTTACCGCCCATGCCGTTGCGTGCGTCCATCTCGATACTCCCCGGTGATGGCGCTCATGTGGACGTGCTGCGCCCCGTGATCAAGGGACCGGATGGGATGATGGCTGCCACGCCAGGAAGAAACTGTCAGTTCGAGCACGCGCAGTCGGGGCTTACGGGCGCAATCTATTGCCCGTTGCCGAGCACTTCCTGCAAAGACCGTGACTGATCCCAGCGTTCACCATCGCCTTTCCGCTCGGACGGAAAGGCGATGACGACCTCAACATTTTCCATCTTCGCCGCTGCCACCGCGCTGCCGATCAGGTCCTTCACCGCCCGTCGCGCATTATCGCGCGCTGCCTTGATTCGCTCTGGCTTCTGGGCCTCTTGCTGTGCGGCACGCTGCGCAAAGGCGGAAACTTTGCGCGCCAGTGTTGCCGCTGCATCGCGCGTGACGAACAGGCCGCGCGTCTCGTCCAGTGTCACCGCGCTCTCATCAACATTCGCGCGCGCCACGGTGACATCGGGCACATCAATCGTCAGCCGACGATTATCGGCATCCCAGCGATATTTGTCCGACCCCATTGTCGACAGATCGATAAAATAATCGACCGTGAAGGGTGCCTTGACGATTTTATCCGACCGCAGCCATCCGCCGCCCCGCACATCAGTTGCGCTCGACTGCACGGTGCCTGACACAGAACCGACTTTCAGCGCACTGGCCCGCGCAAAGGTCGCCTGCACAACCTTGGTGATCGCCTGACCATCATCTTCCCGGGTGATCGTGTAATCGCGGTGATACCAATCATAACCGATCTTGGCCGCCACCCCCGCGCCAATCAGCAACATCAGCGTAATGATCGTGCGCAACAGGCAGCCCATCGACCTAGCCTTGGGTTCGCCTTCTGGCTCGACCGGTGTCGTCATGATTGCGCTCCGCTGCCGATTGCCCAGACCTGTCCCTGGGCAACCACCAGCCCGCGCCCCTGCAGATCGATCAGATGCGCGAGCACTGATCCGCCCGCCGCGCCGAACAATCGGGGATCGACGCCCACATACATGCGTTCCACCATATCGGGAATCGCGCCAACGCCTTCGCCGATCAGCCGCAATATCTGCGCTTCGCGCTGGCGGCGATGGCCCAGAAAACCGCGCACCTTTTGCGCCGGGTTGGTAATCGGGTCGCCGTGCGCTGGGTAATAGACCACGTCGTCGCGCGTCTGCAGCTTGGCGAGGCTGGCCATATAGGCCGTCATGTCACCGTCCGGCGGGGCAACCACGGTGGTTGACCAGCCCATGACATGATCGCCGCTGAACAACGCTTTCGTCTCTGGCAGCGCAAAACACAGGTGGTTGGATGTATGGCCGGGGGTTTCCACCGCCGCCAGCGTCCAGCCGTCCCCCGCCACCACATCGCCGTCGGTCATCACGCGATCGGGCGCATAATCGGCATCAAACGCGGCATCGGCACGCGGCCCCAAATTGTCGAGCGCCAGCGGTGCGCAGCCGATAATCGGCGCGCCTGTCAGCGCCTGTAACGGGCGGCTGCCCGGGCTGTGATCATTATGGGTATGGGTGATCATGATCGCCGCCAATTTGCGACCCGCCACGGCGCGGATGATCGCATCGATATGCGCCGGATCAGCGGGGCCGGGATCAATAACCGCTATGTCGGTCGTGCCGACCAGATGGGTTTGCGTGCCCGTAAAGGTGAAGGGCGACGGATTGGGCGCCAGCACCCGCGCGACGAGCGGCCCAATTGCGATACAATCGCCAGTCGGAAGCCCTTCCATACCCCTTCAGATGCCGGTTCGGGCGCGCAAATACAAGGGGCTGGGTTGCCTTCGCAGGCACGAAAATCCCGACAGGAAGGGGCACCACCTGTCGGGACTCCGTCCGGTACCGCTGGGCACCGAAACCTGTGGGCCGGTTATTTTACCTTGGCCAGATCAGCCTCAACTTCGGCAATCGCCTGGTCGAGGGCTTTCACCGCCTCGCTTTGGCCGGGACCACCCTTTGCGGACATCCGGTTACGCGCGCTGCGAAGGCCATCCAATGCAGAGCGATAGGCCTTGCGCTCAATTTCAACGCTATCGACCATGTTGAAGCTGGAGTTTGATGCCAGCCGTTTTACCCGATCAGTGCAGATGACAATGCGGTGCTTGCCGTCCTTGACCTCACTCATCACAAGATCCTTGTCGGTGCCGGATCGGCCTTCCTTGCAGCGAAGCGACATGACTTCGGGTACGTCCGGCACATCGGGCATATCAGGCATGCCCTTAAACTCTTCGGTGATCACCGCACCGTCTTTACGGCGCACCACTATGCGCACCGTTTTTTCGACCGTGTTACCGTCGCCCTTGCCCGCGTCATGGCCCTTGCCCGCGTCCCCGTGTCTGCGGATCATGATGATCTGCTTGCCGCCCGTTTCGCCCTTGTCGCCCGTGCCGCCCATTACAACGATGGGTGGGGCGGGCGGGGCAGGCGGCGCTGGATCAGCGGCGGCGGAAGGCGGCATGGGCACCGCCTGCAGGGCGGCGGGCGCCTGTGCAGCAGCAGGACGTAGCGGCGGCAATGGCGCAAGCGGTGCCGTGGCATCAGCGGCCAGGCGGTCAAGCTTCGCCAGTTCAACCCCGATGGTCGAACCAACTTTGCTGCGCAGCCGCTCTGCCGCCTGCGTGCCCGATGCGGTCAGCCCCAGTCCGCCCAGCGTCAGCGCGCATACCGAAAGTGCGCCGCCCGCAACGCGCAGGCGTGATTTTTTCGTCGTCGAAAGCATCCTCAATCTCCCTTTTAAATCGTTGATCGTATGCAGATGGCAAGCCGCAGATACCGCGCGGCCATGGGCGGATTTCACGATGGCGCGGCCATAAGCATGGGTAAGCGCCGCGCTTCGCCCCGCCAGAACCCGCGCGTCGCACGCCATTTCCTGATCGGCACGAAACGCCCGAAAAGCGCTCCATGCCAGCGGATTAAACCAGTGCAGGGCAAGCACCACCAGCGCCACCCAATTGGCGATCAGATCGCCTCGGGCGTGGTGGGTCAGCTCATGCGCCAGCGCGAGCGCTTGTTCTTCGCGATCATAACGTTCCCGAAAATCGCGCGGGAAGGCGACATATTTGCGCCAGATGCCAAATGCCAACGGCCCCGTCGCGGCATCGGTTTCGATCATCCGAACACCGTCGAGCATAGTCGCGTCAGCCTGGCGCACGACCGATCGAACGAATATGTGATAGCGGATCAGATGCCAGCCGATGAACGACAGCGCACCGATTGCCCAAAACCCCAGCAGCACCGCCGCGATCGGCGCGCCTTGATCAACGATGGTTGGCGGTACGATGACGATATCGGTCAGTCCTGTCGTCGTCATGATCTCCGCACGCATCGCGGCATGGCGGACAATTTCGGGGGTTGCCCGTGCGCCGTTGAGCACCCCGCCCACCATTTGGGTGGTTTCCAGCCGATCGACCATTGGCGCGAACAGCCGACTCCATTGCCATTGCCCCGGCATCGGCGGCAGCAGTAGCCGGGCGACCGGCAGCACCCACAAAAGATAGGCGATATTGGCACCAAATTCCCGGCGCACCGGCGCGCGCAGCACCAGCACCACCAGCATCAATATCGTGGAGGCGATCAGCGCCTCAATTGCCCAGCTGATCATGATTTCAGCCCCTTCAGCAGCGCCTCAATCTCGGCAATATCCTGATCGGTCAGTTCGTCACGCTCGGCGAGATGGGCGACGAGCGGCATCAGTTTGCCGCCGAACAGCCGGTCCATCAGCCGGCGTGATTCGCCCGCGACATAATCCTCGCGCGCCACCAGCGGGCGATAGAGGTAGCGGCGGCCATCCTCCTCATGCGCAATCACGTTTTTGGCGAGCAGGCGGCCAAGCAGCGTTTTGACAGTGTTAATGTTCCAGTCGCGCCCGGGCGCGACGCCCTCAGCAACATCTTGCGCCGAAAGTGGTGATCGATCCCACAGCACTTCCATCACCGCATGTTCGGCATCGCTGATTCGCTCGGTCATCGCTGGCTCCCTTGATTACGAATGTAATCGCAACGATTACAGGCGTAGTCAATAGGAGATTTATCGATATCGGATCGGAGGGTTTTTGGCGGGTCGCGCCTGACTGGCAGATGAACGGCTCAACTGTCGGAAAAACTTACACGCAGTGCGCGTCCGCCCGGCGCGTTAACCATGGTGAGCGGCAGGAAACCGCCAATGCCCGATTATTGGCACGCAAGCTGCTTTAGTTGAAGCACGCCGAGCGGTGACGCTTTAGCAGGGCGGATCGACAGCTGCATTTTCCGGTTTCGCGTCGATCCGCCCAACCCGGCCTTCCTCAATCGCAAAAACTCAGATGGCCGGCACCGGTGCAGATTTAATCGACGCACGCGGACGCCCGCCGGTTACGCGGCGCGACGCGACACTTTGCAGCGCGTCGGGATAGATATCGGTCAACAACCGCTCAAATGTTCGATCCCAGCTAAACCGTGCTTCCACATGCGTGCGGGCGGCCTGGCCAATCGCATCATGATCATCACGCCAAATTGCCACGACATTGTCCGCCATCGCCTGGGTATCATCCACCGGCCCCAACAACCCGAGCCCGCTTGGCACACGATCAACCATGGCCCCGCTGGCAACGCCCACGATCGGCAAGCCAGACGCCTGCGCCTCCACAATCGAGATGCCGAAGGTTTCGTCCGCCATGCCCGACACATAAATATCCGACGATGCCAGCGCCCGCGCCAGCACATCACGGTCATGCACAAAGCCCATGAACTTGATGGGCAGACCCTGGCTTTCCGCCATCAGGCGTTCACGCAGCTTGCCGTCGCCAATCAACACCATTGCCGCGCCCAGATCAGCGGGCAAGCGGCGGAACATGTCGACCAGCCGGTCTGCGCGCTTTTCATTGTCCAACCGCCCGGCATAGACGAGCAGCGGCCCATGACCCGGCAGGCCAAGCTCTGCCCGGAATGCCGGATCGCGCTTGCTGGGGTGAAACGTATCGATGTCGACGCCTAGCTGCAGCACGCTGGTGCGCGGCACATTATGCTTGGCGAGCACCTCGCAAACCTCATCGCTCAGGGTATAAACCCAGTCGAACTCGCGATAGGTGATCTCGGCATAGCCATAGGACAGCCAGCGAAAGCCCTTGCCGATCAAGGTGCCGAACTTGGCCTGCGCCACCCGGTAGACATGGGCGTTGGGAAAATCGGTGCTGTAGGCGGCGACCAACGCGGTATCGGGAAAGGCGCGGCGGTGATGGATCGCCGTCCAGGGCAGCACCCATGGACACAGCGATTCGATGATATCCGGGCGAAACCGCGCCAGCAGATCCCGCACAATCTTGGTGCGCAGAATGAACCGGTAATTGGGGCTGCCCCGCACCGGATCGGCCCCTACCTCTGCCCAGATGTGCCGCCCGTTGATGACCACCTTGTCTTCGGGGCCTGGCACAATCTGCAACAAGCTATGCGGGGTGTTCGCCAGGATATAGTCACGCTTTTCACGCAGATAGGTGCTCACGCCCCCGCCGCCGGCTGGCGAATAGCTTTGCGTCAGATCACACAGCAGCATCGGCGCGACACCGCCTCGCGGGCCACCGCCCGATCCCGCATTGGGGCCGACCGGCAGATCGCCTTTATGCAGGTCGCCATTGTCCAGCAGCATGTGGAGCCCCCAGCCGCGTGTCAGCTTGCGCTGACCAGCCCCTTATCGGCCAGCAATTGCGACAATTCGCCGCTTTCATACATTTCCATCATGATATCGGACCCGCCAACGAATTCGCCCTTCACATAGAGCTGCGGGATGGTTGGCCAGTCAGAAAATGCCTTGATGCCCTGGCGCACGCCCTGATCCTGCAACACATCGACACTGCCGAATTCGACGTTCAAATGATTGAGGATCGACACTGCAGTGCTGGAAAAACCGCACTGAGGGAAAAGCGGGCTGCCCTTCATGAACAGCAGTACATCGGCGCTCGCCACCATGTCGGCAATGCGGGCTTGGGCGTCGTCGGTCATCGGTCGCTCCTTCTCGGGCAGGTAAGCAAAAGGTTAGGCGGGGACGGCAGTCGTCAGCTTCAACGCGTGAAGAACGCCTCCCATGCGGCCTCCCAGCGCGGCATATACCGCCTGATGTTGTTTAATCCGTGGCAAGCCGCGAAAACTTTCGGCGGTAACAATCGCGGCATAATGGTCGCCGTCACCCGCCAGATCGGTAATGTCGACCTGGGCATCGGGAATGGCGGCAACAATCAGCTGTTCAATCTCGGTGGACGCCATCGGCATTGTCAGTTCGCTTCCGACAATTGCTGGCGGGCGACCAGCAGCTGATGCGCCAGTTGCCCGCGAACGGCGTTATCATCAATCGCGACACCGGCAGCGGTCAAATCGCCCAGGATCTTGCGGACAACATCCTCATCGCCTGCTTCTTCAAAGTCCGACTGGACGACAGCCTTTGCATAGGCATCAGCTTCTTCTGGCGAAAACTTCATCAGCTCGGCTGCCCATTGCCCGACCAGCTTGTTGCGCCGGGCCGTGACACGAAAAGCCATATCCTGCTCCAGCGCGAAATGGTTTTCGGCAGCACGTTCGCGATCGTCAAAGGTCGTCATGA
Organism: Sphingomonadales bacterium; assembly: GCA_038250735.1. Classification (GTDB taxonomy): domain Bacteria; phylum Pseudomonadota; class Alphaproteobacteria; order Sphingomonadales; family Sphingomonadaceae; genus Sphingomonas. The sequence continues at coordinate 1,258 of JBBSCC010000075.1, read as the reverse complement.
AGCGGGTGTCCCGGTGATGGTCATTATGCGCCCCCAAATAGGGAGCCGGTCGGCCTAACGCAACGCCCCGCGTTACGCCGCTACGCGGACGACCAGCTTGCCGATTGCCCCGCGCGCCGCCATTTTGGCGATGGCCTTCCCACCGTCTTCAAACGCGAAAACATCGGTGACGAGCGGGTTGATCGCGCCTTCCTTCCACAGCCGGAACAGGCGCTCGACATGATCCTGATTGGCCTTTGGATCACGCGCCGCAAATGCGCCCCAGAACACGCCGCACACGTCGCAGCTCTTCAACAGCGTCAGGTTCAGCGGCAATTTGGGGATGCCAGCGGGGAAGCCAACCACCAGATAACGCCCCTCCCACGCGATGGATCGCAGCGCGGGCTCGGCATAATCGCCGCCAACCGGATCATAGATCACATCCGCGCCATTGGGCCCCAGCACTGCCTTGAAAGCCTCCGCCAGTGCCTTTGACTGATCCTTGTCAAACGGTGCGCGGCCATAAACAATCGTCTCATCAGCGCCCGCCGCCTTGCAGGCCGCTGCCTTTTCCTCGCTGGATACCGCCGCGATCACGCGCGCGCCAAATGCCTTGCCCAGTTCCACCGCCGCCAGCCCAACGCCGCCCGCGGCCCCAAGCACCAGCAGCGTCTGCCCCTCCGCCAGATGCCCGCGATCAAGCAGGGCATGGATCGTCGTCGCATAGGTGAGCAGCAGCGCCGATCCTTCTTCAAAACTGCGCCCTTCGGGCAGCCGGAACAGGCGCGCTGCATCGACCACAATCTTTTCAACAAGGCCACCATGCCCCACCGTTGCCACCACGCGGTCGCCCGGCGCCCAGCCCGTCACGCCTTCGCCAACGCTGTCGACAACGCCGGCAATTTCACCGCCCGGCGCAAAGGGGCGGGCAGGCTTGAACTGATACCGGTCCTCAATAATCAGCACGTCGGGATAGTTGATCGAGCACGCCTTTACCGCGACCACCACTTGCCCCTTGCCCGCAACCGGATCAGGCAATGTTTGCAGCGAGAGCGTGTCGGGGCCGCCGGGGGCGGTGGAAAGCAGTGCACGCATCAATAATCTCCCGCAGTTCGATCAGGTGCGGGGTCGTTGCCGTCCCGCCCTGGTCAGATGATGCGGTGTCCTTGCCAGCGACAGGCCGGTCTCGTCTAGCCGCTTATTCGGCGGCCGCCGGAAACGCGGGCAGCTTGGCGATGTCGCGCGGGTCATGCTGGATGATCACCGTCGCCTTCACATT
>JBBSCC010000074.1:0-13035 GCA_038250735.1 Sphingomonadales bacterium | reverse complement strand
CATCAACGGCTGGAAGAACAACCCGGCCATGCCCGACGGGCTGATTTATGAAGGTGTCGCGCAATACGGCGGCAGGCCGCAGGCGCTGCGCGGCCAAACCGGATCGCAAAGCTCCATCGTGCCCAGCATGGACGCGCTGTTTCAGGTCACGCACACGACAGATGATCTGCGCGCCTTCCTGGCAGAACTGCACCATTATCGCCCGCGCCAGCACCGTATGTTCATTGAAGACATGCAGGCCGCCAGCCATGTGCGCGATTTTGCCCGCACGCAGCACCAATCGCTGAAGGACGCCTTCAACGCCTGCGTTGAACAGGTCGCGCGGTTCCGCAGCCGCCATCTCGAATATGCCGCCAGCTATATCAACAAACAGGCATCAAACGCCGCAGGCAACGATCCCGATGTCGGCACGGGCGGCACCCCGTTCATGAAATATCTGAAAAAACACCGCGACGAAAACCGCGCGCAGGTAATCTAAAGGCGATTCCCATTTGGATCGTTTCGCTTTAAGCGTCGCGCGCATGACGCGGCTCGGGGGATCACGACTGGCAGGGGCAGGGGCAAGTGCAGGCGCACTCGCGCTGCTGCTATCGGCGTGCGCGGGCGGCAATGTTCGCCCGGTCAGCGATACCCCGGTCAAAATCGGCAAGCCGTACAAGATACGCGGCGCCACCTATGTCCCCGAAGCCGATCCGGGGTATGACATGCTGGGCTATGCCAGCTGGTATGGCAGCGAAAGCGGCAATGTGACGGCGCTTGGTGAGCGTTTTCGCCCGGAATGGATCACTGCGGCGCACCGCACGCTGCCGCTACCCACCTATGTCGAAGTAACCGCGCTCGATACCGGGCGGCGCATATTGGTGCGGATCAATGATCGCGGCCCTTACGGGGCGTCAAAACGCATTATCGATTTGTCGCGCGGCGCAGCCGAACTGCTGGGCGTAAAAACCCAGGGTCTCGCCCGCGTCCGCGTGCAGCGGGTGGAGCCATCCAGCAAAGACCGTGATCGCCTGCGCCGCGGCAAACACGCCCGCGATCTGGACCCGGTATCAGGCCGGGTCCTCCAGAATCTGCGCGCGCAATTCCTGAACGCGGGGCTTTAGCGCGCCCGCTTGAGGCGTGCAGAAGCTTCTTCATCGGACATCCGCGGCAGATGCAATCGAATCGGGACGTCTCCAACTATGCTGGCCCCCATATCTCATCGTCACCCCGGCCTTGTGCCGGGGCCCACCTCTCATCCGAGGTGACGCTGGAAAACTCCTCCGGCAGGGCGGCTAGGGCAAAGACTTTATCGCTTCGCTGGTGATCAATGGCGCGGTCGGCCCCGGCACAAGGCCGGGGTGACGAGTGCTGATGAAAGCCGGTGGTGACTTTGCCCTCCCCCCTACTTCATCAACACCAGTTCCTCCGCCATCGTCGGATGCAGCGCCACCGTTTCGTCAAACGCATCCTTGGTCAGCCCAGCCTTTACCGCCACCGCCGCCGCCTGAATGATCTCGCCAGACTCAGGCCCGATCATGTGGAGGCCCACCACGCGGTTGCTCGCGGCGTCGCACACCATTTTGTACAGCGCGCGTTCGTTGCGACCCGCCAGCACGTTTTTCATCGGGCGGAAATCAGATGTGTACACCCGCACCGCCCCGTATTTTTGCTTGGCCTGGCTTTCCGTCAGCCCGACAGAGCCAATCGGCGGGTGGCTGAACACCGCGCTGGGGATGCAGCCATAATCGACGCGCGTCGGCTTGCCCCCGAAGATCGTGTCGGCAAACGCCTGCCCCTCGCGGATCGCCACCGGGGTTAACTGCACCCGGTTGGTCACGTCGCCCACGGCATAGATGCTGGGCACGCTGGACTGGTTATCATCGTCCACCTTGATCGCGCCCTTGTCGAGCACGACGCCCGCTGCTTCCAGTCCCAGCCCGTCAATGCACGGCACGCGCCCCGTGGCGAACATCACGCAATCGACCGTCATCGGATCGCCGGTGGTGAATTCCACCACCATGCTGCCGTCGTCCTGCTTGACGATCGATTTGAACACGGTGTTGAAGCGGAACTGGATGCCCTTGCCCATCGAGATTTGCAGCAACCGGTCGCGAATTTGCTCGTCATAACCGCGCAAAATGGCGTCGCTGCGGTTCACCACCGTTACCGCGCTGCCGAATTCGTGGAAAATGCCGGCGAACTCATTGGCGATATACCCCGCGCCCGCGATCAGCACCCGCTTGGGCAGCGCGGGCAAGTGGAACACTTCGTTGGAGGTGATCGCATGCTCGCTGCCGGGAAAGTGCAGCAATTGCGGCGTTGCGCCCGTGGCGATCAGGATGCGCCCCGCCGTCACCGTCTTGCCGCTGGCGAGCCGGATTTCATTCGGCCCGGCAACCTCGGCCCGCTCCAGGATCACCTCAACCTTATGGCTGTCCAGTGTGGTGGTATAGGCGGCGTTCAGCCGGTCGACTTCGGCCAGCACATTATCGCGCAGGCGCGGCCAATCGAACGCGCATTCGGGCACATCCCAGCCAAAGCGCCGGGCATCGGCCAAATCTTCAGCAAAATGCGCACCGTAGACGAGCAGTTTCTTGGGCACGCACCCCCGGATTACGCAGGTGCCGCCGACGCGGAATTCCTCGGCAATCGCCACCTTGGCCCCATGCGCAGACGAAACCCGCGCCGCCCGGACGCCGCCCGAACCGGCCCCGATGACGAAAAGATCATAGTCGTAGGTGGTCATGCTTGTTCCTTTTGTTCGTCACCCCCGCGAAGGCGGGGGTCCCGCTGCCTTTTGCGACGTCGCCAAGCAGCTGGATCCCCGCCTTCGCGGGGATGACGGTGAATGAAGAATGCTTAGCCCAAAGCCCGCTGGATCAAATCAGTGGTCGATGGATCAAAGTCCAGCCCGCCTTGCGCGGCGGCTTTGGCCATTTCCTTGCCCAGCTCCACGCCGAACTGATCGAACGGGTTAATCCCCAGCAGCACCGCATTCACAAAGGTGCGCTGTTCGTAAAACGCGATCAACGCGCCCAGCGAACGCGGATCGAGCGCCTCGATCAATATCGTCGCGCTGGGCCGGTCGCCGGGATAGGCGCGCGCCGGGTCCGCATCATTCGCGCGCCCCTTCATCAGAGCGGCACCTTGAGCAAAACAATTGAGCAGCAATTGTTCGTGGTGCGCATCGTCCAGCGCATCGCCAGGTTCGGCCACAGCGACAAATTCGACCGGGATCAGATGTGTGCCCTGGTGGAGCAACTGGAACACCGCGTGCTGCGCATCCGTGCCCACCCCGCCCCAGGTAACCGGCGCGGTGGCGCGGCCAACGGGCTGGCCATCGGCGCCCACGCTCTTGCCGTTTGATTCCATCTCGAGCTGCTGCAGATAGCTGGGCAGCAACCGCAGCCGCTCATCATATGCAAAGGTCGCCCGCGTCTGTGCGCCCTTCACCTGGGTGTAGAACAAGTCGGCAAAGGCGGCGAGCATCGGCGCATTTTCGTGTGCTGCGGCCAGCCGGAAATGGCGGTCCATCTCGCCCGCCCCTTCCAACAGTTCCTCAAACGCTTCCCACCCCAGCGCGAGTGCGGCGGGGAAACCGATTGACGACCAAAAAGAATATCGCCCGCCCACTGACTCGGCAAAGGGCAGGATGCGGGTTTCGTCGACGCCCCATTCAAGCGCGCTATCGGGTGCCGCCGTCAGCGCGACGACGCGGCCATAGGCGTCCTCCACCCCGCCTTCGCGCATCCATTCCAGCGCGCTGGTGGCGTTCAGCAATGTTTCGGTGGTCGTGAAGGTTTTGGAGGCGATGACGAGCAGGGTCGCGGTGGGATCGAACCGCGCAAACGCTTCTTCCAGCGCGCAGCCATCGACGTTGGAGACGACCGCCACCTCATAACGATCCTCATCCCGCCCCAGCGCGTCGATCAGCAAATCAGGGCCCAGCGCCGATCCGCCAATGCCGATGTGCAAAATATGCGCGATGGGGCCCAACGCCTCCATCTCAATCGCATCGATCAGCGCGCGCATCCGGGCATGGAGCATGCCTGCGCGCGCCACGCTGTCTGGCGCGCCCTCGCCGCGTTCGGCGGTGTGTTCAGCGGCGCGGCCCTCGGTGACGTTGATCATTTCGCCCCGGAACAGCGCCTCGCGCTTGCCCGAAAGGTTCTGCGCCTTGGCCAGCGCCTCAAACGCCGCCACTGCCTTCGTCGTCAGGTGGGTTTTCGACCAGTCGAAATGCAGCCCGGCCACATCAACCCCGAACCGCGCCACCCGGCCAGCATCCTGCGCAAACAGCGTTTCCAGGCGGGGCGGCTGCAATGCCTCAATCGCGCGCCAATCGGGGGAGGACATCGGCAATTCTCCAATTCGACGCTGGCAATCCATAGGCCAGGGTAACCCGGACAGGCTCTAGCGTCCCATAACAGCCCGCACCACATGAAACGCCACGCTTGACGGCGCAATCGGCCCCAAGCAAAGCCTGCATATGAGCGATACGCAAACCGCCGCTGCCATTAAGGCGCCACTTCGCACCGAAACGCGCGAAACGCTGACATTTCTGGTCAAACTCGTCATTATCGTGTCCATTTTCCGCAGTTTCTTGTTTTCTCCGTTCAATATCCCGTCAGAATCGATGCTTCCGCGCCTATTAATTGGTGATTATCTGTTCGTTTCGAAGTGGAATTACGGCTTTTCGCGCTATAGCCTGCCGTTCAGCCTGCCGCTTATTCCCGGCCATATCTTTGCCACGCTGCCCGAACGCGGTGACATCGCGGTGTTCAAGGCACCGCCCGGCAATGCTGAGGATTACATCAAACGCGTCATCGGCCTGCCCGGCGACACCATCCAGATGCGGCAGGGCCAGTTGATCCTGAATGGAATTCCTGTTCCAAAACAACGCATTGCTGATTTTACCGTCCCGATCACACCCAATTATCAATGCTCGGTTGAATTTCAGGACAGCGAAAAGGGCAAGCCGATCTGCCGCTATCCGCAATATCGCGAGACCCTGCCGGGCGGGCGCAGCTACAACGTGCTTGATCGCGGAGATACCCCTGCCGACAATACCGGGCTGTATACCGTACCCGCCGATCACGTATTCATGATGGGCGACAACCGCGACGACAGCGCCGACAGCCGCTTTCCCCCTGTAATTGGCCAAGGAATCGGTTTTGTTCCCACCCGCAATCTGGAAGGCAAGGCGGTGATGATGTTCTTCTCCACCGATGGAAACGCCAACTGGTTCCTGCCCTGGACCTGGTTCACCGCCGCACGCTGGGGGCGAATCGGGGGGGGCTTTTGAACGACCAAGATATCGGCACCTGGCTCGCCGAACTGCTCGGGGTCGAGCCGAGGGACGCGGCGCTGTATAAGCGGGCGCTGACGCATGGCAGCCAGGCAGCGGCAAATTATGAACGGCTTGAATTTTTGGGTGACCGGGTACTTGGCCTGGTGATCGCTGAATGGCTGTACGAGCTGTTCGGAGGCGAGCCCGAGGGGCAGCTGTCCAAACGGTTGAATGCGCTGGTGACCGGCCCGGTTTGTGCCGGGGTTGCCCGTGCGAACGGCGTCGCGTCCCGGCTAAAGCTGGGCAAGCAAGCCCGCGATGATGGCGCTGCCGATAGCGACAATGTGTTGGGAGATGTGATTGAGGCGCTAATCGGTGCGTTGTACCTCGATCACGGTATGCCTGCTGCCCGCGCGCTGATCCGCAAGCTCTGGGGCGATAGCGTGACCACCCAGGCCCGCGCACCGCAGCACCCCAAATCAGCGCTGCAGGAATGGGCCGCCGCCCAAAACCGCCGCCCGCCGGAATACACCATTATCGATCGCGCTGGGCCACAGCACGCGCCCGTCTTCACGGTCCGCGTCAGCATCGGCAAACTTGCAGAGGCAAGCGCGACGGGCACATCCAAGCAGGAGGCCGAGACAGCGGCTGCAATGGCGCTACTGGCGCAGCTTGAACCCTAATCGTCATGCCGGACTTGTTCCGGCAACCACGCTGGCGCAAGAGCAACGCAAGTTGAACCAAAACCACCATGGCCCCCAGACCAAATCCGGGGTGACGGAAAAAGTTGATGACTGAACAAACACAATCATGCGGCCTGATCGCCGTAGTCGGCGCGCCCAATGCGGGCAAGTCGACGCTCGTCAATGCGCTGGTCGGGCAGAAGGTGGCCATCGTCAGCCCCAAGGCGCAGACCACGCGCACCCGGTTGATGGGTGTCGCGATTGAGGGCGATACGCAGATATTGCTGGTCGACACGCCGGGCATTTTCGAACCCAAACGCCGGCTGGACCGCGCGATGGTCGCCGCCGCATGGTCAGGTGCGGAAGGGGCGGATGTGATCGCGCTGGTGGTGGACGGCAAGGGCGGCATTGGCCCTAAGGTGATGGCCATCGCCGAGGGGCTAAAGCACCGGCGCGAACCCAAATATCTGATCCTCAACAAGGTCGATATAGCCGAAAAGGAACGCCTGCTGGGCCATGCCAAACGGCTGAACGAAGCCGTGCCGTTCGAGGAGATTTTCTTCGTCAGCGCCTCCACCGGCGATGGCCTGCCCGAACTGAAAGCGGCTTTTGCCAAGGCAATGCCCACCGGGCCGTGGCATTTTCCGGAAGATCAGGTGTCCGACGCGACCGAACGGATGCTAGCCGCAGAGGTAACGCGCGAGCAACTATATCTCCAGCTCCACGCCGAGCTGCCCTATGCCAGCGCGGTTGAAACCGAGCAGTATAAGGAGCGTGAGGACGGATCGGTTGAAATTCACCAGCAAATTCTGGTCGCGCGCACCACCCAGCGCGCGATTGTGCTCGGCAAGGGCGGCCAGCGCATCAAGGAAATCGGTGCCCGTGCCCGCGCTGAATTATCGACGTTGATGGGCCGCCCGGTGCATCTTTATCTTCACGTAAAGGTAAAAGAAAACTGGGATGACGACCGCAGTGTGTACCGCGACATGGGGCTGGACTGGGTAGAATGAGCAAGACTGTAAAGGCCGCGATCCTGCAGGCGGCTCCGGTACCGCTGGACATCAGCTACGGGATTGAACGGCTGATAGAGTTTGTTGCAGATGCCGCCGACATCGGGGCCGAAGTGGCGGCATTTGGCGAGACATTTCTGGGTGGCTATCCATTATGGCTGGATGAGGCGCCGGGTGCCGCGATGTGGGATCACCGGGGGACGCAGGCGCTACATTCGATCCTGCTCGATCAAGCGCTGCGGAAGAACGACCCCCGGCTGGTCCCCTTGCAAACGTTGGTCGACAAGACCGGCATCCTTGTATGTGTCGGCGGGCATGAGCGCGTCCGATCGAGCCTGACGAACACGCAGTATATCTTCCGCCCCGGCCTGCCGGCCGTGCTCCACCGCAAGTTGGTGCCCACGCATGGTGAGCGCATGATCTGGGGTCGCGGCGACGGTTCGACACTGGACGTGCACGAGGCGGAATGGGGCAATCTGGGCCAGCTGATCTGCTGGGAACACTGGATGCCGTTGGTCCGCGCGACGATGCATCATGCGGGGGAGGCGGTGCATGTCGCCGCCTGGCCAACCGTGCGCGACGTCCATCTGCTTGCCTCGCGCCACTATGCGTTCGAAGGGCGTTGTTTTGTGTTGGCGGCAGGCACGATCCAGCACCGCGCCGACCTGATCGAAGGGCTAGCGCGAGTTGGCGGTGATGTTGATGCGCAGGCACTGATCATGGGCATGCCAGACGGCCAACTTCAAATGGGCGGCAGCGCGATCATTGGCCCGGATGGCCAGGTGATCGTCGGCACCGAGGATGGCCCTGACTTGCTGGTTGCCGATCTAGATCTATCGGCGATTGGCCGGGGACTGACATCGCTGGATACCGATGGCCATTATTCGCGGCCCGACGTGTTTGAACTGCGGGTTGATCGCCGTGCTCGTGCAGGGGTTGCCAATGCAGCGGATGGATTGGCGCCCCGGTCGCGGCGGAAGAATGACCAGTCGGCAGATTAACCCAACAAGGCATCCACCCATTCAGGCACCAACGCACTCGCCGCACCCAGCCGGGTTTCGCTAAAAATCACGCTGCCCGCCGACGGTTCAAGGTTCAGCTCCAGCGTTTGCGCGCCGAAATGCCGCGCCGTCTGAACAAAGCCCGCCGCTGGATACACAGCACCGGACGTGCCAATCGACACGAACAGATCAGCGCGCGCCAGCAGCGCCTCTATCCGGTCCATTTGGTACGGCATCTCGCCAAAGAACACGATGTCAGGCCGCAGGGTCACAGCGCCGCAGGCCCGGCACGCGCTCCCCGGTGGAAGCGTGCCCGCCCATTCCTGCCGACCAGCACAAGCCGTGCACAGCGCCGACAACAGCTCGCCATGCATGTGCAGCAACCGCCGTGCGCCCGCCCGCTCGTGCAGATCATCAACATTCTGCGTCACGATCAGGATTTCGCCCGGCCACGCCGCATCAAGCCGCGCCAACGCCTGATGCGCCGCATTGGGCCCAACATCGGCCAGCGCCGCCCGACGCGCATCATAAAAACGGTGGACCAGCACCGGATCACGCGCAAGCGCATCCGGCGTGCAAACATCCTCCACCCGGTGCCCCTCCCACAAACCACCGGGTCCACGAAAGGTGGCAAGGCCACTTTCGGCGGAAATGCCGGCGCCAGTCAGGATCACGATGGTTGATTGGGGGCTCATATCGCCAATCATATCGCTGAGCCGCGGCCAACGCCATCGATGCTCCGGCCGGACTGCGCGGTTTTTTGGCAAAATACGGTGACATGGGTCTGTTGCCGCGCGCTGCTTTCTGTCATTTGCGCAATTCGGGGGCGACAATTGAATCCGGGCGCGGGTGTCGCAGCGATGCGCCACCGCGCGGGAAGATGAGATCGAGGATTGGAGCATCACGTGGCGGCAATCGGCATTTATGGCAGCGCAGGGCGCATGGGGCACGCCATCGCGGCGGCGCTGCCGGAATATGGCGCCGCGCTCGCCGGGGGCATTGACGCTGGCGGCGATCCCGCACCGCTGGCCAAAATTGCCGATGTGCTGGTGGATTTCACCGTGCCTGGTGCCCTGCCCGCCAACCTGGCCGCCGCGCGCGCCGCGGGCACGCCGATCTTGATCGGCACCACCGGCATCAGCCAGGCCCACCGCGCGCTGATTGCAGAGGCGGCACAGGACATTGCCGTACTGCAAACCGGCAACACCTCGCTGGGCGTTACCTTGCTCGCCCGGCTGGTCCGTGAAGCTGCCGCCCGGCTGGATGCAAGCTGGGACATCGAGATTATCGAAATGCATCACCGCGCCAAGGTGGATGCCCCGTCCGGCACGGCGCTAATGCTGGGTGAAGCGGCAGCGGCCGGGCGCGGTGTCGCGCTGGGCGATGTCAGCGTCATGAGCCGCGCAGGACTAAGCGGCGATCGTGCTCAGGGAACGATTGGCCTATCCTCGCTGCGCGGCGGCACGGTAGCGGGTGATCACCACGTGATCTTTGCGGGCAATGGCGAGCGGATTGAACTTGGCCACCGTGCCGAGGATCGAGCAATATTTGCGCACGGGGCGATCACCGCCGCGCTGTGGCTCGTCGGGAAACCGGCGGGCAGCTATTCGATGGCACAGGTTCTCGGCATTTGAAGAAGGCCGATATTATCGATTTCTATGCCCGGCTGGCGGCGGATAACCCGCACCCGGAAACCGAACTCGAATCGGGCAACCCCTATCAACTGCTGGTTGCCGTCGTACTGTCAGCGCAGGCCACCGATGTCGGCGTCAACAAAGCCACCCGGGCGCTGTTCGCATCCGTCGACACGCCCGCCAAAATGGTCGCGCTGGGCGAGGAGGGGTTGAAGCAGCACATCAAAACGATCGGCCTGTTCAACACCAAGGCCAAAAACGTCATCGCGCTGAGCGAAGCGTTGATCGCCGACCATGGCGGCGTGGTGCCCGCTGACCGTGATGCGCTGGAAAAGCTTGCCGGGGTGGGGCGAAAGACCGCCAATGTGGTGATGAACGTGGCATTTGGCGCAGAAACATTCGCCGTCGACACGCACATCTTCCGCGTTGGCAACCGCACCGGGCTCGCGCCGGGCAAAACCCCGCTCGCGGTGGAGAAAAAGCTCGACAAGGGCACTCCCGCACCCTTCCGCATTCACGCTCATCACTGGTTAATCTTGCACGGCAGATATGTGTGCAAGGCGCGCACCCCGGAATGCTGGCGGTGCGGCGTCAGCGATTTATGCGCATTCAAGGCTAAAACGCCCCTGCCCGCCAAACGGGCCAAGGACGCAATGGCCGGGCAGAAGGAGTAATTGATGGATCGCCGGGTCTTGCTTGCTGCGGCCACCGTACTGACGCTGATCGGCGGTATGGTGCTGGCGACAGGCAGCGGCGGCGCGCGTGATCGCAATGCCGCGCCGGCCGCCACGCCGATTGGCAAACCCGAAACTTGTATTCCCAATCGCCAGATCCGCGACACCTATGTCCGCAACGATTCGGTGATTGATTTCAAGCTGGTCGGCGGCAAAATTTATCGCGCTACAATCAAGGGCGGTTGCCCTGGGCTTGGGTTTCAGGAACGGTTTGGCTATTCGACCGCGCTAGACCGGCTGTGCGCAAGTGACATCATCACCGTGCTGTATCTGAACCCGATCGGCAGTGGCGCACGGTGCCCGATCGGCCCCTTTCAACAGATCACCTTGAACGCCCCTTGATGCAACGTTGCCGACGATTCGACGGCACCGTCAATCACTGCCGAAAAAATCTGGCGCAGCGCCGCAGCCTTTGCTAGGCGCTGATCAACAGGCACCCGTAGCTCAGCTGGATAGAGCGCTGCCCTCCGAAGGCAGAGGCCACACGTTCGAATCGTGTCGGGTGCACCAGTTTTCTCCTTTCAGATATTCAGTCGATCCGCGTATTGGCCTCTAATAGTGTCTGTCGCGCGCTGGGCACGATGAAGCGCTGCCCGTCTGGTGTGGTGCCGATATGGCTGGTGACGCCGTAGGTTTTAGCAATCAGTTCTTCGGTCAGCACGCTTTCGGGCGGGCCATGCGCGATGACATAGCCATTGCGGAGCAGCAGTAGCTGATCTGCAACGCGGGCGGCGTGGTTCAGGTCGTGAAGCACCACAACAACACCGGCCCCTGCAGCCGCAACCCTGCGCAGGCAATCAAGCCCGTCAAGCTGATGCGCCGGATCAAGATTGGCAAGCGGCTCATCCGCCAGCAGCCATTGCGGCTCGCCCGCCAGCACCCGCGCCAACAAAACGCGTGCCCGCTCCCCACCGGATAGCGTATCCACCCGACGCTCAGCGAAGCGTGTCACGTCAGTCGCTGCCATCGCCTGCGCTACCGCCGCGTGATCTGCCGCCGTTTCGCCCCACCGCCTGCGATGCGGGAACCGGCCGAGCGCCACCAATGTTTGCACATCGATGTCCCAATGAACGTCGGCGCTTTGTGGCAGGAAGCCTATTCGCCTGGCCAGCTCACGTCGATCAATTTTGGCGCGCGAAACGCCGCCAATTTGTACATCACCCGCATCGGCAGCGCGCAGCCCGGCAAGGCAAGCAAGCAGCGTCGACTTGCCCGCTCCATTTGGGCCGAGAACGACCGTTACCTGCCCCGGTATAAACGTCGCGCTGATGGCGTTGAGGATCGCCGCGCCCTGCAGCGTCAGTGACAGTGATTCAGCGGTTAGCGATTCAGGGGGCCGCACCTGCGTGACGGCCGTCATGCGAGCCCCCGCCGCATTTTGAGGAGCAGGACGAAGAAAAAAGGGCCGCCGAGCAACGACATCGCAATCCCTAGCCGCAATTCGGTGACCATTGGCATGGCGCGCACCAGGCTGTCGGCGAGCAGAAGCAACAGCGCGCCGCCAAGAGCTGATGGCAGCAGCACCGCCGCTGGCCGGTTCCCGGCAAACGGACGCACCAGATGCGGCACCATCAACCCGACAAAGCCAATCACTCCTGCCGTTGCCACAGAAGCGCCAACGCACAGTCCCACGCCCAAAACGATAAGTATCTGCAGCCGCAACGGATCAACCCCCATGGATCGCGCTGCACCCTCCCCCAACGTCAGCGCGTCGAGCGAGCGCCCTGTTATTGCCAGCAGCGCCGCCCCTATCCCGGTGATCGGCAGCGCAATCCAAACGTCATCCCAGCTACGATCGGTAAGGGCGCCCATCAGCCATGTCACGATCTCTGACGTGGCAAACGGTGTGGGTGACAGGCTGATCGCCAACGCAGTGAGCGACCCTGCGAGACTGGACAGGATGACCCCCGCCAGCGTGAACACGATCAGGCTTGCCGATCGCCCAACCAGCAATGCGAGCAAAGCCATCGCCCCCGCCGCGCCCGCCAGCGCGAACAGCGGCAACAGCCAAGCCTGGGCAGCAAAGCCGAAATAAAGCGAGATCACCGCGCCCAATGCTGCGCCGGATGACACGCCGAACAGCCCTGGATCCGCCAGCGGATTGCGCAGATAACCCTGCATTGCCGCGCCAGAAAGGCCCAGGCCCGCCCCCACCACCGCGGCCAATACCGTGCGGGGGATGCGCAATTCCACGATAATCAGCCAGCGCGGATCGTCGCTTAGCCATGCGGTCCACGGCACCCAGACCTTGCCCGCAATCACCGACAGCAACAGCGCGAGCATGATGCCGACACATAACAGTAGGTTCAGGCTCAGCTCGCGCTTCATAGCGACCGCCGAACCGCACTCAGCCGGTCCATGACCTCAATAATCGTCGGCCCGCCGCAGAACAGCAGCCGTTCGGGAAAATCGCGCACCGCAATGCGGTCGCCTAGCCGCCGCATCACCGGGTGACCAAGCAGCCGATCATCACGCCTTGCATCGCCCGCCGTCAGCAGCACGTGTGGCGGCTTTGCCACCAAATATTCCATCGGCAGGATTTCCCAGTTCTTCAGCCCAAATGCCGCGCCCAGATTAGCAAAACCCGCCGCGCGCAACATTTCGTCGGGCAATGTCCCGCTCGCCGGCACCAGACCGCCGCCCTGCCAGATGAGCGCAGGGACCGGCATTCCAGGCGGTGGTTGGGCACGGCGCACCGCCT
>JBBSCC010000073.1:0-13364 GCA_038250735.1 Sphingomonadales bacterium | reverse complement strand
GCAAACCCGATCAGACTGCCCCCGGCAAATGCCGCGGTCAGCTTTGTCGTCGCGCCAACGCCCAGCGCAAGCACCTGGCCGCCATATGGTTCTAACAGGATATCCTCCATGCTGAACGCTAGCGTCCCAAAGCCCACGGCGATCAGGCGGCGCATCGCATGGGGGTCCGCGATGTAGCGATTCCAGGAATCGCTGAAGCTCGGCTGGGGTTGCGTGGTTGGCTTGCGCAAATGGCCCGGCTGAAAACTCTCCTGCTTCCACAGCGCGGCGAAATTGAGCAGCACGGTTACCACCGCCGACCCTTGGATGACCTGGATCAGCCGCCCCGATGTGAAATTTACCAGGGTGGCGCCAAACACCAGCGCGCTGACGATCGACCCGATCAACAGCATGACATACATGAGCCCGACCACATTGGGCTGTTGGTCCTCCGGCGCCAGATCAGTCGCCAGCGCGAGACCGACGGTTTGGGTTATATTGATCCCAGCGCCGACCAGCAGGAAAGCAAGCGCCGCGGCAGCCTGCCCGATCCATTTTGGCGCATCGCCCGATTGGCCAGCGCCGGCCAGCACCAGCAACGCAAAGGGCATGATCGCCAACCCGCCAAATTGCAGCATCGTGCCTTGAAATAGATAGGGTACCCGCCGCCAGCCAATTGCCGACACATGGGTATCTGATTTGAACCCGATCAGTGCGCGAAACGGGGCGAACAGCAGCGGCAGCGACAACATGATGCCCACCAGCGATGCCGGGACATCAAGCTCGACAATCATCACCCGGTTCAGCGTGCCGACCAGCAGCACGAGCGACATGCCCACCGATACCTGGATCAGTGATAGCCGCAATAACCGGCTAAGCGGCAGATCAACGGTCGCCACATCGGCAAAGGGCAGGAACTTCGACCCCCAACCCAGCCACACGCGCGACATCCGGTCGTTCAACTGCCTTATGCCCGGGAGGCCCTTTTTTGCCGTAGAGCCATGCCCAGTGCGACCATGCGGTTGTTCCGCCATTCCCCCGCATCCCCGCCTTTTATTTCCGTTTGCGAAGCGTGTTTGAACCTGACCAGGGTGGATGACAAGCCTTGCACGACTGGTCGCGCGCTGCGGCCTTGCGTTCTTGGTGTGTTCCTGCCAAAAAACTGTCATGGCCAAACCCCAGAAACGTTATGTCTGCCAAGCCTGCGGGTCAGTGTCGCATCGCTGGGCGGGGCAGTGCGCGGATTGCAGCGAATGGAATACGCTGGTGGAGGAAGCCGGCGCGGCGGTGACGCCATTTGCCGCCAAGCACCATCTGCAATCGGGCGGGCGGACGATGCAGCTGGTGAGCCTGGACAGCGAGATTGCGCTGCCAGAGCGCTTGCCAACTGGCATTGCAGAGCTTGATCGCGCGTTGGGCGGCGGCTTTGTCGAGGGATCAGCAACACTGATCGGCGGCGATCCGGGGATCGGCAAATCGACCCTGTTGTTACAGGCGGCGGCCAAACTGGCGCTGGCGGGGCACAGCGTCGCCTATGTATCGGGTGAGGAAGCCGCAGACCAGGTCCGGCTACGCGCGCGGCGGCTGGGGTTGGGCAATGCGCCGGTGCAGTTGGCAGCGGCAACCTCCACCCGCGATATCCTGACGACGCTGGGCATGGGCAAGCCGCCCGCGCTGCTGGTGATCGATTCGATACAGACGATGCATTCGGACTTGATTGAGGGCGCACCGGGCACCGTCAGCCAGGTGCGCGCGTCGGCTCAAGAGCTGATCCGCTTCGCCAAGGAACGCGGCACGGCGGTGGTGCTGGTGGGGCATGTGACGAAGGATGGCAGTATCGCCGGGCCACGCGTGCTGGAGCATATGGTCGATACCGTGCTGAGCTTTGAGGGCGAGCGCAGCCACCAATACCGCATCCTGCGCGCGATCAAGAACCGGTTCGGCGGAACGGATGAAATTGGCGTGTTCGCGATGGTGGAGGAGGGGCTGACCGAAGTGTCGAACCCGTCTGCGCTATTCCTTACCCAGCGCGACGAGGGGGTAACGGGGACGACGGTGTTTCCCGCGCTGGAGGGCACACGGCCGGTGCTCGTGGAAATTCAGGCGCTGGTGGTGCGATTGGCGAGCGGGGCTACCCCGCGCCGCGCGGTGGTCGGCTGGGATTCGGGGCGGCTGGCGATGATTCTTGCGGTGCTGGAGGCGCGGTGCGGGCTTAGTTTTTCAAGCTCTGAAGTGTATTTGAACATCGCAGGCGGATACCGCGTGCAGGATCCTGCCGCTGATTTGGCGGTTGCCGCCGCGCTTATCTCCGCGCTCAGCGAACGGCCGGTGCCGATTGATTCAGTGGCGTTTGGCGAAGTCGCGTTGTCCGGAGAAATCAGGCCGGTGGCCCATGGGGCTCTGCGATTGAAGGAAGCGGGCAAGCTTGGCTTTGAACGCGCGCTGGTGCCTGCCGCTTTGGTGGGGGAAAAGCAGCCCCTGAAACTATCTGGTTTTAAGAACCTGGCCAGTTTCGTTGACCATATGCTCGGGCGTGGCTAGCGATTTGCCAACCGGCACACCATTTCCTGTGCTGGCACACCCCGTTTCGGGGCACAGGGGATAGCCAGATGGGACTGACAGCACTCGATATCGTCGTGATCCTGCTTGTGGGCGGGGGGGCTGTGCTCGGGCTGATGCGCGGCTTTGTGACTGAAGTGTTGTCGCTGATGGTGTGGGTTTTCATCGTCTTTGCGCTGAAATTTCTGCACGCGCCCGTCACCACGATGCTCACTGGGATGGTCGGTACGTCGGCGGGCGCTGCCGTGTTGGCGTTTGCGGTAATTGCGGGTGCGGTGTATTTCGGCGGACGATTGGTGGCGAATATGGTGGGTGAGCGGACGCGAACATCAATCCTTGGTCCACTTGATCGTGCGCTTGGCTTTGGCTTTGGCGCGCTGAAGGGGCTGATTTTGGCGAGCCTTGGTTTCCTGTTGATCGTGCTGGTTACGGATACGATTGGCGGCGGGCCCAACCGTCGACCTGCCTGGATCACCAAATCGCGCACCTATCCGGTGCTGATGATCACCAGTGCTGGCATCGCCGATTTCGTCGATAAGCGCCGCAAGGGGGAGGCTGCAGGATCGTCGGACAATGCCAGCGCCCCCGCCGGTAACGAAGGTGATGCCGCAAAGTGAACGCACCGCTCTATAACACCGAAATCCTGCGGCTGGCGGCGGCTATCCCGTTCGCTAATCGGTTGGTGGCGCCCATGGCCAGCGTTGAGAAACGCTCGCCCGTTTGCGGAAGCCGGGTAACCGTTGATGTAAATGTTGATGCAGGGGGCCGGGTGACGGAGATTGGCATGCAGGTGCGCGCGTGCGCGCTGGGGCAGGCGTCTGCATCGTTGATGGCTGCACATGCAATTGGGAAGCAGGCTACAGATTTTGCCGCAACGCATGTCGCGCTTGCCGACTGGCTGGCCGGGGCTGAAGCGGCGCCCGATTGGCCGGGACTGGACATTTTTCTACCGGCGCGGCCGCATAGCGCGCGCCACGCCTCCATCCGGTTGGCTTTTGAAGCAGCCGCGGAAGCGGCGTCACTGGCCGCCAGCGGGAAAGGCGATGGGGCATGATTGGGTCAACCTTGCGCGATGGCGTAATCCTGCTCGGCTTTGCGCTGGTGTTTGTATTGTTGTTCCGACGGCTTGGCCTTGGGGCGACATTGGGGTTCCTGGTGGCAGGCGCCGTGGTGGGGCCTCAAGTGCTGGGGCTGGTGGGTGATGCAGAACAGAAAATGGGGATTGCCGAACTGGGCATCACCCTGTTGCTGTTCCTGGTCGGGCTGGAGTTGAATCCCACGCGGCTGTGGCGGATGAAGCAGGATATCTTCGCGCTGGGCGCATTGCAGGTCGCCTTATGCGGTGCGGCGGTGGCAGGAATCGTGTGGATAATCGCTGGTTTCTCGCCCGCTGCTGCCCTCGCGGTCGGTCTGCCGTTGGCGTTGTCATCCACCGCGCAGGTGCTGCCGATGCTGCAATCGGCAGGGCGCATGAAAACGCCGTTTGGCGAACGCACCTTTGCGATTTTGTTGTTTCAGGATCTGTCGATTGTGCCGATGATCACGATCGTCGCCGCTTTGTCGCGTGCGCCTGCCGCGCCGAATGCGCCGCCGGGATGGCTGTTGGGGCTGTATACCGTACTGGCGATTGTTGGGCTTGTCGCAGCCGGGCGCTTCTTGCTGCGGCCGATGTTCCGGCTGATCGGGGTGTTGGGCGAGCGCGAGATGTTCGTGTTCGCGGCGTTGTTCACCGTCATCGCCAGTTCAGCGGTAATGGAGGCGCTGGGGCTGTCGACGGCGCTTGGTGCTTTCATCGCCGGGGTCATGCTGGCGGACAGCCCTTACCGACATGAGCTGGAGGCTGACGTCGATCCGTTTCGTGCGATTCTGCTTGGACTGTTCTTCCTGAGCGTCGGGATGATGCTCGATCTGAATGCGATTGCCGAACGCCCCTTCTTTGTGATCGGCATGGCCGCGCTGCTGATCATCGTCAAAACGGGCATTATGACGGGCATTGCGATGTTGTTCAAAATGAACTGGCGACCCGCGCTTGCAATGGGCCTGTTGCTTAGCCAAGGCGGCGAATTCGGTTTTGTGCTGTTTGCGCAGGCCAAGGACGCGCTGCTAATCGAACCAGAAGCGGCGAGCCTGTTTGGGGCAGTGGTGACGTTATCCATGGCGACAACGCCGTTCCTGATGATGTTCACAAGGCGGTTCCGTGCCGACCCAGCAGTCAGCGTCGAGGGGTTGGAAACCCCACAGAGCGACGGCGCGAGTGCGCTGGTGATCGGTTATGGCCGGTTCGGGCAGACGGTGACGCAGATGCTGATCAGCCAGGGCATCAGTGTGTCGCTGATCGACCGCGACCCGGAGATGATTGAGACAGCAGGCAGCTTTGGCGCAAAGGTTTATTATGGCGACGGGACGCGGCTTGATCTCCTTCGTCAGGCTGGTGCAGCCAATGTTCAGTTGCTGTTGTTCTGCGTCGATCAGGACCAAGTCGACGCCCCTCTGCTCCACGCGGTGAAAGAGGCATTCCCGGCGGCGTCGGTGTTTGTGCGCGTTTATGACCGGCGCAGCATCGTAAAGCTGAAGGGCGCGCCAATGGCAGGGTCTGTGCGCGAAACGATGGAATCCGCAGTGGCGATGGCGCGCCAGGCACTGAATGACGTCGGCGTCGATAGCGAGGAAATCGCCCGCACCGAAGCCGCATATCGCACCCGCGATCTCGACCGGTTGAAAGCACAGGCAGTCGACGGCGACATGCATGCCGGCGACAGTCATTTGATCAGGGGTCGGCTGACTCCGGTGGAGGAAGCCGGATGAGCATGGTTTTAGTGTTTGCTGCGCTATCGGGCGCAATTGCCGTTGGGGCAGGGGCATTCGGTGCGCACGGCGCATCGGGTGACGCCGCTGAGTGGCTGAAGACTGGGGCGCAATATCAGTTGCTGCACGCTGTTGCGGCGTTGTTGGCGGTGCAAATGGGTGCTCGCGGGCCGGGTTGGCTTTTCGTGATTGGCGCGGCGATTTTTGCCGGCACGCTTTACCTGATGGCGCTGGGCCTGCCGCGCTGGCTGGGGGCAATCACGCCGATCGGTGGCGCGATGCTGATCATCGGCTGGCTATGGCTGGCCGTTAGCTTGGCCACCACCAAGTCGACCTGATTAAATCACCCGATCACGCGGCGACCCGCGCCAGTTCCTGTTCGAGCAGTCCACCCAAATCGGCCAGCCGTGCGCGATCGGTTTCAGAAAACTCGCGCGGGCGATCGTCAAGGATGCACAAGGTGCCGATTGCAAAGCCGCTCGGCAGGACCAACGGCGTCCCTGCATAAAAGCGCACATTGGGCGGACCCACCACGGTCGGGTTGTCGCCGAAACGCGAATCCCTGAGCGCGTCATTGACCACCATCACGTCGGCATGGTGGATAGCATGCGCACAAAAAGAAACGTCGCGCGGGGTCTGTGTGATTTCGGTGCCATAAGTTGATTTGAACCACTGCCGATCATCATCGACGATCGATACCAGCGCATAAGGAACGTCGAAAAGCGCTGCGGCGATGCGTGTGTAGCGGTCAAACCGTTCGTCGCCGCCGGCTTCCACCAGGTTCAGCGCGCGCAGTGCCTGTAGCCGTTCCGTTTCATTTTCTGGGATACTGGCGCTGAGCCAGCGAAATGCGCTGCGCATCGTCCAGGTGCGAATACGTGAACGGGCATATTCAACCGAAAAGGGTGCGCGTAGCCATTCGGAATGTTCGCCAAAATTGCCAAAACCGGCATCAGCGCCGCCCAAAAACAGAATTGGCGTGGTAGCCATGTCTGGTCGAGCGCGGATGGACTTTGCCATTGCGAGAGCGCCCGATTCAATCGCGCCGTCGATCAGGATCATCCCGGTCGTCGGTTGATCATCACGCAGCGCAGCGATGATGGCGCTTTCGGTGGTTTTCATGGTGACGGGCTCATCCGAAACCGCAAGGCGCATTTTTTCGCGCAGCGCCTGATCTTGCGTGATCAGAAGGACAACCGCCTCACGCGATCCCACCGCTTGGTCCATGGTTGCCGTGTCCGCTTCCGTGGAGGCAATTTTGGTGCCGCGATAATCAAGGATCATGCCCTCAGCCGCACCAAAAACCTCTATCGCGCCGGCTGGCGTGATCGATTCGCGCATTTTCGCTACAACCGCGTCAATTGCATCGTCAGTTCGCAACGGATCATGATGGGTGATCGCCAGCTGCTTGACGCCAACGGTTTGGCAAACCTGCAGCGAATATTCGACCGTGCTGTGGCCCCAACCCACTTTTCCGGCATATTCTGACGCCAGATACTGCGCGTCATGGATCACCAGATCGGCATCGCGCAAAAATTCGGCATGGGCCAAATCCTGCCCATCAAGTGCGCCAACGCCGTCGGCTGCTTCGTGCGAATGCGGTTCATGGTCGCAGGCATAGATTACCACCGCGCCGTCAACCTCAATACGAAAAGCGATCGTCAGGGCGGGATGGTTCAAATAGCGCGTCCGGATAACGATATCATCAATCCGGAAAACGCCTTCCGAAAGGTTGTTGTAATTGAGCTCAGCACCGAAAGCCTCAGGCGTAATGGGGAAATAGGTATATTCCATCTGGCCCGCCAGCGTCTCGCGCAGCGATTCGCCAAACCCCTTGGGGGCATAGAAATCCCATTTATTACCGGGAATGAAAAAGGGGGTGAAGAATGGAATGCCCTGAATATGGTCCCAATGGGTGTGGCTGATAAGCACATGGCCGCGGGTGGGCTTTGGCCCTTCCTTCATCAGCATCTGGCCCAGGCCGTGCGCACCGGTACCGCAATCGATGACGAGCAGCGTGCCCGCATCGGATGTCACCTGAACGCATGACGTGTTGCCGCCATAGCGGATCGTATCAGGGCCTGGCTTTGCCATTGACCCGCGCGTTCCCCAGAACCGTACCTGCATAAACGCCCCCCCTGAACTTATACTCGGGCTAATACACGCCCTGTGACTTGTATTGTCGGTGATTGTGCACCGGATTGGGCATCAGGTCTATGTGTTCGACAATGAAAAAAACAGCGCGGGCGCGGCACGTGATTCTCTCAATGGGGCAATCGATTATACGGCGTTTACACGGCATTGCCCTTCGTCATCCGGCATTTGTCGGAGCAGTATCGCACGCTGTCCCAATCGCGTGCCCACTTTTTCCGCCATGAAAAAGGGCGCTTACACACGACGCAAATCTTGGTTGGCAGGTCAGATTTGGCAATGCCGCGCGGCATCAGCGCGGCTGTGCATCAAGGAACCGGGCGACCTCGACCAGATCAACCGCGTTATCGACATAGGTCTGCCCAATCCCGCGCGTGAGCAAAAAGGGCAGGGTGCCTGCCGCCATTTTCTTATCATGACGCATATGATCGACGAGTTTGGCCCCGCCGGCGGCAATGCCAGCGACAGCCAGGCCGTCAGGAAGGCCGACCGATTGCAGATGGGCGGTTACGCGCACTGCATCTTCGGTTTTGCACAGTCCGCGATCTGCCGAATAGCCGAAGGCCAGCGCCATGCCTGCCGCTACGCCTTCGCCGTGCAACAGCGCTTCCGAAAAACCCGTCTCAGCCTCCAGAGCATGGCCAAATGTGTGCCCCAAATTGAGTAGGGCCCGCTTGCCGGTGGTTTCTCGCTCGTCCTCGGCAACGATGCGCGCCTTGGCGGCGATGCTGTGGGCAATTGCGTGTGTGCGCAGGTCGATATCGCCGCCAATCAGTGCGGCCCCATGTTGCTCGCACCAGTCAAAAAATGCCGGGTCGTCGATTAGCCCGTATTTGACGACTTCTGCATAGCCCGCCCGCAATTCGCGCGGTGGCAAAGTGGCAAGCGTTTCAGGGTCAATCAGCACCATTGATGGCTGGTGGAATGCACCGATCAGGTTTTTGCCTGCGCGCGCATTAATCGCCGTCTTGCCGCCAACCGAGCTGTCGACCTGTGCGAGCAGCGTTGTCGGCACCTGTACGAAATGGCAACCGCGCTTCAGAATGGAACAGGCGAAACCAACCAAATCGCCGATCACGCCGCCGCCGAGCGCAATCACATGGTCGCCGCGCTCAATCCCCAAATTCAGGAGGTCGTCAGTCAGCTTTTCAAGGGAAGTCCAGCTCTTGGTGCTTTCTCCTGGCGGCAATTCGATAACGGCGGTGGCAATGTTTGCGGCATGCAGCGATGATTCGAGCCGGGCGCATTGGCCGCGAAGATTGGAATCAGTCACGATCACCATCGTCCTGCCCCGCGCCAACGGTGCCAGGTGCGCGGCAGCACGATTGATCAGCCCCGCTTCAATGAAGACGGGGTAGGTGCGCGCACCTAGCTGGACGGTTATCTCAATCACGCATCAATCGCTTTCTTCAGACTTTGGGTCGCCGGGCGGGATGAGCCCCAATGCCTTGATGATGGCCGCCACGGTGGTTTCATGCGGGGCCTGCTGGCTGGAAACATGAATTGGGGCAAGCGCATAAAAGGGGTTTCGCGCCTCTGCGAGCGCGGTCAGCACCTTGGCTGGGTCACGCCCCCGCAGCAATGGTCGTGTATCTCGCCGCTTGACGCGTTCTGCCAATATCCGAGGGTTGGCGTCCAGCCAGACCGCCACGGCCTGGTCGAGAATCAGCGCGCGCGTTTCCGGGTTGATGAACGCCCCCCCGCCGGTCGCAATCACTTTGGCCTGGCCATCGATTAACCGCGCAATGACCCGACGTTCGCCATCGCGGAAATATTCCTCGCCAAACCGCTCGAAGATATCAGCTATCGTCATCCCCGCGGCGGCCTCAATCTCACTGTCTGCATCGACAAAGGGCAGGGCGAGCCGCGCAGCCAATCGCCTACCCACGGTTGATTTGCCGACGCCCATCAGGCCGACAAGAACAATTGGCTGGCCCTGCCAAACGGATGAGTGACTGTGGTTTTGCAACATTATCGCTGGGGCTATACAACGGGCGTGGCGCTCGGGCAAAAGGCGCGTCGTCACCACCGTTGGCTGCCTTTTTTGGTGCCCCCTCTCGCTGATAAGGTTTTCGTCATGAGTCGCCCGTTGATCATCATTGCCGTGTTGCTGGTCGCCTTGCTGGGCGGGGCTGCGGTGCTTGCCGGTTTGAATGGTGAAAAGCCGCTGACGCGCGTTGAAAAGGTTGTGCCGCTTGCGTCTCTCCAGAAATAAAGTCGCTGCAGGCGCACTTGCGCTTGGCTTGGTCGCGATTGGCATTCCAGCGCTTGGCCAGGACACCCCCGAATCGATTTTGCCGCCCGGTTTCAACGAACCGGTAGCCGCACCAACGGCGGTGCCATCGCCGCCGCCGCAGGGGGATCGCCCGTCAGCGGCCACCGCATCAGCGTTGCCGAGCATCATGAGCGGGATCGCTGGGGGTGATGCCACGGTGCCAGACGATATGGGAACCCCCAGGCCGGTTGATCCGCAGCTGCTCGCGGAATTTAACCTGCCCGGCTATGCGCGGCGTTCAACGGCGATGGTGGGTGTCGTCGGAACGCCCGAAGGCGGACTGGGGCCCCGCGCATTCGGCGCAGCCAATGGTCGCTTCCTGCAAACGCTGATGCGCAAAATGAATGCGCCGGTGCCATCTCGCTGGATGTCGATCGGCCTGCGTCAGGCGCTGGCGTCAAAGGTTGACACGCCTGCAGGGCTGAACGGCGCAGATTTCGCTGCAGAGCGGGCTTGGCTGCTGGTGCGTATGGGCGAATCGGTAGTGGCGCGCGCCATGGTGGAGGCGGTTGACCCCGATCGTTACACGCCCAAGATGTTTCAGGTCGCCATACAGGCAGCGCTCGCCAGCGGTGATCCCGCCACAATCTGCCCGGTTGCCAGCGCAGGCAGGAAAGTTTCCAGCGAACGGGCATGGATCCTTGCCGAGGCGATGTGTGCGTCAATGTCCGGCGTGCCGGGTGAGGCCGGGCCGCTGATCAAGGCGGCGCGGCGGCAGGGGGCCGCGCGCGGTATTGATCTGCTGCTCGCCGAAAAAATCGTCGGTACGGGCGCAAAGGGGCAGGGCGCGGTTACGATTGAATGGGAAAATGTCGATCGGCTGACGATCTGGCGTTACGGGCTGGCAATGGCCAGCGGCGCGGACATTCCCGCCGCGATTTTCGCGACCGCTGCGCCACATGTGCAATATTGGCGCGCGCAATCGCCTCGGTTGACCGAAAGTGCACGCGCGCCCTCCGCTGAACTGGCAGCGGCGCAGGGTGTTCTGTCGAGCGCTGCCCTGGTTGACCTGTTCAGCAAAATCGAAAGCGATGGTGATCAGGGCGCTGCCGAACTGGGCGTCGCGCGAGATCTGCGCGCCGCCTATGCCGACCTCAACCGAGACGCGCGGCTAACCGCGCTGCGTGCGCTGTGGGACGAACCCAAACGACCGCGGGGCCAATATGCTCGACTGGTTCTTACCGCGCGTGCAGCTACCATGATCGCCCCATACCGCGACGCGCCCGATACCGATCGACTGATCGCGTCAATGCTCAGCGCGGGACTGGAAGCGCCTGCGTTGCGCTGGAAGGGTAACCTTATTCGGGGCAGCAATGGCTGGGGTTTGCTGGCGCTTGTTGATACCGGCACTCAGATCAGCCGCAGTGATGTCGATACTTATCGCAGCCGGGCAGTGGATATCAGCGGTAACAAGGTAAAAATGCTGGTCGCCGGGCTGGCTGGCCTGCAGCGGATGAACGCCAGCGACTCCGCCAGCCTGGGCAATGCTTTGTCCATTAATTTTAGTCTGTCGAACAGCTGGACCCGGGCGCTGCGCCGGGCGGCCGAGGCGCGCCAGACAGGCACGGTGCTGTTACTGGCGGCGGCCGGCATGCAGACCCCCAATTGGGGCGGGGTTTCGCCGGAGGCTTTGTACGAAATTGTCACTGCGCTCAGGATGGTGGGCCTGGAGGGGCAGGCGCGGATGATTGCGGTTGAGGCGGTGACCAGGCTTTGAAAAGGGCGAATCCAGAAGCTGGCGATCTGCCTTTGATCGAACGCTTTCTGGAAATGATGGCCGCGCAAACCGGGGCCGCCGCAAACAGCATTGCTGCTTATCGCAGTGATTTACGACTCGCGTCGGATTTTCTGGGGCGCGGGCTGGCATCGGCTTCGGTGGAGGATTTGGCCCGGTTGGGTGATAGCTGGGCGGCGCTTGCACGATCGACCGTGGCGCGAAAAGGGGCGGCGCTCCGGCGTTTTTACGCGTTCCTGGCGGAAGAAGGGCACCGCAGTGACGATCCGGGCAATGCGCTGCCGCGTCCCGGCGCCGTGCGCGCGCTGCCCAAGACACTCGACCACGCCGATATTGATCGCCTTTTTGCCTCGATTGCCGCGCGAATCGATCGCAACCTGCCCGATCCGCGCGATCTGCGGCTCGCTGCGCTAGTGGAGTTGCTCTACGGATCGGGACTGCGAGCAAGCGAGCTCGTCTCGATCCCCCGCAACGGCGTTTCGTCTGATCGCCCTTTCTTGATTTTGCGTGGCAAGGGCGGGCGTGAGCGCCTTGTGCCCATTTCCGATCGCGCACGCGCAGCAGTGGCGGCGTGGCGCGCCGTGGTGCCGCCCGAAGCGCAATGGCTTTTTCCCGGCGGCAAAAAACATTTGTCGCGAATTCGATTGTACCAGTTGCTCAAGGAACTGGCGATCGAATCAGGAATTCCGCCTGACAGGGTGAGCCCGCACGTTTTGCGCCACGCCTTTGCAACGCACCTGCTGGAGGGCGGCGCTGACCTGCGCGCGTTGCAGCTAATGCTGGGCCATGCCGATATAGCGACGACCGAAATCTATACCCATGTCGACAGCGCCCGGCTGGTCGCGCTGGTCAATGCGCGTCATCCGCTCGTTGACCTTCCGGGCCGGCGGGCCTAACCCGCGCCCCCTGATGGCAAGCTTTCTTGATTTTGAAAAACCAATCGCCGAACTGCAGGCGCGGATCGGCGAATTGCGCCAAACCGCGGCGGGCGGCACGGTTGACCTTGATGCCGATATCGCGCGGCTACAGGTAAAATCTGACAAGTTGTTGCGTGATACCTATGCGCGGTTGACGCCGTGGCAGAAAACGCAGGTTGCACGCCACGCGGAGCGCCCGCATTTCAACCATTATGTCGCCGGTTTGTTTGATGGCTTCATGCCGCTGGCGGGCGACCGCGCCTTTGGCGATGATCAAGCCATCCAGGGCGGGCTGGCGCATTTTCGCGGTCGGCGCGTCGTGGTGATCGGGCATGAAAAGGGCGATGATACCGCCAGCCGGCTTCGCCACAATTTCGGGATGGGCAAGCCGGAGGGCTATCGAAAAGCCATCCGGCTGATGGACTTGGCGGATCGATTCGGCCTGCCGGTCATCACGCTAGTCGATACATCGGGCGCTTTCCCCGGCATTCAGGCTGAAGAGCGCGGTCAAGCAGAGGCGATTGCGCGCAGCACGGCGCGCTGCCTTTCGCTGGGTGTGCCCATGGTCAGTGCAATTGTTGGTGAGGGAGGCTCTGGCGGCGCAGTGGCGCTGGCGGCGGGCAACCGGGTGCTGATGTTTGAGCACGCCGTTTACTCGGTCATCTCGCCTGAAGGCTGTGCGTCGATCCTGTGGCGGACATCCGAACGCGCCGCTGATGCTGCGGAGGCGATGAAGGTGACTGCGCAGGATTTGAAGACACTTGGTGTGATCGACGCGATTGTCCCAGAGCCGCTGGGCGGAGCGCAGCGCGATCCGGCAGGCGCGATTTCGGCGCTGGGTGCCGCGATTGAGGTGGCGCTGGGGGACCTTTCGCAATCCCCGCGTGCCAAGTTGATCGGCGACCGCCGCGAGAAATTCCTGAGCATCGGACGGGTTTGACCG
>JBBSCC010000072.1:0-13374 GCA_038250735.1 Sphingomonadales bacterium | reverse complement strand
GAAGCCGCCGCGCGCGCGGGGCTTTCGAACCGCCTCAAACGACTTTGGCTCACCCAGCGCGCCCAACGATGCGCGGTAATCGCCCAGCGCGACATCGGTGAAATAATAATTGGCGTTTTCGGTCATCAGGGTGCGATCAAGCGTACCGGTGCGCAGCATATCAAACAGTTTGCGTGCCGATGCCGTCTTGGCGGCTTCGATTGCATCTGCGGTCGGCGGTTTGGGCGGCGGGGGCAGGATCATATCGGTGATCTGGCCCGCGATGCTGGTAAAGGCGTTGCTGAAATCGCTGTTCACCAGCACGATCACGGCGACCTTGTCGTCCGGAAACACGATGTTTTCGGACAGGAACCCCACCGCCTCGCCGCTATGTTCGACGAAACGGTGGCCATTCGCCACGCCCACCGAAACGCCCAGCCCGTAATTGGTCGCGCTGCCATCAGCCAATTGGGTGGGGGTTTCCTGCGCCGCCCAATCATCGGCGGGCAGCAGCGTGCGGTTCATCCGCGCGATATCCCATTTGGCGAGATCGGTTGCCGACATCGACAATTCACCCGCCGCAAACAGCCAGCCTGCTGCCGCTGGCTTTTCCACCCGCACCGGCCCCAGCGCGAAGCGTTGATAGCCTTGCGGATAGTTGGGCCCAAGCGCATCGTCCTGGCTGATTGCCTTCATGCCCAGCGGCTTGAACACGTGTTTTTGCAGGAAAACGAGCAGCGGCATGCCCGCTACTTTTTCCACGATCATGCCCGCCAC
The DNA here is from genome assembly GCA_038250735.1 of Sphingomonadales bacterium. Classification (GTDB taxonomy): domain Bacteria; phylum Pseudomonadota; class Alphaproteobacteria; order Sphingomonadales; family Sphingomonadaceae; genus Sphingomonas. The sequence goes on along the minus strand of JBBSCC010000072.1, from coordinate 12,618 downwards.
GACATAGCCGGTGTTTGAATATTGCCACTGGGTGCCAGGCACATAATCGAGCGGCTTTTTGGCCCAGCGATCGACGATGCCTTGCGGCGTGGTCGCCGTTGCCATCGCGGCAAAGCTGTAATCCTGCGGCCAATAATCCTGGAGGCCCGATGTGTGGTTCAGCAATTGGCGCAGCGTGATCTTGTCGCCGTCGCTGATGCCGGGGATGTACTGCGACACCTTGTCGTCCAGGCTCAGTTTGCCCTGATCCTCCAGCAGCAACAGCGCCGCCCCGGTGAACTGTTTTGAAACTGATGCGATCTGATAGGGCGCATCGACGCGCGGTGTGCGGATGACCTCTGATTGCTTGCCATAAGCCTTGGCAAACACAATTTCGCCGCCCCGCACGATGGCGATGGAGGCCGAAGGGACGCCGGTGCGCGACAGGCTCTGCGCAACGATGGCGTCTATCTTGGCAGTTTCGGCAGCGGTAATCGCCTGAGCAGCCAGCGTGCCGGGGGTGGCCGTGGCGAGCAGCGCTGCGATGGGAAGGGCAAAACGAAGGCGCATGCGATGAAGCTTTCGTGACGAGGTGAGGGCGCGACCTTACAGATCGTATCGCGCCGCGCCAGAGGGTGCGCTTGCCCAATTGGCGTTGGCCGCTACGTTGGCCGCGACGATCCCGAACACCGGGTGCGCACGAAGGGGAACCACCAATGCAGCCAATTAGCGTGCGCCAGATCTCCACGGCGCTGGTATTGGCGGCAGTCGCTGCGCTGGGCATCGTTGCGATTCTGAGCGTGCTGGGCCCGAACTGGGCGCAATATGCCCCCGCCACCTGCACCACGACGCGCTGTTTTTGCGAAATGCCGCGCGTTGGCGCGCTGATCGTGCAGCCTGCCAATAGCTGGTCATCCTATGGCTATGTGTTTGCCGGTTTCCTGATGATCGTGCTCGCCCATGGCCGCCAATGGACGTCCGCGATGCCGCGCAGCGCCGCGACGATGTTTGGCATCACGGCGATTTCGGTGGGGCTGGGATCAGTGCTGCTCCACGCGACGCTGACATTATGGGGCCAGTTTTTCGATGTGCTGGGCATGTATCTGGTTGGATCGTTCATGCTGGTGAGTGCGCTGTCACGCTGGCTGCGAATTCCCGATGGTCGGGCGATCCTGCTGTATGTGGCGGTGTGCGCCGCGCTCACCACGGCGCTGATCATTGAACCAGAGGTGCGGCGCTGGTTGTTCCTGGTGCTGTTGGTGAGCGCGATCATCATCGAAATGGGGTTCGCGCGACCGCGCCGGGCGGGGGTTGTGGTGGGTTTTTACCTGGCCGGAATCGTCGCCAAAGCAATCGCGTTCACGATCTGGAACCTCGACCAGAATGGTATCGTCTGTTCACCGACCAGCCTGTTTCAGGGCCACGCTGTTTGGCACCTGCTGGGCGCAACATCGATTTTCCTGACGTTCAGTTACTATCGCAGCGAGCGGCAGGGCGGTTTGGGTTCATAACGTAAAGGCAAAGAAGATCACGGTTGCAGCGGCCATCACTGCAGTAGCGCCCCAGCCAAGCAGCGTCGGCCCCAGCGGCAGTGTCAGCCGCCCCATCGCGCGCGGATTGCGCACGATCAGCATCATCACGATCATTGACGGCACGGCCAGCACGCCATTCACCACGGCGGCCCAGTATAGCGCGCGGACAGGATCTATCCCCACCACATTCAGCGACGATCCCGCCAGCGTCGTCACCGCAATCGTCGCATAAAATATCCGCGCGTCGAGCGGCCTGGCATCAAGACTACCGGGTACGCCGAGCATCTCCGTCACAGCATAGGCCGCAGACCCTGCCAGCACCGGCACGGCAAGCAGCCCGGTGCCGATGATGCCCAGCGCAAACATTGCAAAGGCAAACTGCCCGGCGATCGGGCGCAGCGCTTCGGCGGCTTGGGATGATGTGGTGATGTCGGTAATGCCGTTCGCGTTCAACGTTGCCGCGGTTGCAAAAACAATCGCCAACGACACAATCGTGCTGAATGCCATCCCGGTCAGCGTGTCGAGCCGGATGCGCGCAATTTCTGGCCCTGCCTCACGCGGGGTAATGCACAACGGCTTCACGTGCCGCCGCCGTTCTTCTTCCACTTCCTGTCCGGCCTGCCAGAAAAACAGATAGGGGCTGATTGTGGTGCCCAATATGGCGACAAAGGCGGTGGCATAGGCGGCGTTCCACTGGATTTCGGGCACCACCAGCGATCGCAGCGCACGCCCCCAGGGTACGCCCGCCACCACCACCACCGCGACATAGGTGAACAGCGACAGCGTCGTCCATTTCAGGACGGAAGCGTAACGCGGATAGCTGAGCGCGACTTCCAGCACGATGCAGATGATGCCGAACATCAACGTGTACAGCCCGGCATTACCCCCGGTCAGCAATTGCAACGCGGCGCCCATCGCGCTCAAATCCGCGCCCAGATTGATGATGTTGGCGACCAGCAACAGCGACACCACCCCCCACAGCACCGGCCGGGGATAATGGCGCCGCAGGTTGCGCGCGATTCCTGCACCCGTCACGCGACCGATCTCGGCAGCAACCTGCTGAATCGCGACCATCAGCGGAAAGGTGAGCACGAACGTCCACGACAAGCCAAAGCCGAATTGCGCCCCCACCTGGCTGTGCGTGCCGATGCCGCTGGGATCATCATCGGCAGCACCGGTGATCAGCCCGGGGCCAAGCCGGGCGAGGAAGGCCTGCAATCCGGTCTTGGGGGTTTCGCTGGGGGTTGGGTCGGGCAATGCGACATCCTTCGCGCGCGACGGGGCCGATCCGCCGCTGGGTCGGATAGCACCGTTTTGCTGCCGTTGGCGAGGTAATCAAACGCCGGGCCTTGCATATAAGTGTATATGCACCTAAATGTAATCCATGAGCAATGACATCTTTCTAACGCCGCAACAGATCAGCGCAGACTGTATCTGCCTGAATACGCAGCGCGCAGCGCGGGCTGTGGCGCGTCGTTATGATGCTGCGTTTCGATCGATTGGGCTGACTTCGGGCCAATTCTCGATCCTCGCAGCGCTCAACCAGGATCAGGCAGTGGCGATCGGGCGACTGGCAGAGATATTGGGGCTGGAACGCACCACGCTGACCCGCAACCTGTCGCCGCTAGAAGCATTGGGGCTTGTCCGGTCAGATGCCGGTGATGCGGACCGTCGAGTGCGAAGCATCATGCTCACCGCATTGGGCCTCGCCAAACTGAAAATCGCGATGCCACTATGGCGAACTGCCCAGGCCGAAAGTCATGCTGCTTTGGCGGATGCGGCTTGGGCACCAACGCAGCATGCGCTTGCACAGCTAGCAACCGACTGACCTTTTTTTGTTTATTAACGTGTAACTACACAGGAGAATGACATGGCTACATCACCCAGTTCCCAACGGCCCTCTCAACGGTCGCTTACCTCCTGGATAGTGGGCATTATCGCTGCCTGGGGGGCAGGCGTTGCGCTTGCCGCAAATGCCGGGCTGCTGGTGCAGGTGCCGCCGCGCATGGTGGCTGTAACGGTTTTTTCAGGCATCATCCTGCCGACGCTTGCCTATTTTCTAGTGCCGTCGGTCAAGCAATGGGTGGAGGAATTCGGGCTGCGTCGGCTCACCTTGTTCCATAGCTGGCGGATTGCCGCCGCGTTCCTGTTCTTCAGCTATGGCGCGCAGGATTTGCTGCCGCCAAAGTTCGTCGAGAACGCCGGGTGGGGCGATTTGATCGCTGGCGTGCTGGCGCTGGTGGTTGTGGCGATGCCCATGGCGCGGTGGCGTTATTGGGGGATGCACATTTTCGGGATGGGTGATTTCATCCTGGCGGTGGGGACGGGGCTGTACTTCACGCTGAACGATCCCGCATCGATGATCCAGATACGCCTGCTGCCGCTCGCGCTGATCCCGATGTACGGGGTGGCTTTATCTGGCGCGACGCATTTGATGGCGTTTGATCTGCTGCGTCGCCGGGCGGGCGGGTCGGGTTAAGCGGGCACCCCGAACAGATCGTGCTCGTCGGCATCCTCGATGACGACGGGCACGATATCGCCCTGCGCCAGATGTCCGGCATCACGCAGGTGAACCTCACCGTCGATTTCCGGCGCATCGGCCTGCGACCGACCCGTGGCACCGCCGGTTTCATCGTCGACGGCATCGATGATCACGTCGAGCGTGCGGCCGACCTTGGCGCGCAGTTTTTCCGCTGAAATCCGCGCGGTCAACTCCATCAGCCGGGCGTAACGTTCTTCCTTCACCGGCTCGGGCACCTGATCGGGCAGGGCGTTGGCGCTTGCGCCCTCAACGGGTTCGAACCGGAACGCGCCCACGCGGTCGAGCTGTGCTTCTTCCAGCCAGCGCATCAGATAGGCGAAATCATCCTCGGTCTCGCCGGGGAAGCCGACCACGAAGGTGGACCGGATCGCGATATCAGGCGCGATGCTGCGCCAGCCCTTGATGCGTTCCAGCACCTTGGCGTCGTTGGCCGGGCGCTTCATCCGCTTCAGCACGCTGGGGCTGGCATGCTGGAACGGGATGTCGAGATAGGGCGTCACCAGCCCATCCGCCATCAGCGGTATCACCTGATCGACATGGGGGTAGGGGTAGACATAATGCAGCCGTACCCACGCGCCGAGCGATCCGAGTTCGCGCGCCAGATCGGTCATGTGTGCGCGCACTTCGCGACCGTGCCATTCGCGGGGCTGGTGGCGGATATCGAGGCCGTATGCCGACGTATCCTGGCTGATCACCAGCAATTCGCGCGTGCCCGCTGCGACCAGCTTTTCAGCTTCGCGCAAAATCGCATCGGGGCGGCGGCTGACCAGGTCGCCGCGCAGGCTGGGGATGATGCAGAACGCGCATCGATGGTTGCAGCCTTCGGAAATTTTTAGATAGCTGTAATGGCGCGGGGTGAGCTTCAGGCCGCTTTCGGGCACCAGATTCAGGAAAGCGCTGGGCGGCATCGGCGCTGCTGCGTGGACTGCGCCCACCACTTCCTCATATTGATGCGCGCCCGTGACGGCGAGGACATTGGGGAATTTCGCGCGGATCATCTCCGCCTCTTTGCCCATGCAGCCGGTGACGATCACCCGGCCATTTTCGGCAATTGCCTCACCGATCGCTTCCAGCGATTCTTCCTTGGCGGAATCGAGGAAGCCGCAGGTGTTGACCAGCACCACGTCCGCGCCCGCATAATCAGCCGACATCGCATAGCCATCGCTGCGCAGCTTGGTGAGGATACGCTCGCTATCGACCAAATTCTTGGGACAGCCGAGCGAGACCATGCCGATTTTCGGCGGGGAGGGGAGGATAGTTGCCATGAGAGGCCGGGCACATAGAGATTTTCACGCGTTTTGAACAGAGCACGCGGGCGGCCTTTGCGCATCGCGATTTTCGGCCTAGCATGAAGCAACTGCTACGACCTTGGGGAGCATCGTGATGGGAACGCAAATTCACTGGATCGCCATATTGGTGGCCGCCGCTAGCGGCTTTGTGATCGGCGGTATCTGGTACGGGCCGCTGTTCGGCAAGGCCTGGCAGGCAGCGCGCGGGATATCCGACGACGCCATGAAGAACTCTAATATGCCGATGATCTTCGGGCTGACATTTGTGCTGAACCTGGTTGCGGCGTTTATCCTCGATCACACGCTGGCGACATATACGGGGCTGGATACGTCGACCAAGATCATGGTCGCATCCGGCGTGGCGTTGGGGTTCATCATCCCGGCGATCGGGGTGAATTACCTGTTCTCACGCCAATCGCTGAAGCTGTTCCTGATCGATAGCGGCTATTGGCTGGCGATTTACACGGTGATGGGTGTGGAGTTCGCGCTGCTGGTGGCGTGAGCGGACGCGGTATTTTGTTCCCGCGCAGGCGGGAACCCAGACTGTACCCCCGCCTTCGCGGGGGTACAAGCCAGACTGGACCCCCGCCTTCGCGGGGGTACAAGGGACCGATGTTTGATCTGATACCCCACCCAGATACGCCACCGGTATCGATCCGCGCGGTGCAAATCGAGTTGACCGGCGATGCCGATGAAATCCTGCTGACTGTCAAGGTCGACGGAGCGGAGAACCTTGCGCTTCCCGATTGGCAATCGCCAACCCGCGCGGACAATCTTTGGAAAGCAACTTGCTTTGAGATGTTCTTGAATCCTGCCGGGACGCAGCAGTATTTCGAATTCAATTTTTCGCCGTCAAGCCAGTGGGCGGCCTATAAATTCGACAGTTATCGCCAAAATATGCGCAACGTCCATTTGCCTATCGAGCCGCATGTTGAACGAGGGATCGAAGCTGGCGAAGACTTCGTCATCGAAGTTCACCTCGACCTGACCAGCATTCCGTCGGGGTCGCTGACAATGGGCCTATCCGCTGTCATCGAAGAGCTCGACGGCACCAAATCCTACTGGGCGCTCGCTCATGCACCGGGGCGGCCCGATTTCCACAATTCCGATTGCTTTATCGCCACCCTCCCGGCACCAACCGCTCCATGAAATTCGGTATCGATCGCCTTCTCGCCGACCCGCTCTTGCGCAAGCCATTGGAGGGCAAGCGCGTGGCCTTGCTCGCCCATCCGGCATCGGTGACGGAAAACCTCACCCATTCGCTCGACGCTCTGGTCGCGTGCGGGCTGAACGTCTCGGCGGTGTTCGGGCCGCAGCACGGGGTGCGGGGGGATTTGCAGGATAACATGATGGAGTCGCCCGACTTCACCGATCCGACGTACAACATCCCGGTGTTCAGCCTGTACGGCGAGGTGCGTCGCCCCACCGGGCAATCGATGGGCACTTTCGATGTGATCCTGGTCGACATGCAGGATCTGGGCACGCGCATCTACACCTTTGTCACGACGTTGCTTTATGTGCTGGAGGCGGCGGCCGCGCACGGCAAATCAGTGTGGGTGCTTGATCGCCCGAACCCCATTGGCCGTCCGGTGGAGGGGTTGACGCTGCTGCCCGGGTGGGAAAGTTTCGTGGGCGCAGGGCCAATGCCGATGCGGCACGGGATGACGTTGGGCGAATTAGGCCACTGGTTCATCGCGCATTACAAGCTCGACGTCGATTACCGCGTGATTGAGATGGAGGGCTGGGCGCCTGATGATGCGCCGGGCTATGGCTGGCCGGCTGATCGCATCTGGATCAACCCCAGCCCCAATGCGCCGAACGTCAACATGGCCCGCGCTTATCCCGGCACGGTGATGCTGGAGGGCACGAATTTGAGCGAGGGGCGCGGCACCACGCGCCCGCTCGAATTGTTCGGTGCGCCAGATATTGATGCAAAGGCAGTGATTGCCAAGATGCACGCGATTGCGCCCGAATGGCTGGACGGGTGCGTGCTCCGCGACATCTGGTTCCAGCCGACGTTCCACAAACATGTCGGGCAATTGTGCAACGGCGTGCACATCCATGCGGAAGGCGCGTTCTATAATCACCCCGCGTTCCAGCCATGGCGGGTGCAGGCGCTCGGCTTCAAGGCGATCCGGGCGCTCTATCCCGATTATGATCTGTGGCGCGATTTTCCTTACGAGTATGAATTCGGCAAGCTGGCGATTGATGTGATCAACGGCGGCCCGGGCTTGCGCGAATGGGTGGATGATCCAGCCGTTGGTCCAGCGGACCTGGCCGCCGCCGACGGCGAGGCTGCCTGGCGCGCTGAATGCGCTGCTAATTTATTGTATTGATTATGTTTTAAGGCTGCCCATGCCGCAGGGGTGATCGTGTCATCATAGCGATGCCGAGCGCACACGGGTACGCAACGGCGTCTTGCCGGTGTGGGTATGGCGGTCCAAAAGTCTGTGGAACGAAGATGGGCAACCGCAAACGGCCTAAAGAAGGCGAATATCGCCACTGCAGTTGGCCGCAAGCCAGGGAAATAAGGCGGCTGCACGGGCGATACCAGCCCGCTTCGGCCGCGTTCTCTACTTCGCGTGCCTGGCCGTTGGGATTCGCCAGCACGTCACTTCAACTGCAGCAAAGCAATCAGCATTTACCGAATGTGGTCGGGCCTGACTGCTAAGCTGCGGCGGCAATGGCGATTGGCCGTGCTCGCAACGCGTCCTAAAGTTCCACGTTTCGATCAGCGAAGCCGACCATGCCCAGCGAGAGCATGAACGCCGCCATTGAGCCAATGACGAGATAGACGAACCAGAAGTTATCGGCGTCAAACATTGAAAGCCTCCTTGCGTTGATCGCAAGGGCGTTATGGCGCCAATCGCTGCGCTTCGTTTTGATCTGGATCAAAAAACATCACCGCTTCCGCGTCAGTTCCCGCATGCCATCATCCAGCCCGGCGAGCGTCAGCGGGTACATGCGGTCGGTCATCAGTTCCTTGATGATCCGCACGCTCTGCGAATAGCCCCATTGTTCCTCGGGCACCGGGTTTAGCCAAACTGCCGCCGGGTAGGTGGTGGTCATCCGGTGGAGCCATACCGCGCCCGATTCCTCGTTGAAATGCTCCACCGATCCGCCCGGATGGGTGATTTCATACGGGCTCATCGATGCATCACCCACGAACACCAGCTTGTAATCATGGCCGAATTTATGGAGCACATCCCACATCGGCGTCCGTTCCGAGAAGCGACGGCGGTTATCCTTCCACACGCCTTCATAGGGGCAATTGTGGAAGTAGAAGAATTCGAGGTTCTTGAACTCGGTGGTCGCCGCGGAGAACAGCTCCTCGCAAAGCTTTACCCACGGGTCCATTGATCCGCCCACGTCGAGGAACAACAGCAGCTTCACTGCATTGCGGCGTTCGGCACGCATGACCACGTCCAGCCAACCCTGCCGCGCGGTGCCATCAATCGTCGCGTCGATATCAAGCTCGTCCTGCGCGCCTTCCCGCGCAAATTTGCGCAGACGGCGCAGCGCCACCTTGATGTTGCGGGTGCCAAGTTCCTTGGTGCTGTCGAGATTGCGGAACTCGCGCTGGTCCCACACTTTCAGCGCGCGCTTGTGCTTGCTCTCGCCGCCAATCCGCACGCCTTCAGGGTTAAAGCCGCTGTTCCCGTAGGGGCTGGTGCCGCCCGTGCCGACCCATTTATTGCCGCCCTGGTGCCGCCCCTGTTGTTCCTCAAGCCGCTTTTTCAGCGTCTCCATAATCTCGTCCCAGGAACCGAGCGCCTTCATCGCCTCCATTTCTTCAGGCGACAGGTATTTTTCCGCCACCGCCTTCAGCCAGTCCGCCGGAATGTCGGTGTGGGTTTCGCCAAATGTAGTGGCGATGCCGCGAAACACTTTGGCAAAAACCTGGTCGAACTTGTCGAGCAGCCCTTCGTCCTTCACGTACACCGCGCGCGACAGGTAATAGAAATCTTCCGGGGTCCGATCGATCACCTCCCGGTCCAGCGCCTCGAGTAGGATCAGATGTTCCTTCATGCTCGCCGGAATGCCCGCCGCCCGCAGCTCATCAAGAAAATTCAGAAACATTGTTGCGTCAATCCATTGCCGCCGGGCCAGCCGGTTGGGCGCATCCTAGCCAACCGCGCGCGCCAATCAAAGTTAATCGCGCATTAGGACATCTGCCCTATTGTCCGACAGGTTTGGGGAGACGCATGCGCCATGAATGACGCTGTTGATGTGAAGGATGTCGTTCGCCGCGTCGCGCGAAGCTGCAGCACGCTGGTCGTCGAATGCGCTGATGTTGGCGGCCATGTCGCCGCGATTGCCCAGCGCAAAAACCAGCGTGTTGGCGAACTTGCCCGCATCGACCAGGTAACCGCGACCCTTGCGCGTGACCAGGCAAGTGTTGCGGCCGCCATCGAACAGGCCCGGCATTTGTCGCATGAAGTGAAGGAAAAGCTCACGCATGGCCGATCAGCAATCATCAATTCTGTGTCCGGCTTCACCGATCTGACTGACCTGGTGTTGCGGCTGAGCGATCGGATGGACCGCATGGTTGATGCCCTGGCCCATGTGCAGGATGTTTCGCACCTGATTGGCGGCATCGCGCAACAAACCAACATGCTCGCGTTGAATGCTGCAATTGAGGCGGCGCGCGCTGGGGAATCCGGCAGCGCCTTTGCCGTCGTCGCCACAGAGGTAAAGAAACTCGCGCAACATACCCGAGAGGCAACCCAGCGGATCAACGGCACCGTCGCGGCGCTTTCGGACGAAGCAACCGCCTTTGGCAATGAGATTTCCGGTGGCGTGGAGCAAAGCCGGAAGGCAACCGCCAAGTTCGAGGCGATCGAACGCACAGTCGTTGATATTGGGTCAATCGTTTCGCTGGTCGATCACCAGACGGACGGTATTGCCCGCAGCGCCGTGCAAATGGAACACAGCATCGCCGCCGTTCAACAGGAAATGGCAGCGGCAGCGGAATCGACGCGCGTCACAGGGGGTAGTTTAAACGACATTCATGGCCGCATCGAAAAGCTGGAAGTCGCCGCCAATGTGATGCTTGATCAGCTTGCCGGCAGCGGTGTTCGCACCGACGACAGCGACAAGATTGAAACCGCTATCCGTGTTGCCGCTGAAATCACCGCGTTGGTTGAGGGGGCGCTGCGCCGGGGAAAAGTGTCCGAAGCCGATGTGTTCGATTTCAACTATCGGCCCGTCATCGGCACCAACCCACAGCAATTTGACACACGGTTCAATGATTTTGCCGATCAGCATATCCGGCCCATCCTCGACCGGATGAAGCGTGAGGGGCAGCAGGCGATTGGTTCTGTGATCACCGATATCAACGGCTATTTGCCAACCCACCTGACGTTGCGGTCGCAACCGCAGGGAAATGACCCTGCATGGAATAACACCTGGTGTCGCAACCGCCGCAACCTGATGGATGATTGCACCCGGCGTGCTGTGGCGAATGAAACGGCGTTCATGCTCAATTGCTACCGGATGACGCTGGGCGATGGCGCGTTTTTGCCGGTGAAGAGCGTGTTTGTACCGCTGCGCTTCAATGGCAGGCGCTGGGGCAATTATGAATATGCGTATGTCGACGCGATGTCCGCGACGGCAGAGATTTTGTCCCCGGCAGATCTTGATGCCACCATCGCAAAGCTGCGCGCAATGGAACTGCGTGACGCCGCCTAGCGCGCGTAAACGTCGATCAGCGCCGCGACATAATCGGGGTTGCGGCTGGTTAGCTCCGGCGCCTCGCGCCCGCCATAGATGAAGCCATTCACCGGATAGCTGGTTGATCCCAGGCCAGAGGAACCGCGATACCAAACCTTCACTGCGCTCCAATCACCCTGATAGGACACATCGGTCAACGTCACATCCTGTTCAACATGGCCGCGAACACCATCAATCCGCGACCAGTTGGCGTGCGTGACCATAACCACGCGCTCGTCGATCACGCGGCTGATGACGGCAACATGGCCCAGCGGCAGGCGTGCCGATTGGGCAAAAACGATGACCGCCCCTTCGCGTGGCACATAGCCCCGGCGGTATTTTCCCGCTGCCTTTTCCCACCACGTCCAGGCATCGCCGTAAATCTGAATGCCCGATGCAGCGCGCGCAAACGGCACGCATTCGCCCACATAATCGAGCAGCGATGCCGGGGCAGGCGCAGCGACCAGCGCTGCACACAGGGACAACAGGGGGATAATCACGCGCATACCCGCTCTTTGCACGATCACCCGTGGAAGAAGCGTTGGCCAATATGGTAAACAAGCGGCTCTTGGCGGCCGCTACCGCCTGTTCGCACCAAACTGTGCGCGTCAAAATCAGAGGCGGTTGGCCTTTGCCCGCGCGCCAAGGTGATAGGCGCTGGGCTTTGGCGTGCGCTTGAAGGTGGTCCGATCAACCGCCACCAGCCCGAACCGCTGCTTATACCCATAAACCCATTCGAAATTGTCGAGCAGCGACCAGTGGATGTAGCCGCGCACGTCAATCCCCTCGTCCATGCACGCGCGGACGGATGCCAGCGCGCGATCCGTATAGGCAATGCGGCGCGTGTCATCATCGGTGCCGATACCGTTTTCGGTGACATAAATTGGCTTGCCGGTTTTGCGCGCGGCATAGCGGATCGTGCCGCCCAATCCTTCGGGATAAAATTCATACCCAGCCGCCGTCTTTTCAGCCTCTTTGGCGGGTGGCACCACGCCGTTCGCATCGACCAGAATGCGGGTATAGGTTTGCACGCCGACAAAATCGGCCTTGGCAGCCTGCGCTATCCAAGGGCCATAGATCAGGTGTTCGAATTCGGTCGCCTTGTTGCCCGGCCCCACACCCTGCACGTCCTGCATGCTGATCGTGACGCCGACCGGGAAATCCCCGGGGCCCGATTTGATCGCCTCAAATGCGAGTTCATGCGCGCGGACCTGATTGGCTTCGCTCTTCGCCAGATCGGCGAACAACACAGAGGCGAACTGGTCTGATCCGCTGGCCTTGGCGCACGCCGCCAGCATTGCCCTGACGAGCGGTTCGATCACCTTCACTTCGGGCCGTGCCTGAATAAGCCGCGCGATATTGGCTTCGTTGAAGGTGGACGCAGCCGCCATCAACGGGCCCAGTTTCGCCGTCGCCCGTTCGGCAAAGCGCGCGAAAATCTGGGGGCTATCGGGATGTTCAAAACCGCCCTTGGCCGCAAACCAGCGCGGGACGGTCCAGTGGCTATAGGTGACGACCGGCGCCAGGCCGTGTTTGTGGCATTCCTCCAGCACGCGCAGATAAT
>JBBSCC010000071.1:0-13435 GCA_038250735.1 Sphingomonadales bacterium | reverse complement strand
TTACCCGGGCCCACACCCTGCACGTCCTGCATGCTGATCGTTACCCCAACCGGGAAATCGCCGGGGCCTGACTTGATCGCCTCAAACGCCAGTTCATGCGCGCGGACCTGATTGGCTTCGCTCTTCGCCAGATCAGCGAACAACACAGAGGCGAACCGGTCTGATCCGCTGGCCTTGGCGCACGCCGCCAGCATTGCCCTGACGAGTGGTTCGATGGCTTTCACTTCAGGCCGTGCCTGGATTAGCCGGGCGATATTGGCTTCGTTGAAGGTGGACGCAGCCGCCATCAACGGCCCCAGTTTCGCCGTCGCCCGCTCGGCAAAGCGCGCGAAAATCTGGGCGCTATCGGGATGTTCAAAACCGCCCTTGGCCGCAAACCAGCGCGGGACGGTCCAGTGGCTATAGGTGACGACCGGCGCCAGGCCGTGTTTGTGGCATTCCTCCAGCACGCGCAGATAATGGTCGAGCTCAGCCTCGCTGAACTTGCCGGGCTCGGGCTCTATCCGTGCCCATTCAATGCCAAAACGGTGCGCATTAAAGCCCAGTTTTGCCGCCAGCGCGATATCCTCGGCATAGCGATGATAGCTGTCGCACGCGTCAAGCGAAGCTTCCTGAAACAGCGTTGGCTTGACGTTTTCGGCCAGCCAGAAATCGGAATTGGTGTTGTTTCCCTCAATCTGGTGCGCCGCCGTCGCGGTGCCCCACAAAAAGCCCTTGGGCAGCGGCTTCGTTGGCTTTGAAGCGCCCAACGCTGGCGCAGGTGATAATGCTGCCGCCGCCAGCCCAACACTGCCCGCCATCAACGCGCGGCGTGATAGGCTGGCATCTTCGTGCGTCGGCTCGGTCATCATCACTCTCCAGCTTTTTTTCAGCTTTGGGGCAGGATAGCCTATCGGGCGGCGAGGGAGAAGCGGGGCTTGGGGTGGCGGTTGATCTGCAATACAATCCGGCTTTGTCGCATCATGCAGTTGCCGCCCGCCAGACCAGTTCATCCGACCGCACACGCCGCGCGGAACCAACCTTTTCTCTCAACCGATGCGCCCAGCCGAAAAACCGATTTCGCGCCACGCTGACACTTGACCTGCGCCGTCATGCGCCGGAAATTGGCACGGCCATAGCGGGGGGATTGCGATGCGAAAAATTGCCATGTCGATTGCATTGGTGATGTCGGTCTTACCGCAGCCGGTGATTGCCCAGCGGGCGCCACCGGCGATCGCCACAAATGGCTATGCCGCTTTGGTTGCGCTCCATGAAGAGTTGCGTGCCTATATGGTGCCTGAATTTACCACTGGCGTGGTCCTGGTGTCTGGCGCGAAGGTGGGGGAGGGGTATGACGATGGGCTGATGCGCGCAAAGCTGGCCGGCCTCGCTCGGTTTGAGGCGCGTCTGGCGGCGATGCCCGTCAAAAGCTGGACGCCCGCGCAACAGGTTGATTTCCTGGTCGTGAAATCGATCCTGAACGGATACCGCTTCAACCTAGCGGTGATGCGGCCCTGGCGGCGCGATCCGGGATTTTATCTCGATCCATTGTTGCGGGTGGCATTTAGTGATGTGCCCGCATCGGGCGAAAAACTGGCTACACTGCGCGCGCAACTGGCGGCAATTCCGCCAATGATTGTGGCTGCGCGGCGCAACCTGGATGCAGTGCCTGCCGATTTTACTGACCTTGCGCTCTACAATCTGGAAAAGAGCGACGGCGTTAATCACTACCACCCCTATCGCGCAGTGCCGCCGCCCGGCATCCTTGGCTGGTACGACGATTTGCTGGCACGGGTGCGCAAAGATCAGCCGGGATTACTGGCGGAGACACGCGCGGCGCGGGACGCGGTCTATGGTTTCCATGCCTGGCTAAAGGCTGAACGTCCGCGCATGACCGCCAAGGCGGGCGTGGGTGCGGCCCGGCTGCAATGGTATCTCAGCCATGTGCGGATGATGCCCTATACGACCGGGCAAATGCTCGATCTGGCGGCACGTGAGCACCAGCGGCTCAGCGCGGCGCTGGCGCTGACGCAGCACCGCAACCGCAATGTGCCCGATATCCCGCTGTCGACCAGCGATGCCGAGCAAAAGGCCAAGGTGGCGGAAACCGACACGCGGTTGCGCGAGTGGATCAGGACGAACCGCATCCTGACCATTCCCGATTACATCGGCGATCTGCGCGCCAACGCCCCCTATATCGAGCGCGATGGCGGGCCGAATTTCTGGGAAAAGGTGCAGTTTCGCGATCCGATCCCCGATCATCTTCACGCCACCATACCGGGCCATAACTTCGACGCCGAACTGGCAAAGCGCGATACACGTCCGATCCGTGGCGGCTATGCCGATGGCATTCGGTTAGAGGGCTGGGCGATGTATCTGGAGGAGGCAATGCCGCTGGCAGGCGCGCTGGACGGTCATTCGCCGCGCGCAATTGAGCTGATCTACCGGTTCGGCATCTTTCGGGCGACGCGGGTGCCGGCAGATATCTATATGCAGCACAACCGCTGGTCGGTGGCCGAGGCGGTGCAGCATATGCGCGAAGGGACGCCGTGGCTGGACGCGGATGTCGCGCGTGTTGACGCTGAAATCTATCTGCGGCGGCCACCTGGCTATGGACTGTCCTATCTGATCGGCAAATTACAGCTCGACGCATTGCTGGCGGAACGCGCCCAGCAATTGGGCGATAAATTTGTCCTGGGGGAATTTCACGATCAGTTCTTGGCGGCGGGACGTTTGCCTATCGCCTTGATCCGATATGAGATGACGGGTCGGGGGGATGATATTGCGGCGTTTTGGAACACGCCGCCAATACCCGCCCCAGACTGACCCAAATCACCCCTTATTCTGCTGCCGCTTGGCCATGAAGGCCAGCCGTTCGAACAGCATCACGTCCTGTTCGTTCTTCAGCAGTGCGCCGTGGAGTGGGGGGATTGCCTTGGTTGGGTCGCGGTTTTGGAGGACTTCCAGCGGCATGTCTTCGTGGAGCAGCAGCTTCAGCCAGTCGAGCAGCTCGCTTGTGCTGGGCTTTTTCTTCAGGCCGGGCACTTCACGAACATCATAAAAAATATCCATCGCCTTGTTGACCAGGATTTTCTGGATGCCGGGGAAATGCACGTCGATAATCGCCTGCATCGTGCCGCGATCAGGAAATTTGATGTAATGGAAAAAGCACCGGCGCAGGAACGCGTCGGGCAATTCCTTTTCATTGTTGCTGGTGATGACCACGATTGGTCGTTCAACAGCGCGGATGGTTTCCTTGGTTTCGTAAACATGGAATTCCATGCGATCGAGCTCTTGCAGCAGATCGTTGGGGAATTCGATATCGGCCTTGTCGATCTCGTCGATCAGCAGGACAGGGGGCTTCTCACGCGTGAACGCCTCCCACAATTTTCCCTTGCGGATATAATTGGCGATGTCGTGCACCCGCTCATCGCCAAGCTGGCCGTCGCGCAGCCGGGCGACGGCATCATATTCATACAGGCCCTGCTGGGCTTTGGTGGTCGATTTGATGTTCCATTCGATCAGTTCGGCACCAACCGCCTTGGCGATTTCATAGGCGAGTACGGTTTTTCCGGTGCCGGGCTCGCCCTTTACCAGCAAGGGGCGACGCAGCGTGACGGCGGCGTTAACGGCGACCTTCAGGTCGTCAGTTGCAACATAGCTTTGGGTGCCTTCGAAACGCTTCATTCCACCATCCCCGACAGATTCGAATATCGGGTTCGGGGATAGAGGGTTTTCGCCCACCCGCGCAAGCCGGGCTGAACATGGTTTATCCGTGGGGCGTGTTCATTCCCGCTCGGCGTTCAGGCGCGGTCGCGAGCGCTCGCGCGGGCTTCGAGCAAATCCCACAGGCCCCGGTGCTGAGCCAGCACCTGCTGTACGCCAAACGCCATTGCGCGTTCGACGGCGGGCGCTTCGGCGGCGGCGGCCACAATGGTGTCGGTCTCTTCGGGAAGCGGCAGCGCATAAGCGGGCGGCGTAAAGCCAAAACGGTGCGCAGATACATCGAGCACCCGGCGCATCGCCGCCCAATCGATCACGAGCGCAATAGCGGCACCAATCGCGCATCCGGTACGGTCTGATTGAGCGAGCATATCAAGCGCATGGCGCTGGCCAACCACCGCGCTTTCCGATTCGGCCTGGCCAGGCGTGGATGGCAACGGCCCTGCTGCAGAGGCCAGCTTGGCGAGCAGTGCGCGTTCGGTTGCAAAGCCTTCAAGCGATACTTCCAGCCAGCCCTGAAGCCCCGGCTGGCGATTGCGCGCCAGGGCATGATCAAGAATGCCCGGCTGGCGACCATGCAGCATACACAGCGCATGGATGGCATCCGCCAGATCGCGCACCGGCACGTGCGGCGATGCGAGCCGGTGGCTGAACGGGTGCTTGTGGCTGCCATCAGCATCGATCAGCGCCGCGACAATGCTCCTGCCCGTGGGCAGCGGCGTCGCCAGCCGGGTAGCCAGCGCAACAGGGGGTACCGGATCCTTGGCCATTGGTCTGTCTTGATCCCCGAAAATGATACCGGATGCGCCGGCGAATCCGGCTATCAGGGCAAGTCATATACCGAAGCACGTAAAGACACGGTTTACAGACGCTTAAGCCTGTCTCAATGCTTATGGCGTGATGTTATCGGGCAACAATCGCCACGCTGATCGCATCGACCACTGATCCCTGGCCGATGGGGCTGAAGCCAATCCGCACCGGCTTTGCAACTGAACCAGCGGCAAACAGGGTGGCATCGACCTGCACCGGAGCACGGGCGCTGATCGCGGTTTCAAGCGCCTGACCGACGGCCACCCGGCTGCCCAGATCGATCAATCCCACAAACCGCGTTCCGGCAAGTGATGCTGCGTCGACATGCGCCATCGCCGCAATCGCGCCAAACGGCGCCTCCAGATAGCCCCGCAGATTGATGCGGCCAATCGCTGCAAGGCCGCTTGCCGCCAGCGCATCGGCATCCGCCGCCTGCGCTGCGCGCATCGCTGATAGTTCTTCAACAATCGTCATATCGTCAAACCGCAGGCAAGCGCCGGTGCCCATCGGATCAATCGTTACCAATACAGAGCGCCCGGCAAACGGCGCGCCGATTTCGATTTCTTCGGGCAGGCCCGACGCCACAACGCGCAGAACAGCCTCAATCAGCCAGTCTGCACTCGGCGTGCGTACAACATCGGGCAGGGGCGTGCCCGGTCGAGTGCCTTCACCAAAATAGCCGCGTGCCGCCCTGCTCGCGGCAATCAGCACCAGATTGCGATCAACAATCAAGATCAGATCGCGCGTCAGATCGAGCAGCGCGTCCATCCCCAGCGCAGGCGCAGCAGCTTGCCCGGGCGGCGTTTCATGCGGCGCGCACAGCGCCTGCATGACTTCGATTGATGTCAGCACAAAGCGGGGGCGCCCGCGGTGGAGAACATATACCGGCTCGCGGCCCGCCCGTTCCTGCCACAGCCCGAAACGCCGAACGAGATCAGACGCGGTGACGACATTGGTGCCATGTAATGGCCCGGCTAAATTGGGAAGCTTCATGCGAATATATCGACATTGCCGCACGTGATGCGCAACTGGATCGCACCATTTTGGATATAGCTGTTGGATGAAAAAGGCCGCTTGCTTCGGCAGGGTTCATTATCAATGCTTCACGCTAAGCCTATCACTGGTTCCGGAGAGAAAATGTCGACGCGAAGAAATGCCAGAACTGTATTTTGCGCAGTTTTCGTAACTGCCTTGCTGGGCAATGGGCCTGCGAATGATGCCCCTGCCGCCACGGAACTGGTCGTCCGGCCAGGCGAGTTGGTGGCCGCCAGCGTAGAAGGATTGCCAGCGCGGATTCGCGTGGTTTCAGGGGGGCCGGACCGGCTGTTTCTGAATGCCGAATATGTTGCCCGGTCGGGCATTAAGCCTGCACCTTTCATTGGTAACGGCAGTCTGAACATTGCCGGCAGACGCGCGTTCAAGGCCAAAAATCGACCGCTGGATTTCGTGATTGGCGGTATGGCGCAAAAGAACCGGGCATTCTGGATCCTCGATGCGCCAGCGGTGCCCGGCGATGGGACTATCGGCCCGTGGGCGCTGCCGCAGTCGCGCGTTACGCTGCAATTTGGGGATACCGATGCCACCAGCCAGCGTCACGATTTTCCGCTGCTGGGCAACATCAATTCGCAGAGCCTAACCGGCTATAAAGAAGCCAGTTTCGGCGTGGTTATCAGTTTCGATCTTGAGGACAAAGGCGCTTATCCGGTTGCGTCAGCCGCCGCTGGTGCAGCGATCGCCCGCGCATATGGCGGCACGCTGAGCGGGGCGAGCTGGGACGTTGAGATATTGCTCGGCGTGATGCGCCCGGTACGCCTGATGACGTTGGAGCGGCCATTGGTGATCGGCCCATTGTCGATGAAGCAGATCGCCGTGCGCGTCCGCGATCGGATCGACGGAGCAGGGCGGGGCGAGCCCATTCCCGACGGCACCGAAGATCCGTCGGAAATCATTGTCCCAGCCAAGAAAAAAGGACCGCGCCCCTATTTCACGCTGTCGATTCCGCGCGCAACAATGGCCGCTTGTTCCCGCCTGACGTTCGACAAGGCGGCAACCAAAATCGAGCTTTGGTGCCGCCCCGCCTGAACCGTTACTGATCGAGGAACGACCGCATTTTCCGGCTGCGGCTTGGGTGCTTCAGCTTGCGCAGCGCCTTTGCCTCAATCTGGCGGATGCGTTCGCGCGTTACGCTGAACTGCTGGCCGACTTCTTCAAGCGTGTGATCGGTGTTCATGCCGATGCCAAAGCGCATGCGCAGCACGCGTTCTTCACGCGGGGTCAGGCTTGCCAGCACGCGGGTGACGGTTTCCTTCAGGTTGGCCTGAATCGCCGCATCGACCGGGATCACCGCGTTCTTGTCCTCAATGAAATCGCCCAGATGCGAATCTTCCTCATCGCCAATCGGCGTTTCAAGGGAGATCGGCTCCTTGGCGATCTTCATCACCTTGCGCACTTTTTCCAGCGGCATGCTCAGCCGCTCGGCCATTTCCTCCGGCGTCGGCTCGCGGCCTTGCTCGTGCAGGAACTGGCGGCTGGTGCGCACCAGCTTGTTGATCGTTTCGATCATGTGCACTGGAATACGAATCGTGCGCGCCTGATCAGCGATGGAGCGTGTAATCGCCTGCCTGATCCACCACGTCGCATAGGTGCTGAATTTGTACCCACGGCGATATTCAAACTTATCGACCGCCTTCATCAGGCCGATATTGCCCTCCTGGATCAAATCCAGAAACTGCAGCCCGCGATTGGTGTATTTCTTGGCGATGGAGATCACGAGGCGCAGGTTCGCCTCAACCATTTCCTTCTTGGCGATGCGCGCCTCGCGCTCACCCTTTTGCACCATGTTGACGATGCGGCGGAATTCACCCAGCGACATGCCGGTTGCCTGGCTGATTTCCGAAATCTCGATGCGCACGCGGTCAACTGCTTCGCCTTCATTGGTGACGAACGCGGCCCATTTCTTGTCGAGCTTTGCGACGCTGCTCAGGAAGCCCTCATCCAGCTCATTGCCGATATAGCGATCGAGGAAGTCCTTGCGCGGCACCTTGTGGCGCTCGGCCAGGCGCAGCATCTGCCCGCCCAGCGCGGTCAGGCGGCGGTTAAAGGCGTAAAGCTGATCGACCAGATATTCGATCTTGGCGTTGTGAAACTGCACGCTTTCAACTTCGGCGGTCAGTTCTTCGCGCAGCTTTTGGTATTTGCGCTCTTCGGCGTTGGTCAGCTCACCGCCAGCGGCCATGGCGTCGAGCCTGCCGCCCTGCATCTTGGAAAACTTTTTATACAGCGCTGTGATATTGGCGAATTTTTCCAGCGCCTGCGGCTTTAGCTGCTCTTCCATCTGGGCGAGCGACAGTGTGTTGTCTTCTTCTTCATCGTCCGACGGGCGCGGAGTGCGCCGTTCGGTCATGGAATCTTCTTCCTCCTCGGCGGGCGCTTCCTCGGGCTCAGCCTCTTCCTTGAACGAAGGGCCTGCGTTTTTTTCGGAAATCTCGCCATCGCCCTCTTCGCCGTCCTCGGTCAGCGATTCAGGCGCGGGGTCTTTGGACAGCATCGCATCAAGATCGATAATCTCACGCAGCTGCATCGTGCCTTCGTTCAGCGCGGTCGACCAATCAATGATCGCGTTGAACGTGATCGGGCTTTCGCACAGGCCGAAAATCATCGTGTCGCGCCCAGCCTCAATCCGTTTGGCGATGGCGATTTCGCCCTCACGGCTCAGCAGCTCAACCGCGCCCATTTCGCGCAGATACATCCGCACAGGATCATCGGTGCGATCGATGATTTCTTTTTTCTTCTCCAGCGCAGGCGCGCTGTCCCCGGCGGCGTCGACTGATTCGACCTCCTCCTCGACGGCTTCCTCGTTATCGGCTTCGTCGCCGGCTTCTTCGTTTTCGACGATGTTGATGCCCATCTCGCTCAGCGTCGAGGTGATATCCTCGATCTGATCGGAGGTCATGTCCTGCGGCAGCCCCTCGTTGAGCTGGTCGTAGGTGATGTAGCCACGCTTTTTGGCGCGGGTGATCAGCTTCTTGATCGATGCGTCGTTCAAGTCGATCAGCGGTGCGTCACCAGATTCTGTTGTGTCGGTCACGTCCGCCATAGTCGCCTTCGCCATCAATTGCCCTCGGTATCAAGAGTTCGTGCGTCTTCGTTTGCTTGGCACAGATTTGCAAGCCGCGCTTCTAATGCGTGGCGTTCCTTAACCAGCGAGACCTGCCGTTCAAAGGCCTCGTCGGAGAAACGCATGGATAGCGCCGCTGTTGCATCGGCCAGCGCCCCATCCACTTCAGGGCGCGCGACCAAAATCGAAATTGCCTCGCGTAGATCAGCACTTACGCGTGCTGGTTCTGCATTTTTCTGGGTAAAGCTATATGGTGTCGCGTCTGCACGGAGCAAATCTGTCGCCATTTGATCAAACCCGGATCTGGCCAATATGGTGCGCAACCGCGCGCTATCAAGCGCCTGATCTTCTAGGGCGACATCAACCACCGCCTCAAACAGCCGCCCAAGCGCCCCGCCGGCGAATCGCAGCGATCCCAGCATTTCGACATGGCGCGCAATTTCTGCCGGGTGGCGGATCAGCCCGGCCAGCACCGCCTTGGCCAAAATCGGGTCGATGCCGCTGGCCTTTACGCCCTGCGCATGGGGGTGATCGCCCCCGGTGGGTGGGGCAGGGCGCCATTTTCCGCCTTTTTGTGCAGTGGCGGGGCGCTGCGGGTTCCATACGCGCGGCGCGGTGGCGAAATGGGCGTCGAAACGCCGCCGGAAATCGGCGAGATATTCCTGCCGAACAGAGGGGTCAGCAATTGTTTGCGCCAGATCTCCAAGGCGTTTTTTTAGCCCGGCGCGCTCCTCTGGCGTGCCAAGCGGGCCGCTGGCAAGCTCATCGGACCAGAGCCGCTGGACCAGAGGCTGCGTTTCGCCCAGCACTGTTTCAAACGCCTGCGGCCCCTTGGCACGGACCAGATCATCAGGATCTTGCCCCGGCGGCAGCGTCGCAAAGGCCAGGCTGCGGCCCGGTGCGAGCATCGGCAGCGCGCGGTGCGCGGCCCGGATCGCGGCTTTCTGGCCGGCATTGTCGCCATCAAAGCACAGGATCGGCACATCGCTCAGCCGCCACAGCCGCTCCAGCTGCGCCTCGGTCAGCGCGGTGCCCAGCGGCGCGACCGCCTCGCCAAACCCGGCCTGCGCCAGCGCAATGACGTCCATATAGCCTTCGACGACAATCACCCGGCCCGATTTGCGGGAAGCAGCGGCGGCGCGATCAAGATTGTAGAGCGTGCGGCCCTTGTCGAACAACGGCGTGTCGGGCGAGTTGAGATATTTCGGTTCGCCATCGCCGATAACCCGGCCACCAAACGCAATCACCCGCCCACGCGGATCGCGGATCGGGATCATCAGCCGACCGCGGAATCGGTCATAGGGCTCCTTTTCATCGACCTTGATCAGCAACCCTGCTTCCACCAGCAGCGGATCGCCATATTCCTTCAGCTGGGCCTTCAGCTTGCCGCGTGAATCGGGCGAAAAACCCATGCCGAATGCCCTGGCCGTCTCAGGCGTAATCCCGCGCCGCTCCAGAACGCTGCGCGCTTCACCCCCGGCAATCCCCATCAATTGCTCGGTGAACCAGCGCGCGGCATCGTCCATCGCCTCATAAAGCCCCTTGGCGGCTTCGGCCTTCTCGGCGGCGCGCGGGTCCATCGCGGGCATTTCCATCCCCGCTGCCTGCGCAAGTTCCTTCACCGCATCGATGAATGGCAGCCCACGTTGATCCGTCATCCAACGGATCGCGTCGCCATGGGCGCTGCAACCGAAGCAGTGGTAAAAGGCCTTGTCGTCATTGACGTAGAAACTGGGCGTCTTCTCATTGTGAAATGGGCAGCACCCGCGAAATTCGCGACCCGCCTTTTGCAGTTTCACCGTTTTGCCAACGAGCGCTGACAGCAGCGTGCGCGCACGGAGTTCGTCGAGGAATTGGGGAGACAGGCTCATATTGGCGCTAATGCCGCGGCGCGATCGTAAATCGTTTCTTCGTTGGTTTCAAAAGCGGGGAAGAGCACCCGCAACTTCCAATCATTCGCCAACGCAAAGCGGCTTTCCATTTCGGATTCCACCGCCGCGTAGCCCGACATTTCCTCGTTTATTTCGACAGTTTCCAGCATGGCATCAAAGTGCAAGCAAAGCAGATCGACCGTCATCAAATCTCGTTTGAACGCGACTATCCGGGCGACATCTCGCCAGCATATTTTGGCGATTTGCTGCCCGGATTGCCATTCGAAGCCATCCGTCGTCAGCGCTAATGATGCGACGTTGCGTTGCCGCCAGCTGAGATAACGTCGCCACCAGCCCATGGATTAGGCCAACGCCGCCTTCACCAGCCCGCTCGCCTTGCTCATGTCCAGTGTTGTGGCGTGCCGCGCTTTCAGTTCGGCCATTACGCGGCCCATGTCTTTCATGCCACCCGCGCCAAGCTCTGCCTTGATCGCTTCGATTGCGGCTGTCGTGTCCGCTTCGCTCATTTGTTGCGGCAAAAACTGCTCAATTACGGCAATTTCGGCGTTTTCTGCGTCCGCAAGCTCCAAACGCGCGCCTTTTATGTACATTTCAATCGATTCGCGGCGCTGTTTGATCATTTTTTGCAGCACTTCGACCACCAGCACATCGTCATCGTCGGGCGCCTTGCCCTCCCGCGATTGCGGCGCGCGGGCCTCGATATCGCGGTTCTTGATCGCGGATTGCACCAGCCGCAGCGTGGCCGTACCCGCCTTGTCGCCGCCCTTCATCGCGGTGATGAGCGCGGTTTTGATCGTGTCGCGAATCATGGTCGTAGTCCTTTTCGGTAATCCTCACCCCTAGCGGCTCGCCACGGTTTTTAACAGATTGACGCTTGGGCCAATGGCCTATAGCTCCCGAGCCTTAGCGACATCGATGACCCAAGGAACGCCCTGCGCAATGGCCGACGCCAAACCCATGCCCCTGCCTTTGGTAAAGCCTGTTCCCCTGCCCGAAGGTGCAACCGGCGTTTTGGTGCTCGCCAGCGGTGACGTGGCGTGGGGACGGGGCTTTGGCGCAGAGGGCGCTGCGGTGGGCGAGGTTTGCTTCCACACCGCGATGACCGGTTATCAGGAAATCATGACCGACCCCAGCTTTGCCGGGCAGATCATCACCTTCACCTTCCCGCACATCGGCAATGTCGGCGCGAACCCTGATGATATTGAGGCAGATGATCCCCACGCACTGGGCATGATCGTGCGTGAGGATGTGACGAACCCAAGCAACTTCCGCAGCGTGGAGCGGCTCGACGACTGGATGAAGGTGCGCGGGCGCATTGGCCTGTCGGGCATCGACACGCGGGCGTTGACAAGGCGCATCCGGAGCGGCGGCGCGCCCAACGGCGTCATCGCGCATGCGGCGGACGGCAAGTTCGATATCCCCGCGCTGCTGGCCCAGGCGCAAGCCTGGCCGGGGCTGGAGGGGATGGACCTGGCCATCGACGTGACGACGCAGACGCCCTTCGACTGGGAAGGCGGCGTGTGGCGGCTGGGGGCGGGATATGAGAGGGCGACTGGAGCGCTCGGGGCACATACCTCGACTGCGCTCGTCACGAACGGTGAAGTTGCTTCACCCGCCCAGAAAGCCCCGTTCGTCCCAAGCGCAGTCGAGGGGCATGCCAAAAGCGCAACGCCCCATGTCGTCGCGATCGATTACGGCGCGAAACGCAACATTTACCGCAACCTCACCGCCGCCGGCGCACGGGTGAGCGTGTTGCCCGCCAACGCGACCTTCGATCAGGTGATGGCGCTGAACCCCGACGGCATTTTCCTGTCCAACGGCCCCGGCGACCCCGCCGCGACTGGCGAGTACGCCGTGCCCGTGATCCGCCAACTGCTGGCCACGGGCAAGCCGCTGTTCGGCATTTGTTTGGGGCACCAGCTCCTCGCGCTGGCGCTGGGCGGGCAGACCATCAAGATGCACCAGGGCCACCGCGGCGCAAACCACCCGGTCAAGCGGCTGAGCGACAGCGCGGTCGAGATCACCAGCATGAACCACGGCTTCGCGGTGGAACGGGGGACTTTGCCGGAAGGGGTACGCGAAACGCACGTGTCGCTGTTCGACGGCTCGAACGCGGGGCTTGAAACGGCTGATGGGCGTGCATTCAGCGTTCAGTATCACCCGGAGGCGAGCCCGGGGCCGCAGGACAGCTTGTATCTGTTTGAGCGGTTTGTGGGGATGATGGAGCGCCAGAAATGATCCTCGCTTTGTTGCTGATGAGCGTCCCCGCTGAGAGAATAGGAGAGCGTACTGACGGCGTTCTCGGCTCGTTTCTGACAAAGCGTCAGATTGCTGAGGCAGCTAAAAATTGCGGGACAAGGGTGCGGTTTGTCGACCTACCGGCGGGGCTGCGTCCCCTTGTGAAAGCCCATTTCGGTTTCAATCTTGACCCGGGCACGACTGAATTTCAGCGTGACTGCTTCTACACCAAACTGCCTGCGACCAAGATGGGCTTTATCAGTGAGCCGCCTGCTCCATTGAAGAAACGGTAAAATGCCCAAACGCACCGACATCTCATCTATCCTCGTCATTGGCGCTGGACCCATCGTCATCGGCCAGGCGTGCGAGTTTGATTACTCCGGCACGCAGGCGATCAAGGCGTTGAAGGAGGATGGCTACCGCATCATCCTCGTCAATTCGAACCCCGCCACGATCATGACCGACCCCGAGCTGGCCGACGCGACCTATGTCGAGCCGATTACGCCGGAAATCGTGCGCAAAATCATTATCAAAGAGCGCCCTGATGCGGTGCTGCCCACGATGGGCGGGCAGACCGCGCTGAACACCGCGCTGGCGCTGTTCAACGATGGCACGCTGGCGGAATTTGGCGTCGAGATGATCGGCGCGGATGCTGAAGCTATCGACAAGGCCGAGG
>JBBSCC010000070.1:0-13766 GCA_038250735.1 Sphingomonadales bacterium | reverse complement strand
CTGCGCCGGGTTCTGGGCCGGGTGCTGGGCCGGGCCTTCCCGAACGACGCATCGATACCACCGCACCGGCCATTGTCGTTGCTGATTACGTGCACGCCAGCGGCACGACCATTGCCGTCTGCCAACGCGGATCCAACGGCGAATCACCCCGCGCCACGCTGACCCTGCCATAACGATCCGGAGAACCTGATGACTGACGATCACACCCCCAGATTCGCGCTGCCGATGCTGCAACCGGGCCAGGCGCAAAAGGAATTGTATCATAATGAAGCATTGGCGCTGCTGGATATCGCCGTGCAGGCCAGCGTGGTTGCCATCGGTCAGAACGCCCCGCCGGCCAGCCCTGCAATCGGGGCATGCTGGGTTGTGGGGGCTGCACCAACGGGTGGCTGGGCGGGTGAAGCGCACCGGCTCGCCGGGTGGACTGGCGGCGGTTGGCGCTTCGTCGCGCCGGTTGACGGGATGACGGTGTGGAGCGTCGCTGACGCCCTGGAAGCGCAATTTATCGCCGGATCATGGGTGGTTGGCCAGACCAGGTCGGCACGGTTGCTGATCGCCGGCACGCCAGTTGTTGGGCCGCAACGCGCCGCAATCGCCATGCCCAGCGGCGGCTCCACCGTTGATAGCGAGGCGCGGACAGCACTCAGCGCCATTTTATCTGCATTGGCAGGTCATGGATTGATCGCCAGCTAGCGAGATCGTCCCGCTTTTGTGGCCTTTTCGTCACAGTGCGCGGTATTTGCGCGCTTGCGTGGAAACCAACCTTTGATTAGGGAGTTGGGGCTGTCCGTAGTGACACTCAAGAAAGGGGATTTATGATGCGGAAGCTCGCCGTTTCACTGGCACTTGCCTCCACCGCACTCGCCACACCTGCCATGGCCCGCGATAACACGTGGTACGTTGGTGTGGATGCTGGTGGTGTGCTGGTCGAAAATATTAAGTTCGACATTGGTACCGTCCCGAATGCTGCAACGATCAATAGCACCTATGGCTATGATTTCGACGGCAACATCGGTTATGATTTCGGCGCGTTCCGCGTTGAAGCAGAAGTTGGTTATCGTCGTGCCAACGTTGACACGTATACGTCGACGCTGAACACTTTGGCGTTTTCGAACACCGGCACGCTCCGTAACGAGCCAGCTGGCACGCGAACCAGGGTTGGCGGTTCAACCTCCGCACTCAGCTTCATGATAAACGGCTTGCTGGACTTCGGCGACGACGATGGTCTGCAGGGTTTTGTCGGCGGCGGTGTTGGTATCGCGCGCGTCAAGGCTGAAGGCCTGTCGTTCAATCAGTTCGGCAACTTCCTCGATGATTCGGACACCGTGTTCGCTTATCAGGGCCTTGCTGGCGTTCGTACGCCAATCACCAGCCACATCGATGCGTCGCTCAAGTATCGCTTCTTCACCGCGCCGAACGCCAAGTTCGTCGACGTGCGTGGCAGCCGGTATGAAGGCACCTATCGTTCGCACAGCCTGCTCGCTGGTCTGACGTACAACTTCGGTGAACCGGCTGCACCGCCGCCACCGCCACCGCCACCACCTCCGCCACCGCCACCTCCTCCGCCGCCGCCACCGCCGCCGGTTGAAGTGGTTTGCTCGCCCGGTCCGTTCATCGTGTTCTTTGAATGGGACAAGTCGAACATCACGCCGGAAGCAGCTGGCATTCTTGATAACGCCATCACGGCCTATCAGAATTGCGGCAATGCGCAGGTAATGCTTGCCGGTCACGCTGACCGTTCGGGTACGCCAGCGTACAATGTGGGCCTCTCGCAGCGTCGTGCTGACGCGGTGAAGGGTTACATGGCGTCGCATTCGATCCCAGAAGGCGTCATCACGACCCAGGCGTTCGGCGAAGGCCGTCCGCTCGTCGAAACCGCCGATGGTGTTCGCGAACTGCAGAACCGTCGCGTGGAAGTTACCTACGGCCCCGGCTCGGGCAACTAAGCCAGGTCCGTTTGGACAAAATCAGGGAGGTCGGCACCCGCCGGCCTCCCTTTTTTGTTGCTCATTTTTTGGTGCCCATTTTTGGTGCTCTTGCAGCATGTGATTGCTGGAGGGTGCGAAATGGCGTGCAGCCACACGGATCGTCGCGCTCGATTACGCGCTTCGCCGTCGCTGCCGGTATCTTGGCTGCCAGTATCTTGGTGGGCGCATTGGCCTAGGCACGCAGCGCTAGGTCCTTGCCCGTTTCATCTGCATCACCGACGACACCGCGAGCGCAGCGAGGCAATCGCGCGTGCCGGGTTTGGCGATGCTGGATTGTTTCCCCTACCCGGGGCCGGGGTCGCAATGACGATTCATACCGCACGCTGTCCGCTCTAAGGCTTCCGGGGCCCCCGGCGTTCAGGCTTCAGCGTTTCGATCGCTTTCAATGGCCTCGGCAAGCCAGTTGGGCATGATCGCATCGCCCAGCGCCTCCACACGGCGCAGCTCCACCATAAGTCCAAGATCGGCATATTGCGCGCGTGTGCGCGCGCCGCCAGGGCCATATGGCGCCACCACCAGCCGCCGGTTTACTTTGGAACGATGGTGCATCCGCGCGGTGTTTTCCTGCCCGATATAGCAGCCCTTGGTAAAGCTCACCCCGCCCAGCTCGCGCGCGTTGCATTCAAGCCATAGCGTCTCCCCATTGCCCAGTTCAGCCACCCCTTCGGTGACCCCCAGGGCCAGGCGGTGGGCGTGCCACTGCGTTGCTACGTCGCCTGCGGTGCCCAGCCAGCGATTGCCAAGCGCCGCCAGTCGCGGATCGGGCACCCCCTTCTCCGGCAAGGGCGACCAATGTACCGCGCCGTCGACCGGCTCAATCGTGATGGCGCGCCGCAGCCGGTAGAGCGACAGCCGCCGCGCAAGCGCCTCACGCTGGTTGGCCTCTGCATCGATCAGCACGGCATCGCCGTCTTGCCACAGCAGAAAATCGAATAGCGCCTTGCCCTGCGGGGTCAGCAGCGCGCTGAACAAGGGCCCATCGGCCAGCCGCGCAACGTCTTGCGTCACCAGCCCCTGCAGAAAATCACTAACACCCTCGCCCGCAACGCGGAGCAGGGCACGATCGGCGAGCATGGTGCCCGTTACAGCTTCAGTCATCAGGCTGACGTGGTGCTATCGTCCCAAAAAACAAGGAGGCCCTTACCACCGCGCCGTCTGGTCGCGCGGTGCTGGTGCATATGCGGGCGACACGGGCGGGGCGATGCGCCTCAGAACGGCAACCAGCGCTGCTTCTTGCGAAACTTCATATAGCCAATGTTCACCCCGGCACGCGCGCCCACGCCAAGCCGAATGGGGATCAGCACGATGTTCCCGCGCCGCAGATAGGTCGCCGAAAAACCGCCGACAAAGTATAAATGGCCTTCGCCTTCGGGGAACCGACGGTACAGATCTTCGGTATCGTACAGGTTGTACACCAGCACAAACACCTTTGACGCGTTACCACCCAGATCGAAACCCACCGACGGACCGGTCCAGTAAACGGGTTGGTCGCCCTCTATCCGGTGGGACAGGATGCCCGATCCATATCGCAGACCGATAACAACAGCGCCCGATGCCTCGCGCCCGGCGATATAGGCATTGGGTTCGCCCTGCTCCTTCAGAATTTTCTCCAGGATGCCGGCCATTCCCTCGGCCCCTTTGCCAAACACGCGCTCACCCGCGCTGAACAGGTCGTTGCGGCGATAGGTGTTGGCGGTCACCGTTGTCGTCTCGGCGGCGGTTTGGCCCTGATCTGCGGCGGTCGACTGGCGCGCGGGATCGGGCTCTGCGGGCGCTTGATCGCCGCGCGCATCGGGCCGCGCCATATCCTGCGGCGATTGCTGTTGTGGCGGCACCCCGCGCGGCCTGGCCGATTGATCGCTGTTGATCGCCCGGTTGGGATCGACCGTGCGGACCTGTGCGGATGACGGCGCGGCACCCATCATCCCCAGCGCGATCACCATGCCGATCAGGCCCGTCAAATTGCGCATGTCCGCTGCCCTTTTCTTCAATACCGTCAACCGACGCCACCGGTGATGATATCGGTGATGGTGCCGCCCGCGCAATGAACAGGCGGTGACACGAGTCCGTTTTACGTCCGAACGCATGAAAATTGGTGGCGCGTCGACGGTTGAACCCTGGTCAACTCCGTTCTATAGCCGCCGCTTGCCGCCAGCTGGAGACGTGGGTGAGTGGCTGAAACCAGCGGTTTGCTAAACCGCCGTGGGGGGTTTACTCCCACCGAGGGTTCGAATCCCTCCGTCTCCGCCAGAGCCTTGGTAAATCGCACGACGAAAGTCCTTGGCGATACCATGCGGACCAGAACGTTCTATTTTTGCACGTTTAGCGGCCCGTTAGCAGCGTGGGCGGGCATCCTGTTTTTTCTGATCACTCGAGTGGTTAACCCTGCCGCGAAAAATTGCCGCGCGGCCGCGCAGCGCGTTGTGATCGGCCTTGCCGATGGAGACGACGCCGCTGGGCAAATGGCAGGCATATAATTGGCCAATCGGCCTGACGCAGCCGCAGCCCTTTTCTATGCGCGTCAACGATCGTCGTCGGCAACCGGCTGGCGATATCCGTGACGACAAACGATGTGAGAGGCCACCCAATTGCCGCCCAATTGCCACTCGGTTGATGCATGTGCAGATGGCCCCCTGCCACCCTTCGCATTTTGGGGCGGGGTTTCGCGCATTTCGTGACTGAACGCCAAAACGGGCCTATAAAAAAGCCGGGGAGAGCCGGTCATGTGGCGGTGGCGAATATGCGTTTTGTGCGGTGTTGCCATGTTCTGGGTATCCTCGTCGTTCGCGTTGGTGCCGGGAATTCGTGGATGCGGGCTGCAGAGCGACCCGATATTGGCGTTCGAGCTGGTGAAGACTCCAGGCGAGCTGGAGCGCTTGATGCCGGTGCAGTGCCGATCAGCGATGCTTGAAGCCCAGCGGGCCGGTTTATGGATTGATATCGTTCGTTTCGTGCCAGCCTATCTGGCAGTGCTCATCACCTGCTTGTTGGCGCTTGGCAAAAACCTGGGGCATTCGTCCACGCGGCGTGTGTGGATTGGCGTTTTGCTGGCGGTTTGTGCGGGGGTGTTTGACCAGGTTGAAAACCACAGACTGCTCCAGATTATCGCGCATTTCCCCGGCTCACAGGCCGATTTTGACATTTTGATCCCCGCGGTTCGGGTAAAATTCTTTCTGTTGAGCGCGGCAATTGCAACGATCGCCATCTTGATGTTTCGGCGCCCGGACTGGCTGCGCTGGATCGGCCTGATCATGGGTGGCAGTGCCATGCTGTCGGTTTATGCGTTGGTCGCGCGACCGCACGATGTCGTGCCATTCAGCGTGCCGGGCTGGCTGGCAATTCTGGTCACCGCGATCATCCTGAGTTTCTGGCGACCCAAGGCAGGCGGCACGGCACCCGGGTGAGCGGACATGCCATGCGGGGTGGCGCGTTCATGCCGTTGGCTTCACGCGGCTGGGCTTATCGATTGGTGCCGATGATTGCCCGCTGTTTTCCTCGAAAACTGGCCTGCCCTCTGCTCTCCGCCCTCTGTGCGGCGCGGTCGCGCAGATTGTTTTGACATCACCTGCCGCGCCGATAAACCAAATGCGATGATCCGAACGCCGCGTCCCTGAAATGCAGACCCAAACGCATGCTTTGCTTGGCGCGTGGCTGTTTGGACGGCGCGATTCGACCTTGATGATGGCCGGGGCAATTGCGGGTGCTGCCCCTGATATACCGATGTTCGTTATCGTGGCGGTGCTCGCCGCACTGGGGCATAGCGGGCAACAAATTTTCGGGCATGATTATTTTCAACCTTGGTGGCAGCACATTAACGGGCTGAGCCATAGTTTCCCGCTGTGGGGGCTGGCGCTGATCACCGCGCTGTTTGCCCAAAGGGTGCGGCCCGGCACGCGCTGGGCGGCGATTGCGGTTACTGTTGCTGCGGCAGGGCTTGCGCACGGGGTGGTCGATTTCCTGTGCCACCGTGAAGACGCGCATATGCAATTCTGGCCGCTGTCCGACTGGAAATTCGCGTCGCCCGTTTCCTATTATGATCGCCGCCATTTTGGCGTGCCGGTGATGATTGGAGAGGCCGTACTGGGGTTGGCGATGGCCTGGCAGCTGGCGCATTGGGCGCAGCGCCGCTGGTCGCGTGCGTTGATCGCGATCGTGGCGCTGCCCTATGCGGCTTCGCTGGTGGTGCTTGCTGTGTCGACGGCACGCGCCGCACTCCCGTCGGATGGCGCGGCGCGGCAAGCCGCTGCGCCCTATAAATAAACAGTATAGCAAATAATCACGATAGCTTGAAGGCACGGGCAACAGGCCCCCCTTGATCCCCCCCGCCAAAAGCGGCGATAGGCTTGTCCAACCAACAGTTGCAAAGGCCATAACCAATGAAAACAATCGGCGTCATCGGCGCGGGCCAAATGGGCGCAGGGATTGCGCAGGTGTCGGCACAGGCCGGGTACCATGTGCTGCTGTCCGACGTTGATCTGGCGCGCGCGGAAGGGGGTAAGGCGGGGATCGCCAAGGGGCTCGACCGGCTTGTCACCAAGGAAAAAATTACCGCCGCGGCGCGTGATGCGGCGCTGGCGTTGATCGAGCCGGTGGCAGGGGTGGAGGCGTTCGCACCGTGCGGCCTTGTCATTGAAGCGGCGACCGAGCGTGAGGAGATCAAGCGCGCGATCTTCGCCAATGTTGGCAAGGTGCTGGCGGCGGATGCGATTCTGGCCAGCAACACTTCATCCATCCCGATCACCCGCCTTGCGCAGGCCTCACCAGATCCGGCGCGGTTCATGGGCGTGCATTTCTTCAATCCGGTGCCGGTGATGGGGCTAATCGAGCTGATCCGGGGCCTGGCCACCAGCGACGCCACGGTGACGGCTGTCGAGGCGTTCGGTCAGTCGCTCGGCAAACAGATCGTGCATGCCAATGATGCGCCGGGCTTCATCGTCAACCGCGTATTGATGCCGATGATTAACGAGGCGATCTTTGCGCTGGGGGAGGGCGTGGCGACGATGCGCGATATCGATACAGCGTGTATGCTGGGCCTGAACCATCCGATGGGGCCGCTGACGCTGGCTGATTTTATCGGGCTCGACACCTGTCTGGAAATCATCCGGGTGCTGTATGATGGCACGGGCGACCCCAAATTCCGCCCCGCGCCGCTGCTGGTGAAATATGTCGAAGCGGGTTGGTATGGCCGCAAGGTAAAGCGCGGCTTTTATGATTATTCGGGTGCCGAACCCCAACCCACACGCTGAGGGCCAAGATGATGATGAAGATGATGTTTGCGGCTGTGGCTTTGGCCGCTATGGCCACCCCCGCCACCGCGCAGCAAGCCGCGCCAGCCCCTGTGGCGGTGGTTGCCACGGCCGCCCCCGTCCCGGCGCCGCCTTATGGCACGCCGATAACGCTGGCCCAGGCACAGCGACTGATTGATCGGGCACTCGCTGCTGCCCGCGCGCGCGGTTTTCGGATGGCGATTGCAGTGGTTGAACCCAGCGCGAGCCTGGTCGCCTTTGCCCGGATGGACGACACCCAATATGGCTCCATCATCGTGGCGCAGGAAAAGGCGGGCAGCGCAGCGCGGTTCCGCACGCCGACGGCAGCTATGGCCAAGGCAGTGCTCGACGGGCGGGTGACGACGCTGGCGCTGCCCGGCGCGCTGCCCATCGCCGGCGGCAGGCCAATCGTGGTTGGCGGCAAGATTATCGGCGCCATCGGTGTATCGGGCGCCAGTTCAGCCGAGGATGACGAAATCGCCACGGCAGCGATGGCCGATTTGGGGTGACCGGTGTCGACGCGTTCCGGCGTCGGCACCGGCTGCCCGTCAACCGCGTTTGGCCGCGCTGGCTGCCTGGATGAACTGGAAAACCTGGTGGTCAAAGCCGGGATCGGCCTGGCCTTCCCACTGGTCCATCTTGGCATACATCTGCCGCGCCCCGTCCATCATTGCGGGCGTTGCCATGCGGGTAAAGGGTTCGAGCAGCGTATTCCATTCAGCGACAAAGGCCTGCGCCGCATCGCTGGCCGCATCAAGCGGCAGTGCTGCCTCGATGCGGGTGCCCAGCTCTTTCCATTTGGCTGAATATTCCGCTTGATCAAACCCGGCATAAGCCGCTGCCATGTCGCCGCGTGTCGCCGCGAAATCAGCCCTTGCCTCGTCGCTCATATAGCGATTTGTCACGGCTTCCCATTGTTTTGCCTCGTCAGTCATCATTTTGTCTCCGGTTCGGATGAGCGAGCAGAAGGTCGCGGCATCGATCGGCTCGCCGCGATCGATTCGGGACAATGTCGTCGCGAGCACGTCGCGAATGTCGCCAAGCGTGCGGGCCTGCGCGTCAACCTGGTCAAGCTTGATCGCCAGCAATTCGCGCAGATCAATCGGCTTGCGGTCAAACAACCCTTTGATGTCAGCAAGGCTGAGCCCGGCCCGCTTCAGCGCAATAAGCTGGTACAGCCGTTCAAGTTCACCCGATCCGTAACAGCGCCGCCCGGACGCGGTACGCAGCGGCTTTACCAGCCCGCGCGCTTCGTAAAACCGCAAGGCGCGCGAGGTTAGCCCGGTGCGGCGGGCGACATCGGTAATGTCAAGGATCAGCGTCATGAGAGTGGTGTAGTGGTTGACGCTGGGTCAACTTCAAGCGGTATTTTTGCGGGCTTATGTTCCCCCGCGAAACGCGCATTGCTGCCATCGGTGGCAAGCAATCAGCCTAGCCGCAGCTCCATCACCTCGCCCACCGCCACGGCATCCCATGCCGTCGTCAGCACAGCAATCCGCTCGCGCAGCCGGGTTACCAGCTCTTCGGTGATCGCCAGCGGTGGACAGCTGCGGGCTTCGCAGGTGACGTGGTACAGCGCGATCACATCTGCAGCACCTTCCCCCGGGGACCAGCCATCGGCCTGCATCACTTCTACCAGCCGCTCAACCCCGTCGCTGATGGCGTTGCCCGCCATGCGGACATCGGCGGCTTCGCCATCGCGGACTCGGGATAGGAAACCCTGTGCGGCCAGCACCTCCTCCACCGCGAAATGAACCATGTCGTGGGGGATAATCCGCTGCTTGGGGCAGTCGATATTCTCTGTGGTGCCATCAGGCTGGATCAGGTCCAGCCGGTCGACCTTTCCCGATCCCTTGGTAAAGCGCAGTTTCAGCCCAGCCTCCATTGCCCCGGCCCTATCCCGCAGCGGGCCGTTTTGCGCCCCAGCCCAGCATCACGCGCCACAGCGGAATCGTCATCAGCGATATCTGGGCGACGATCGGCCATGGCGAGAAGATGCCAACCAGAATGGCGGTTACTGCGCCCAACACCGTCGCCAGCCCGCGTCGCCGGATGCCGGCAATGGTTTCAGCGGGCACACTGGAGTCGACCACCGGGGGCGAGGTCGCCAATCTGCCCAGCCGCAGGTTCAGCAGCGCGGTGAGCAACAGCCAGCAGCAATAGAGCACCACCGGCACGCGCTGATTGTTGTAGGTGCTGAGGAAGGCGGTGAAAAACGGCATCGCCGCAATCGTCAGCAACAGCTGGATGTTCGCGGGCACCAGCTTCTCGCTGTAATGCGCGGCGCAGCCAAAGGCACGGTGATGCCCGCTCCAAAACGCGCCGATCACGAAAAAACTGACAATGAATCCGATGAAATTGGGGGTCAGTACGAGCAGCGCATAGCCGAATTGCTCGTTCGTGGAGCCGCGCGGCAGGTGCGGCACATGGATTTCGATGACGAGCAGTGTGATCGCGATGGCAAACACCGCGTCGGAAAAGAAAATCAGCCGTTCCAGCATATGTTCGGGCCCGTGCCGCGTCGCGACTGGCCCGTCATCCCGGTTCGTTGCATCGTCCATTTGCGTCCCCCAACGCTAAAGCCAGCCCGAAAGCTAGCTGATCAACATACCCGCCAGTGCCGCGCTCATCAGATTGGCAAGCGTGCCCGCCGCCAGCGCGCGGATGCCCAGTTTGGCAATCATCGGGCGCTGGTTGGGCGCCAGGCTACCCGTCGCGGCGATCTGAATCGCAATCGACAGGAAATTGGCAAAGCCGCACAACGCAAAAGTGACAACGGCGGTGGTGCGCGCGGACAGGTTCTTCATCTGCCCCAGATCGATGAACGCGACAAATTCGTTCAGCACTACCTTGGTGCCGACCAGGCTGCCCGCTGCTGCGGCCTCGCTCGCCGGGATGTTCAGCAGCAGCATGAAGGGCGACAGGACGACGCCCAATATCCATTGAAAAGTCAGTTCAGGATGGCCGAACAGCCCGCCCACTGCGCCCAACAGCCCATTGGCAAGCGCGACCAGCGACACAAACGCCAGCACCATTGCGGCCACCGCCACGGCAATCCGCACGCCCGTTTGCGCGCCATTGGCGGCGGCCATAATGACGTTTTCGGCGCGCTCAACCTCCACCACAGGATCGACCGGGTCTGCGATCTGAATGTCCTCATCGGTGGCGGGCATCGGGGGCACATCAGGCATGATGATCTTGGCCATGAGCAGCCCGCCGGGTGCCGACATGAACGATGCCGCGAGCAGATAGGGCAGCGCTTGCGGGCCGAGCAATGCGGCATAAGCGGCCAGGATCGTGCCCGCCACGCCTGCCATCCCGACAGACATCACCGCAAATAATTGCGGCGGCTTCAGCGCAGGCAGATAGGGGGCGATCACCAGCGGGGCCTCGCTTTGCCCGACAAAGATGTTGGCGGCGGCACACAGCGCCTCAACCTTTGACACGCCGACAATCAGTTCAATCGCGCCGCCGACATATTTGATCACCAGTTGCATGATGCCCAGATGATACAGCACCGCCACTAGGGCGGCGAAAAAGATGATCACCGGCAGCGCGGAAAAGGCAAAGGCCGAACCAAAGGTCGGATCAGTCGCCAGCTTGCCAAAGATCAACTGCGTGCCTGCAGCGGCATACCCCAGCAGCGCCGATACCCCCAGCGCCATGGTTTCAATCACCCGCTTGCCCGCCGGCACATACAGCACCAGCACCGCCATCGCGACCTGCAAGCCAAAGGCGGCGATCACGACGCGGGGGCGGATCAGCCGCTTGTTGTTTGACAGCAGAAAGGCCGCAAACAGGATCACCGCGATCCCCGACAGGCCGATAAGCGTTTGGTTCATTCAAATTTCCCGCGCAAATTACACACGCCGCCCCCCGGCTGCGCAAGCGCACTAGCATACAGCGATGGCGGCGTGGGGCTAGGGGATCGCGCTGAAAACTTAATTCGTCATCCCCGCGCAGGCGGGGATCCAGCTTGTCCCTTCCCCGATCAGCGACAGAAGCTGGACCCCCGCCTGCGTGGGGGTGACAAGCGTGGTGTGTCGGGGTGCGCAGGCTGGGCGATGATGGCGTCGTTTACGGCGCGTGGTTTGACGGGCGCGCAAATCTCGCTAGCAATCACTGCATGAACCAAAATGATCTCCGCATCCCGCGCTCTTTGTTCGCACTCTCGATATTTTATGGCGGCATGGTGTGCATCGCCGGCGTGCTCGGCAATAAGCAGGTGGCGCTGGGGCCGCTCTCTGCATTGGGGCCGATGATCGGGCTGGGGCCGCTGGCGATCGAGGCGGGGATTTTCGCGTTCCTGCTGCTGGTGGTGGTGTCGAGCGCGATTGCAGAGCTGCACGGCGCGGTGATTGCCAACCGGCTGGTGCGGTTCGGCTTTGTGCCGCTGATCGCGTCGATCGTGCTGTCGGTGATCGTGCTGCTGATCCCCGCCGCGCCCGATATGGAGCCCGCCCGGCGCGATGCCTTTGCGCTGATGATGGGCGCAACGCCGCGCATCTGGATTGGCGGCATCATCTCCTACGGCATTTCGCAGACGCTGAACGTGTATGTCTTTGCCGCGATGAAGGGCAAAGAGGGCGGCGGCATGCTGTGGCTGCGCGCCGGAATCGCCAGCATCCTCAGCCAGATTGTCGATACCCTGCTGTTCGTCAGTATCGCATTTCTGGGGGTGTTCCCGATCTATGAACTGCTGATCGGGCAGATGGTGGTGAAGGTGGGGCTTTCCGCGTTGCTGGTGCCGCCGCTGATTTATCTGGTGGTGGGCATCGGGCGGTGGCTGGATCGCGGGGAGTAAGGGGCTGAGATCGGTGGTTAGCTGCCGCTCGTCCCCGCATTCCCGAACGCCTTGCGCAGCCAAGGAAGAGTGGCAACGGCGTCTAAGCGTGCTGCTTCGCTTGTATCGAACAGGCCCGAAACATGCGTTGGTGTCCAATAGGCGTCAGCGACGACAGCACCCTCGCTCCCATCCTCCTCTATGAGATAAACCTCTTCTTCCAAGGTCTTCTCTTCATAAAAATAAAGCCCGTGCGATCGGCGCAGCAGCCGCCAATGCTTGAAACCGTCTCCGCTGTCCGTGGCCTCAACCATGTGTGGTTCGTCGCTCATTCTGTATGGTCGCACGCAAAGCTGGTGTCTGCAATTGGGCGAGAGCCGTCATTTTGCTTCTACCGTCACCCCGGACTTGTTCCGGGGGCCACCGAGCACCAAACGGCGGCTCGTCTTGTAGAGAAGTGGACCCCGGAACAAGTCCGGGGTGACGATGAAGGAAGCGGTGCGATGTTCGCAATTCGCGATCGCGCGACCATAGCTTTCGCTATCGGGAGGGATTGGGTAGACGGTGCCCATGACCACATCCACCCCCAACCACGCGCCAGACCCGGCGATGCTCGCCAAGGCGGAGACACTGACCGAGGCGTTGCCCTATCTTCAGCGTTATGCCGGCAAAACCTTTGTCGTGAAATATGGCGGGCACGCGATGGGCGACGCGGAGCTTCAGCGCGATTTTGCCGAGGATGTCGTGTTGCTGAAGGCGGTGGGCATCAACCCCGTCGTCGTTCACGGTGGCGGGCCGCAGATTGGCGCGATGCTGAAAAAACTGGGCGTCGAATCGAGCTTTATTGACGGCCTGCGCGTCACCGATGCGCAGACCGCGCAAGTCGCCGAAATGGTGCTGTCGGGCGCGATCAACAAGGAAATCGTCGCCTGGATCGGTCAGGCGGGAGGGCGCGCGATCGGCATTTCGGGCAAGGATGGCGGCTTTGTGCGTGCGGTAAAGGTGGAGCGCACCACGCGTGACCCCGACAGCAATATCGAGCGCGTAGTTGATCTGGGCTTTGTCGGCGAACCCGAAGCGATTGACCGCAGCGTGATCGACACGATTTCGTCGGCGGGGATGATTCCGGTAATCGCCCCCATTGGCATCGGCGCGGATGGGCAGACCTATAACATCAATGCCGACACGATGGCGGGCGCGATTGCGGCGGCGCTGGGGGCGTCACGCCTGTTCCTGCTCACCGATGTCGCGGGTGTGCTCGACAAAAGCGGGGCGCTGATGACCGATCTTGATCCGGCGGCGATTGCGGGGTTGCGCGCTGATGGCACGATCAGCGGCGGGATGATCCCCAAGCTGGAGACGTGCATTACGGCGGTTGAGGGGGGTGTGGATGCCGCCGTTATCCTTGACGGGCGCGTGCCGCATGCGATGCTGCTTGAAATCTTCACCCAGGCAGGGGCGGGCACGCTGGTGCATCGCTAACCCCTTGCTCACGTGTTTTAGTATA
This sequence comes from Sphingomonadales bacterium, assembly GCA_038250735.1. GTDB lineage: Bacteria > Pseudomonadota > Alphaproteobacteria > Sphingomonadales > Sphingomonadaceae > Sphingomonas. The sequence goes on along the minus strand of JBBSCC010000070.1, from coordinate 221 downwards.
GTATAACGCCTGTATAGGCCAATGGAGTGCCCCGATTGATCACGCTTATCCAGATTGCGACCGTCCTGCTCAACCTGGTCTGGTGGATCATCGTCGTCCAGATCATCCTGTCGCTGCTGATCGCGTTCAACGTGATCAACACCTATAATGATTTCGTCCGCTCGCTGCACCAGGGCCTCGAAAAACTGACCGAGCCGATCTACCGGCCCATTCGCCGCTTG
>JBBSCC010000069.1:0-14003 GCA_038250735.1 Sphingomonadales bacterium | reverse complement strand
TGCGCGCGTCACTTCGCTTGCCATGCCGCCGCAATGTTCCAGCACCAGCCAGGTCGCGATTGCCAGCCCGTCATCGAGCAAATTCGGGTCGACGCCGCGCTCAAACCGCGTGCGCGCATCGCTGGTTAACAGCAGTTTCTGCCCGGTCCGCGCGATGCTTTCAGGATCAAAAAAGGCGCATTCGATCAGCACATCAGTGGTCGTGTCCGATACGCCGGTTTCCTCACCGCCCATGATGCCGCCGATATCATGGACTTTCTCGTCATCAGCGATCACGGTCATCGTCTCGTCTAGCGCATAGGTTTTGCCGTTCAGCGCGACCACGCTTTCGCCGCTGCCCGCTTTGCGGGCCACCAGTCCGCCAACCAGTTTGGCCTGATCATAAACGTGCAGCGGGCGGCCCAGATCGAACATCACAAAATTGGTGATGTCGACCAGAACCGAAATCGGCTTTTGGCCAATCGCCTTCAGCTTTTGCTGCATCCAGGCCGGGGAAGCGCCATTGCGCACGCCAGATACAGTCCGCGCGTAAAAGGCGGGGCAGCCCGCCGGATCATCGGTACGCACCACAGGTCCAGCGCCGTCACCCGGCAGGTCAAGCGTCGCCATGCGGTACACATCGGCCAGGGGTTTCAACGTTCCCATGCCGCCCGCCGCCAGATCACGCGCAATGCCGCGCACGCCCATGCAATCTTGCTTGTTGGGGGTGACGGAAACGTCGATCACCGGATCGGTCAGGCCCGCATAATCGGGGTAAGCCGTGCCAATCGGGGCATCTGCAGGCAGTTCAATGATGCCGTCATGATCGTCGCCCAGTTCCAGCTCGCGCGTCGAACACATCATGCCGTTCGACACGACGCCCCGGATTTCGGCAATTTTCAGCACCATGCCGTTGGCAGGGACGGTCGCGCCGGGGGCGCCGAACACACCGATCAACCCCGCGCGCGCATTGGGCGCGCCGCACACAACCTGCATCGGCCCGTCACCCGCGTCCACAGACAGCACCTGCAGCTTGTCTGCCTGTGGGTGGCGCTCTGCAGAAAGCACCTTGGCGACCCGGAATGCGGCCAGTTTCGCGCCCGGATTCTCGACGCCTTCGACTTCGAGGCCGATCCGGGTGAGGGCCAGCACGATTTCATCGAGCGTCGCAGCGGTGTCGAGATGCTCTTTGAGCCAGCTCAAGGTGAACTTCATGCGCCGACTCCTCCCGATAGCGTGGGCACGTCCAGGCAGGAAAACCCGTAATGCTTCATCCAGCGCAGATCGCCGTCAAAGAACGGGCGCAGATCGTCCATCCCATATTTCAGCATCGCCAGCCGATCGATCCCGCAGCCGAACGCGAAGCCCTGCCATTCGTCCGGGTCCAGCCCGCACGCCGCAATCACCTTGGGGTGAACCATGCCGCTGCCCAGCACTTCCATCCAGCCGCCATTTTTCGCATCGCCGCTGCCGCCAATCACGCGCTTGCCGTTTTGGATCGTGAAGCCGACATCGACCTCCGCAGATGGCTCAGTGAACGGGAAATAGCTCGGGCGCAGGCGCAGCACGACATCGTCACGCTCAAAAAACGCCTTCAGAAACGTCTCCAGCGTCCATTTCAAATGGCCTAGCGTGATGCCCTTGTCGATCACCAGCCCCTCAACCTGATGGAACATCGGCGTATGCGTTGCGTCACTATCGGATCGATAGGTGCGGCCCGGCGCGATGATGCGGATAGGGGGCTGCTGCGCCATCATCGTGCGGATTTGCACGGGACTGGTATGGGTGCGGAGCACCATCGGCCGGGCATGGTTGCCCGCCAGATAGAATGTATCATGCATCGCGCGCGCCGGGTGCGTTTCCGGAATGTTGAGCGCGGTGAAATTATGCCAGTCGTCCTCAATCTCAGGCCCGGTCGCGACCGCGAAACCCAGATCGGCGAAGATTTCGGCCAGTTCGTCCATCACCTGGCTGACGGGGTGGATGGTGCCGGTAACCGCCGGTTCGGCGGGTAGTGTCATGTCGATCGTTTCGCGGGCGAGGCGAGCGTCCAGGTCGGCGCGTTCGAGTGCCGATTTGCGCGCGAGGTGAGACGCGGTGAGCGAACCCTTCCAAGCATTCAGCGTTGGCGCGCGTGCCACCCGTTCCTCAAGAGGCAGCTTTCCAAGGCCCTGCAAAAGAACAGATATGGAGCCGCCCTTACCCAAAGCTCTGATGCGTGCCGTCTCAAGTTCGTCGAGTGTCTCAGCGCCGTTAATGGCTGCTCTAAGGTCTTGACCCAATATTTCGATGTCAGTTGTCACGTCTTCAGCTCCACAAGCTATGTTTGCCGATAACGAAAAGGGCGCGGGTGGCAATCCACCCGCGCCCCTTGTTGGCGTGCTGCTCAGGTCGCGCTCAGGCGGCCTGGGGCAGGGCCGCCTTCGCCTGAGCGATGATGCCGCTAAACGCTGCGCCTTCGTGCATGGCGATATCGGCCAAAACCTTCCGGTCGAGCTCAACGCCCGCCAGCTTCAGGCCGTGCATGAAATTGCCATAGGTCATGCCTTCGGCGCGAACCGCGGCGTTGATGCGCTGAATCCACAGGGCACGGAAGCTGCGCTTCTTTACCTTGCGATCGCGGTACGCATATTGCCCGGCCTTTTCGACGGCCTGACGGGCGACACGGATCGTGTTCTTGCGACGGCCATAATAGCCCTTCGCCTGTTCTAAAATCCGCTTATGTTTTGCGCGGGTGGTTACACCCCGTTTTACGCGTGCCATTTCCTAAATCTCCTAGCTCAACCGAGACCGTAAGGCGCCCAGGCCTTTACGGTTGCGGTGTCGGCCTTTGACAGGACCTTGGTGCCGCGATTTTGGCGAATATATTTGCCATTGTGGCTGATCAGCCGGTGGCGCTTGCCGGCAACGCCGTGCTTTAACTTACCAGTGGCCGTGAGCTTGAAGCGTTTTTTGACGCCGCTCTTCGTCTTGAGTTTGGGCATTTTCGTCTCCTTGTTTGCGCGACGATTTATGAACGGCCACGGCAGCCCATACCGGCCGGGCAGTTCCTCTTACTCGCGGAAAGGCGGGCCATTAGACGAAGGGCGGTCGTTTGGCAACTGGGTTGGCATATGTGCTGCCGGTGGAACGATCACCGCGCCGCGCGGTTGTTGGCGGATGAGCGATCCCGATACTCTGCCGCCCGCACCGCCCTATACCGCTTCCTTGGCCCCGGCCCCCGCCCCCGCTGCTGGAGAAGTCGCTGGGGACGTCGCCCCGGATCCCGCCGAGCGGACGAAGCGAATCGCCAAGCGGATTTTAAAAATCGTGGCCGCGGTGCTCGCCTTGCCGGTGCTCGCCTGGGTGATCCTCTACGTGACCAAGGGTCGGTTCCTTAAAGCCAGTTTTGAACGCATTGCCAGCCAGATGAGCCAGCGCCAGGTGCGCGTTGCCGGTGATTTTCAATTCTATTTCAACATCATCGATGCAAAGTTTTATGCCGAAGGGCTGACGGTGTCGAACCCAGCATGGGCCGGGCCGCGCAACTTTTTCGAAGCGCGCACCATTGAAACGAACATAGCGACGCTCAGCTTCCTGTTTGGCAAGCGGCGACTCAATTGGCTAGATCTCGATGGCGGCAAGATCGATCTGCAATGGGACCGTGCACACAAGGCGAACAGCTGGACCTTTGCGCTTGACGGCAAGCCGCTGGATATCCCGTTGATCCGCCGGGCAGTGATCGAAGGGACGCAGGTCCGGTATCGCGATCCCAAATATCAGCTGTCGGCGGATATCATGCTGCGCACGATTCGCGCCGCAGGTACGACGTTGACCAATGACATCCGATTCGCGGGCACGGGCGCGGCGCGCGGAACGCCGTTTGCGCTTTCCGGCGCGCTGCTATCCCCGAACGCCACGATTGCGGGGGGCGAGAACAAGCTGGCGCTCCACATCCGCGCCGCGCGCACTGTGGCGGATATTGCGGGTACATTGCCCGGCGCGACCGAGCTGGAGGGGGCGAAGTTGCGCGTGGATGTGCGCGGACGCAATCTGGCCGATCTGTTTGAAGTCGCCGGAATCGCCGTGCCCGAAACCCGGGCCTATCGGCTGCGATCAGCGCTGACCAAGGCGGGCAATGAATGGCGGTTTGCCGGGCTGACCGGACGGTTCGGCGACAGCGATCTGGCCGGGCGAATGACGGTGACGATGCGTGAGCCGCGCATGCTGGTCACCGCAACGCTGGCGACCCGGACGCTCGATATCGTCGATATCGCTCCCTTTATCGGGTATAATCCCGACCGGGTTGCCGCCAAGGGCAAGGCTGGCGTTATCACCACGGTAAACGGTGCCCCCCGGCTACTGCCGGATGCCCCGTTGCAAACCGAATCACTCAAGAATTTTGATGCTGATGTCCGCTATTCGGTGCGCCGTATCCGGGCAAAAAGCCTGCCGGTGTCGAACATTGGTCTGACGCTGAAGCTGGAGGATCGGCTGTTGACGCTGTCGCCGCTGACCTTTGATCTGGCGCGCGGCAAGGTGGATGCTGACGTCAGCATCAATGCGCGCCGCGACCCGGTGTTTACCGATTATGATATCCGCCTGTCGCCGACGCCAATGGGCGTGCTGCTGGCGGGGTTCGGCGTTGAGGAATCGGGCACCAGCGGCACGCTGAAAGCGCGAATCAAAATGACGGGGGCGGGTAATAGCGTCCATCAATCGCTCAGCAACGCCAATGGCCGCATCGCCATCATCTTGCCGAAGGGGAGTTTCTGGACACGAAACGTGCAGCTGTCGGAACTTGATGTCGGCACCTATCTCTACAAGCTGTTACAGGGTCGGCTGAAAGAGCCGGTGCAGATAAACTGCGGCTTGATCGGCTTTACGGTGCGGCGCGGCATTGCCGCTGCTGACCCGATCCTGATCGACACGAGCAAGAACGTGATGGTTGGGCGCGGCGGTTTCAGCTTCCGCAATGAAGCGGTCGACGTGTCGTTTCGGGCGGATGGCAAGAAATTCAGCCTGTTGTCCGCGCAGTCGCCGGTGGCGATCAAGGGCTATTTCGCCAAGCCTGCAATCGACCCGATCAGCAGCGATTTGTTCGCGCGGGGCGGCGCCGCGGTCGCGCTTGGCCTCGTTGCGACACCGCTTGCATCGGTACTGGCGTTTGTCGATGTGGGGGATGCCAAGGCGGCAAGCTGCGGCCCGATTCTGGCAGGGGCCACCGCGCAGGCCCAACGCACGACCAAGGGCGTGCCGCGCGACGATGTCGGCCGGGGCACAACCGCCAAATCAGAAAATGGCAATCGCACCAAGGGTCAGCGCAAGGAACAGCGAAAGAAGTTTCTAGGGATTTTTTGAAGCGGGCGTCAGTGCCCGTGGCAGGTCAACGCCTCAACAATGTCCTCGATTCGCGCCGGATCTCCTGCGGCGATCACCTCGCCAATACTGTCTGCGGTCAGCGGGTCGCCCTGCCAGTCACACATTCGCCCGCCCGCGCCTTCAACCACGGGCACCAGCGCAGCGAAGTCGTGTACCTTCAGCCCGGCCTCCACCACAATGTCCAGATGGCCTGAGGCAAGGCACCCATAATTGTAACAGTCGCCGCCATAAATCGGCCCCTGCTGCATCGACCCGCGCGTTACCGCCCGTGCGAGCGCAACAAAGTGATCGGCCTGATGCTCATCAAATGCATGCGGGCTGGTGGTGGCGAGCGCCGCGCCCTCCAACGACGTGCAGGCGCGCGTCGTTATTGGTGTGCCATTAAACAGCGTGAGTTTGCCGATTACCCCCAGCCATCGTTCGCGCAGGATTGGCTGGTCGATGATGCCCAGCATCGGCCACCCGTCAATCATGAGCGCGATCAGCGTGCCGAATATGGGCCGCCCCGACACAAAAGCGCGGGTGCCGTCGACCGGATCGAGCACCCAGGCGCGGCCAGAATTGCCCGGCTTGGTGCCATATTCCTCTCCGATTATCGCATCATCGGGGAAGGCCGCTTCGATCATCGCGCGCATTGCTGCTTCGGCTTCGCGGTCAGCCAGCGTGACGGGTGAGTGGTCGGCCTTGGTTTCCAGCCCGTGTGCCGCGCGAAAATAGGGGCGAATCACTGCACCTGCGGCATCGGCCAGGCGGTTGGCGAGATCGATATCGGCTTGGGTTATGCGCATTGTCAGGGCCTAGCGGGCGGCGGGACGGCTCGCCAGCACGAAAAGCGACTCGCTTCTGTCACAATGGGCTGACAAATTGGGGCCATGCAAAAGATGATCCTTTCGGCGGCCCTTGTCGCCGCGCCAATGCTGCTGGTGTCGCATCCAGCGGCGGCCCAGCTTCGACCGCTGGTTGAACCGCCCGCCTCTGCGGCAGGTGCACTCAGCGGCGTCGATGTTTTCCTGATCAACGAGGGCAAGGAAGCTGCGCCGGTTGACGCACCGCCGACGATCCAGACGATTGCGCGCGATGGCACCGCACTGACGCTGGAACTGATCCGCTCCACCGCCGATACGGCCCCTGTCGCGCCGGGTGGTTTTGCGCGGTTGCGGTACCGGCTGGCCCCGTTGGCGCGCGCCGCCGAACCGCGTGTCGCTGCGGTGCGCAGCGCCCCGGAAGGCCCGGGCGAGCAGGTCGCCACCAGCGGGCGCGGCACCGCCAGCGGTTTTCTGTCGCGCTTTGGCCCGTTTGAGCCGACGTACGGCGTGGTTGGTACGGGCGATTCGGGTGCCAAGGTGCAACTGAGTTTTGCGATGCAGCCCTTCGCCAGTATCGGTCCAGCATCCTATATAAAGGTTGCGTACACCCAGACGATCTTTTGGGCGCTTGACCAGCCATCGGGGCCCATCCGCGCGACGACCTATAGCCCTGAAGCGTTCATCGACGTGCCGCTCAATCCCACGACGCAGCTTTCGCTGGGCTATCGGCACGATTCGAACGGTGGCGGTGTGACCAACTCGGTCGATATCAACCGGTTATATGTTCGCGTGAACAAGACATTCGCGTTGGGTAATGATTGGCGACTCGATATCGCGCCGCAGGGCTGGGTGTATGTCGGCGCGCAGGGGCTGGCAGGGGACATTGAGCGATTTTATGGCAACGCTGCGCTGACAGCGTCGATCGAGCAGAAAGACGGCGTCAAGCTGGCGCTGTATGCGCGGGGCAACCCGGTGACGCGCCAGGGATCAGCCGAACTTTTCGCCTCCTACCCGATCAAGCGGTTCGGGGTTGGCGATGTCGGATTATATGTATTCGGCCAGGCATTTCACGGTTTTGGCGAGGCATTAAGCGATTATAACCGCGCCGACACCCATGCCCGCATCGGCATCGCGCTCACCCGGTAACGGCAGCGGGCCGTGCGGCCGTATTGCACGACGGCGGCGGCTTCGGCATGCAGACATCACGTAATTTGCGCTGGAGAAGATCATGAAGCGATTGCCCTTGCTGCTCGCCACCTTGCCCCTGGCCCTGATGGCCGCCGCCCCGGCACGGGCCCAACTCGCGCCCGGTGCGAAGGCGCCGTTGTTCACCGTTAGTGGTGCAGTCGCTGGCAAGCCAATCAACGTTGATCTGAAGGCCGCGTTGAAAAAGGGGCCCGTGGTGCTGTATTTCTTCCCCGCGGCCTTCACGCCGGGCTGCAATGCCGAGGCGCATGCGTTTGCTGAAGCGATTGGCGATTTCAGCGCGGCCGGCGCAACGGTCATCGGCATGACCGCAGGCAATGTCGATCAGCTCGCCAAATTTTCGAGCGCGATGTGTGCGGGCAAATTCGCCGTCGCCGCTGCCAGCCCGGCCTTGGCCGCAAGCTACGGCGTTGCGCTGAAGAACCCTGATGGCAGCGCTTCGGGCTATACCAGCCGCACCAGCTATGTGATTTCGCCCGACGACAAGATTTTTTACGTTCACAGCGACCGCAGCGCCGCCGATCACGTTCGCAACACGCTGGACGCTGTAAAGCGTTACCGCGCCGCTGCCCGATAGGATTACCGGCCAGCGCCAATCGTTATCTATGACCGGTCGTTACCCAGAACCAGTTGTTACGCAGTCACGGAATTTTAGGCCTTGCTCGCTATCACCCGTGAAACGAGATTGTATGCGTTCGCGTTGAACAAGGCTGCGTAACGGAAACGGTGGCGATGAGCGGTAAGTCGGCAATTGGTTTTGACATGGAAGCGGCGGTGGATCGCGGGGTGGTGAGCCGCGCTATCTTTGATCAGATCGGCGCGTTCCTGACCGCAAACCGGCTGGGGCCTGATCCTGCCAATTATGCCTTTGGATACCGCGTCATCAGCGATCCGACAGGCCCGCTTGCGCGCGCCGTGGCGGCGCTTACCGATGGCGGCGTGCGGCTGACCAAGCGCGATATTGTGGCGCTTGGCGGCGATGTCGGCAATGCACCGGTCGACATGCCGGCGATGGCATCAACCGGCCAGGGCCTGGTTGCGCAAACCCAGATGCAGGTAGAAGGTTTTCAAGATCTGGTGCGCATGATGCGCAATGAAACCGCCGATTTCGGGCGCGATCTTGCCGCCACGGCCAATGCCATTCGTGTGTCAACCGACGCCAACGCAACGAGCGACGTGATGCGCATGACCAGCGCGATGCTCAACCGGGTGCAGAGCGCCGAAAGCCAGCTTGAAGTCGCGACGCGCGAAGCCAGCGATCTGCGGGCCAAGCTGGAGGAAGCGCGCGACAATGCCCGGCGCGATCCACTGACCGGCCTGGCCAATCGCCGCGCCTTTGAAGAAGCCTATGCCGAAAACGTCGCCAAGGGCACCGCGCTGTGCGTGTCGGTGTGCGACATCGACCATTTCAAACAGGTCAATGACGGTTTTGGGCATGCCGTGGGGGATCGTGTGCTGAAGGCGATCGCTGATGTGCTGGCAGAACAATGCGGCGATCATCTCGTGGCGCGCTATGGCGGCGAAGAATTTGTGGTGTTGTTTGCCGGTGTCGATCTGCAAGCGGCACAGGATATGCTGGAATCGGCCCGCAAGCTGGTCGCCAAAAAGCGCTACCGACTGCGCGAATCGGACGAGCCTCTGGGCGAGGTGACCTTTTCCTCCGGGCTGACCGCAGCGGGGCCAGCCGAAGAGGTCGGTGATGTTTTCGTTCGGGCTGATCGGCTGCTTTACGCCGCCAAGGCCGATGGCCGGAACTGCCTGAAAACCGGCTAATCGTTGTTGATGTGCAACGTTTGCCAAGGTTTGGCGGCTTTCACCACTTAAATTGGCATTTTTTGCGACCATTCGCACGGCTGTTGGTGAACAAGGGCTGAATTCTGCGCTTTTTCGCAATTGGCACGGTCCCTGCAATCCCCTTGGCATCGCTGGCCGGATGGTCTGGACAGCGGCAAAAAGGGAAAAAACCATGTTCCGCATTGAAACCATCTCACGCGTTGTCTTCTCGGCAGCTGCCGCTCTTGTGTTCGCGACCGTGCTGGTCAGCGCAGCCGTTCCCATGGTGCCGATCGCCTGATCGGCACCCATCAACGACACCAATTCACACCGAGAGAGATCATGACCACTATCCGCAGCCTGACCCTTGCCGTGCTTGCCTTTGCATCAACGGCTACGCTGATCCTGGCGCAAGACGCGCTGTTTAACACCGTGGTGATGGGGTGATCATCAAGATTGTTTTCCCCCAACGTGACGTCCGGAAACGCGGTGATCAGCGGCGATTGCCGAATTTGCGCGCCAATTGGCCAGTTCTGGCCTAGATTGGCAATCAGGCAGGCATGAAGCGTGCCCGATAGGGATGCACGCCATGGCCAAGGCCCAAAAGAAATCGAACAAGGAAGTCCGCAAGCCCAAGGCGGAAAAGCCCAAAAAGGGCAATGCATCCAACCCGTCGACCAAGGGCGCAGTGCCCGCACCTGCCAAGGGCTGATCAGCCGCGTGGTCCCCACATCAACACCCGGCGATGACGACAGCTTTGTCTTTGATGAAGCAAGTGGCGAATGGATCAGCGCGGCTGATGCTGCGCGGTCGTCCGCCAGCGACGCGGCGGTCGAGGTTCGCGACGCGGTGGGCAATCTGCTCGCTGATGGAGATCAGGTGACCTTGATTAAGGATCTGACCGTCAAGGGCGCGGGCCAGACGCTGAAGCGCGGGACAGTAATTAAATCAATCCGCCTCACCGGTGATCCACAAGAAATTGATTGCCGGTTTGACGGCATCAAGGGTTTGGTGCTGCGCGCCGAGTTCGTGAAAAAACGGTAGCGCCGAACAGCGGCGATTATGCTCGGCGCAATCACAAACCGTTTTCGCGAATCTTTGGCCCCAATGCACCTACCCCTTGCGGCTTGCCTCGAACAAAAACCACGCGCGCTGTTCGGCTTCGTCAGTCCAGGTGTCGAGGATGCCGCTGGTGGCATTGTCCTTGGCGTCGTCAACAATGTCCTTGGCTTCGCGCAGCGACGCGATCAGCGCCAGATTATCCTCGCGCAGTTCAGTCAGCATTGCGTCTGGCGCGACGAAATCGGCATCATTGTCCTTGATCGTCTGGTGGCGGGCGATGTCGCCGATTGAGCGCAAGGTGGTGTTGCCAGTTTTGCGAACGCGCTCTGCGATCACGTCCGTGGTCGCCAAAATCTGCGTCGCCTGATCATCCAGCAACAGGTGATAATCGCGAAAATGCGGGCCGGAGACGTGCCAGTGAAAATTCTTGGTCTTGAAATACAGCGCATAGCTATCTGCCAAGATACCGTTCAGCGCTTCGGCCACGCTCTTGGTCGCATTGGATTTCAGGTCGGTCGGTGTTTTCAGGGCGGTATCGGTTGGCATGAAAAGCGTCTCCGTTGGGTGGTGCTAGGATTGAACGCCCCCGTAGCCGATTGGCTCCCGCAAAGGCCCACCAACAGTTTCGATCTGTGTGAGTGGCGCGCTAAATCAGCCGGAGCGCGCTGACCCCGAATACCAGCCCGGTCAGGATCAACACCAGTCCAATCGCGAACCGGATCGGGCGGTGCGGCAGCGATTGATATCCGCGTTCCCCCGCCAGGATCGCCGGGATAATCACAGCCAGGCTGCCCAATGTTGCGCCGATCACGGCGAAAGGGGCGACGAGCGGCGTGCGTGCGGTGACGGCGGCGGTAAGAAACTGGGTCCGGTCGCCCACCCCGATCGCCAGCAGCGCCACCAACGTGGTTGCAAAGGCACCGATTCGCCATCTGCTCATCCGATCAGGCGATTTCATCGCGAAAAGCCCGCTGCTGCCAGCCGAAACAAGCGCCATCGCCAGGAAAAGCGCGCGTGCATTGGGCGTCATAATCGGGGCCATCAGTGATCCGGCAACCGCGCCCAGCGCATTGCCGGCCGATAGCGCGATGATGGCCGCCACGATAACGATACCGGGTTTTTGATACCGATCGCCCATGATTGCCGCCAGCCAAGCGATTCGATCACTCGCCTGGCACAATAACGCGCCGACAAAAGCGGCCATCAGCGCATCCATGAATCTGCGATCAGCCAGTCAGGCGAACGGAGCAGGCGGCGACATAGCTTTCGCGGGCGAATCGGTCTTGGCGCTCACTGCCAATGGCTTCGCGAAGCAGCGCGATCCAGCCGTTGATCAGCGGGCCTTGATCGCCGCGTGCCAGCGCCGATTCGAGCACTTGCGCAACGCTGGCCACAGGCAGCATCCCATTTTGCACCGCAATGCGCCGAATCGTGTCGATTTCCCCCGCCAGCGCGGCGAGGCCAGGCCGCACGCCCAGCAGCGTCGCCCGTCGTATCAGTTCAGCCTGTACCTGTTGGTCGATCATCGTGCGCTGGGCCATCATTCGTCCCCTCATGCCTTTGGGTCAGATGGTACGCGCATCATGGTAAAATTGGCGTTAATAGCACGCGAACGGGCAGGGGCTGTGCAGCGCAGACTTGACTTTGCGGCTGGCGTGGGCCAACGGCATCGGCTTACCAAGCGGCGGGCACGCGTTCGTCGCTTTTTGCTTTTTTTAACGCGCAGGAATTCAGGTCATGGCAAAGCCGACCACCGTCAAGATCAAGCTCGTCAGCTCGGCAGATACCGGCTTCTTCTACGTCACCAAGAAGAACCCGCGCACGCAGACCGACAAGCTCAGCTTCCGCAAATATGATCCCGTTGTGCGCAAGCATGTCGATTTCAAAGAAGCCAAGATCAAGTGATGTGGCGGGCGGCGTAAGTCGCCAGTGCATCATCCCGGCGAAGGCGGGGATCAAGAGCCAAGATTTGGAGCCGCAGGGGAATTTCCTTTGCGGCTCTTGTCATGTCGGCAGCAACGCCTTCACCTGCGCGATGAATGCCGCCAGCGCGATGGGTTTTGACACATAGGCATTGGCACCCGCCGCCCTGATCCGGTCCTCATCCTCGCGCCCGGCATAGGCGGTTACGGCCATGATCGGGATGGTGCGCAGCGCCAGATCGCCCTTTAACTGCGCGATCAGTTCATAACCCGTCATATGCGGCAGCTGAATATCGGTGATGATCAGATCGGGCAGGAACGCGCGCGCGCGCGCCACCGCCTCTCGCCCGTCGCGCACGCCTTCGGCCACATATTCATGCGCGCGTAGCAGATCACAGAAAAGTTTCAGGTTCAGTTCGTTGTCCTCGACAACCAGCACCCTTTTTGCCACGTCCGCGATCATCCTTTTCCTTAAGGCAAAAGCGAATAGGCAATGCGCCCGCCCGTGACAAATGAAGACGCCGATCAAGCGGCACTGGTGCTGGGATTGCACGCGCTTGGCTGGGCGCTGGCAGAGCCTGACCGAGCGAGTCGATTGCTGGCACTGACCGGGCTTGATCCGCAAACGCTGCGCGCAAGCGCGGGCGATGCCGCCACGCTGGCCGCCGTGCTCGGTTTTCTCGAATCGCATGAACCTGATCTCGTCGCCTGTGCCACGGCGCTTGAAACCACCCCCGCCGCGCTGGTCCGCGCGCGCCAACAGCTGGATGATCAATGAAACCGCTTTTGATTACCGATTGCGACGAAGTGCTGTTGCACATGGCCCGGCATTTCGGCGCCTGGCTGGGGGAGGCGCATGATATCGATTTCAAGCTGGCGCATGGCGACATGGCGACCAGCATGAAGCGTCGCGACGGTACCCCGCTGGAGCGCGAGGAAATGTGGACCTATCTGGCGGGGTTCTTCCCGGCGGAAATGGGCCGCCAAACCTTGGTGCCGCATGCCGCCGAATCGATCGCGGCACTGGCGCAGATTGCCGATATTGTCGTGCTCACCAATTTGCAGGATCATTGCCGCCCGGCGCGGACTGCCCAGCTCGAATCCTTTGGAATCGTCCACCGGGTTGAAACCAACCAGGGCGGCAAGGGCACGCGTGTTGCGTCCATTGCCGCTGAATATGGCAACCCCGTCACGGTGTTTGTTGATGATCTGGCGGTCCACCTTGAATCCTGCGCCACGCATGCGCCGCACGTCCACCGGCTGCACATGGTTTCAGAACCCGCACTCGCCCCGCACGTGCCGCCAGCGCCCGCTGCCCATGCCCGTATCGATGATTGGCGCGAGGCAAAGGAGTGGATCGCGGCGCGGTTTGCGGCTGCAGCACCGGCGAGTGCTTGACCCCTTTCGGCCTGCGTGGTTGAGCTTATCCTATGACTGATCGAATCGCTGCAAAGCTCGCCGAACTCGGCCTTGCCCTGCCCGCCGCTGCGGCCCCGGTTGCTGCCTATGTACCTGCGGTTGAGGTTGGGGGCTTGCTCCACATTTCGGGCCAGCTGCCGTTCGATGAGGGCAAGCTGATGATGGGCCGGGTGGGCGAAAACCGCGACCTGGCCTATGCGCAAATGGCCGCTGAACGCTGCGCGTTGATGCTGGTGGCGCAAATGAAGCAGGCGCTGGGCGGGCTCGACCGGGTCGTGCGGATCGTGAAGCTGGGCGTGTTCGTCAACAGCAGCACCGATTTCACCGATCAGGCAAAGGTTGCCAATGGCGCATCAGAACTGATGGTCGCCTTGTTCGGGGAGGCAGGCAAGCATGCGCGCAGCGCGGTGGGTGTCGCGGTTCTTCCGCTGGGTGCCGTTGTGGAAGTCGATGCCATTGTTCAGGTCGGTCCCGC
>JBBSCC010000068.1:0-14054 GCA_038250735.1 Sphingomonadales bacterium | reverse complement strand
GCTGCGACCGCACCAGCCGCCGTCGAGCCGGAAATGGTTGCTGCGGCAACCACGCCTGAGACCGCCGTTGCAGGTGAGCAGCAGCTCGACGCCTAAAGGCGTCGCTGAACTGAAATATGGACGGGGTAGGGCGCAAGCCTTCCCCCGTTCAAAACCATATTTATCGAAGATAAGGATAAAAGACATGGCCGAGATCACAGCCGCCGCCGTCAAGGATCTGCGCGAAAAGAGCGGCGCGGGCATGATGGACTGCAAAAAGGCATTGACCGAAGCGAATGGCGATATGGAAGCCGCCATGGATTGGCTGCGGACCAAGGGCCTCGCCTCTGCCGCCAAAAAGTCGAGCCGCACTGCCGCTGAAGGCCTGATTGGCGTTGAAGTGTCGGGCACCAAGGGTGCGGTGGTCGAAGTAAATTCCGAAACCGATTTTGTCGCCAAGAACGAGCAGTTTCAAACGTTTGTTCGCGACGTAACGTCGGTTGCGCTGGAACTGGGCGAATCAATTGATGTCATCAAGGCAGCGCATCTGGGCGGCAAGACCGTTGATGAAGTGCTGACCAACAACATCGCAACGATTGGCGAGAACCAGAACCTGCGCCGCGCACGGCGGCTGGAAGTGACGAACGGCGCGATCGTTCCTTATGTCCACAATGCTGCCGCACCGGGCCTGGGCAAAATTGGTGTGCTGGTCGCGCTTGAAAGCACAGCGGGTGCCGATGTTCTGGTGCCGCTGGGCAAGCAGATCGCGATGCACATCGCCGCTGCCTTCCCGCTGGCGCTGCATGAAGATGGCCTTGATCCGGATGTGGTTGAGCGTGAGCGCGCAATCGCGACCGAGAAGGCTGCCGAAAGCGGCAAGCCCGCCGATATCGTCGCCAAGATGGTCGACGGTGCAATCGCCAAGTACCGCAAGGAAAATGCGCTGGTAAGCCAGCTGCTGGTGATGGACGGCAAGACCAAAATCTCTGACGTGGTCGCCAATGCCGCCAAGGCAGCGGGCACCCCGATTGAGCTAACGGATTATGTCCGCTTTCAGCTTGGTGAGGGAATTGAGCGCGAAGTCAGCGACTTCGCAGCAGAAGTTGCCGCCGCAGCCGGCGTTAACTGATCTGAATTTGGGGCGTGCCGGCGCGGTCGGCACGCCCCTTTTCTGTGCAGTGATACGGCATGGCCCGGCGCCCGATGGTCCGTGCCTGATCCGCAAAATGGACGCCCCCTTGCGGGATGAGTGCTTGGCACAGTGGGAGGGGCCTACTAAGGTCGCGCCGCTTCCCCGCCCAAGCGCAAGTTGGACCAATGACCGTACCGCATTTCAAGCGCATCTTGCTCAAACTGTCCGGAGAGGCAGCAATGGGCGATCAAACCTTCGGGATTGACCCTGCCACCGTCGCGCGCGTCGCCGGAGAGGTGAAGCAGGCCAAGGACGCGGGGCATGAGCTGTGCCTGGTCATTGGCGGCGGCAATATTTTTCGCGGCATGGCTGGCGCTGCTAAGGGCATGGACCGGGCGACCGCCGATTATATGGGTATGCTGGCAACCGTCATGAACGCGCTGGCGATGCAGGATGCGCTGGAACATCTAGGCGTTGAAACGCGGGTGCAATCGGCGATTCCGATGGCCGCGGTGTGCGAGCCCTATATTCGCCGTCGCGCAGAACGACATCTGGAAAAAAACCGCGTCGTCATTTTCGCGGCGGGCACCGGCAGCCCCTATTTCACCACCGATTCGGGCGCCGCTCTACGGGCGGCAGAAATGCGCTGCGACGCGCTGTTCAAGGGCACCAGCGTGGACGGCGTGTACAACGCCGATCCCAAGGATGATCCAACGGCGGTGCGATACGAACAGCTCACCTTCTCGCGGGTTTTGTCTGACGATCTGAAGGTGATGGATGCCAGCGCGGTGGCGCTTTGCCGCGACAATGATATTCCGATCATTGTGTTCAATATTCGCGAGACCGGCAATCTGGCCCGGGTATTGCGCGGAGAGGGCACGTCGACGATCGTCAACAACCAGACCGAGCAGACGGAGAAGTAATATGGCCGCATATGAAAAGGCCGATCTTGTGCGCCGGATGGCCGGCAGTGTTGAAGCGCTGAAGGGCGACCTGGTCGGCTTGCGCACCGGCCGCGCGAGCACCTCGCTGCTCGATCCCGTGACGGTGGAGGTGTACGGATCGCACATGCCGCTGAACCAGGTGGCGACGGTATCGGTGCCTGAATCGCGGATGCTGTCCGTTCAGGTGTGGGACAAAAGCAATGTCGGCCCATGCGACAAGGCGATCCGATCTGCCGGGCTTGGCCTGAACCCGATTGTCGATGGCACCACTTTGCGCATTCCAATCCCCGATCTGACGGAGGAACGCCGCAAGGAACTGGCGAAGCTGGCCGGGCAATATGCCGAAAAGGCGCGGATTGCCGCGCGCAATGTGCGCCGCGACGGGATGGAAAGCCTGAAGGCTGACGAGAAGAAAAATCTGGTCAGCGAAGATGAGCGTAAACGCCACGAAACCGAGGTTCAAAAGCTGACCGACACGACGATTGCCGAAATCGACGCGGCTGCCAGTGCCAAGGAAAAGGAAATCCTGAGCAAGTGATGCCCTTGCCCGCCAAGGCACCGGAAACGGACGGCGGGGCGGGCGCGTTGCCGCGCCATGTTGCGATCATCATGGATGGCAACGGCCGCTGGGCAAAACAGCGTTTTCTGCCCCGGATTGAGGGGCATCGCCAGGGTGTCGCGGCGGTGCGGCGGGTGACACGCGCGGCGCGCGCGCTGGGGATTGAAGCGCTGACGCTATATGCCTTTTCGTCCGAAAACTGGCGCCGCCCGGATGAGGAGATCGGTGATCTGATGGGGTTGATGCGGCTGTTCATCAGCAGCGACCTGAACGAACTGGTGCGGGAGAATGTGCGGCTGCGCGTGATTGGCAATTACAGCCGGTTTTCGGCGGATATTGTCACGCTGGTTGATGACGCACTGGCGCGCACGGCAGCCAATACCGGCCCCATTTTGGTGATTGCGCTGAATTATGGGTCACATGCCGAACTGGCCGCAGCAGCACGTACGCTTGCCCAGCAAGCGGTGGCGGGGCAGATCGATATCGCGGCGATTGACGAAGCGGCGATCGAACGCCAGCTCGACACCAGCGACCTGCCCCCGCTCGACCTGCTGATCCGCACATCGGGCGAATACCGCCTGTCGAACTTTTTGCTGTGGCAGGCGGCCTATGCAGAATTGTTGTTCGTCGACACGCTGTGGCCCGATTTCGACGAAGCGTGTCTGGCAGAGGCGGTTGCGTCTTTTGGGCGGCGTCAGCGCCGCTTTGGGGGCTTGTGACGGCCGCGCAACCGAACGGGCGGCGGCAAGAACTCGCAACCCGGACTGTGGTTGGGTTGGCCTTGGTCGGCTTTGCCCTGGCGATCCTGTGGTCGGGCGGCTTCGCATTCTGGCTGATCACAACGATCATCGGCATCGTGATGCTGGGCGAATGGAGCAATCTTGCTGGCGCCGACGCGGCGACTGCCCGGATGATGCAATTCACGTTGTCGGTGCCACTGGCGATCATGTGTCCGCTGGCGGCGGGTCCGCAATTTTTTGCGCTGGGGCTGGTTGCGGCGGCCGCTGTATTCACCTTGGTCAGCACAAAGCGGCGGGTGCTGGCGCTGGGCATCATCTACACTGGGCTGCCGGTGCTGGCGTTGTTGCTGATCCGCAAGCAGCCCGATGGGTTGCTGTTCGCAATTTGGGCGATGGCGCTGGTGTGGATGTGCGACATTGGCGCATTCTTTGTGGGGCGGGCATTTGGCGGGCCACGGCTTGCCCCGATGATCAGCCCGAACAAGACTTGGGCGGGTTTTGTCGGCGGCATCATTGCCGCGGCGGCATTTGGTGCCATTTTGCATTTCGGTTGGGGCTTGCCCTTGCGGCTGACGCTGGCCACGCCGCTGCTGGCGGTGGTGGCACAAGCAGGCGACCTGTATGAAAGCTGGCTGAAGCGGCAGGCAGGCGTAAAGGACAGCGGCACGATATTGCCCGGGCATGGCGGGTTGATGGACCGGCTTGACGGGCTGATGCCGGTTGCACCAATCGCAGCTTTTCTGGTGATGCTGCCCGAAATACGAAACATGGCGAGCGGATTGTTGCCCGGATGGGCGTGGGGACTAACGGCATGAAGACGGTAACAATATTGGGGGCGACGGGCTCAATCGGCACGTCGACGCTCGACTTGATTGAGCGGGAGCCAGAAAATTTCCAGGTACTGGCGCTAACCGCCAATTGTGATGTGGAAAAGCTCGCGGCGGCGGCGATCCGCACCAATGCGCGGCGCGCGGTGGTGGCTGAGGAGGGGGGCCTGGCCGATCTGCGCGCAGCATTGGCCGGAACGGGAATCGAAACCGCGGGCGGCGCGCAGGCACTGTGCGAAGCGGCGGCAATGGGCGCAGATGTTACGATGGCCGCGATTGTCGGTTGTGCCGGGCTGGAACCGGTGCTGGCGGCGATTGAACAGGGCGGCACCATCATTTTGGCCAACAAGGAGCCGCTGGTTTCAGCTGGTGACGTGATTTTGGCGGCAGCAGCGCAGTATGGCGCGACGTTGCTGCCCGCTGATTCCGAACATAATGCGATTTTCCAATGCTTTGATTCAGCGCGACCCCACCGGGTTCGCCGTATCATCCTGACGGCGAGCGGCGGTCCATTCCGCGACAAAACACTCGAAGAAATGCGCCACATGACGCTGGAACAGGCGGTGGCGCACCCCAATTGGTCAATGGGGGCCAAGATTTCGGTCGATTCCGCCACATTGATGAACAAGGGGCTTGAACTGATTGAGGCGGCACGGCTGTTCCCGGTCGCCAATCACCAGCTGGAGGTGATCGTGCACCGCCAGTCAGTGATTCACTCGATGGTTGAATATGTCGACGGGTCGGTGCTCGCCCAGCTTGGCCCGCCCGATATGCGCACGCCGATTGCCTATTGCCTTGCATGGCCTGACCGGATGGCCGCGCCAATGCCGCCGCTGGACTTCGTATCAATTGGCAGGCTTGACTTCGAAGCACCTGATCCAGTGCGCTTTCCTGCCCTACGCCTTGCGCGCGAAGCTTTGGAGGCGGGTGGTGCACGCCCGGCCATCCTGAACGCGGCGAACGAAGTTGCGGTGGCGGCTTTTCTGGAACGCCGGATTGGCTTCCTCGAAATTGCCGCAATCGTGGAGGATACGCTCAATCGTTACGACCCGGCCGCTCCTGATAATGTGGAAGCAGTGCTGGTGGTTGACGCCGAAGCGCGAAGGCTTGCCGATGCGCGTGTAAAGGATTGCGTCGTTTGATCCAGACTCCCGGCTTTTTGTACACGGCCATGGCCTTTATCCTGGTGATCGGGCCGTTGGTGTTCGTCCATGAGCTAGGCCATTATCTGGCCGGTCGGCTGTTCGGGGTGAAGGCCGATGAATTTTCCATCGGTTTCGGGCGCGAAGTGTTCGGCTTTACCGACAAGCGCGGCACCCGCTGGAAGTTCGGCTGGATGCCACTGGGCGGCTACGTGAAGTTTGCTGGAGACATGGACGCATCAAGCAAGCCCGATCCCGATTGGCTGGCGCTGCCCGCGGCGGAGCGCGAGCGTACTTTTCAGGCCAAACCGATCTGGCAGCGCGCGATTATTGTCGCGGCGGGACCGGTGACCAATTTTGTGGTGGCGATTGCGATCCTGATGGGCTTTGCGCTCAGCTATGGTGAACTGCGCACCCCTGCGGTGGTGGGCACGATCCAGCCCGGCAGCCCGGCGCAGATTGCCGGCCTGCAGCCCGGTGACCGGGTTGTGGCGCTGAGCGGGCGCGGCATCGACAGTTTTGAAGATATGGTGCGCTTTATCCAGATCAGGCCCGGCCAGGCCGTGCGGGTCGATTTTGTGCGCGGCAATGCACCGCAATCGGTGGATTTGACGGTCGGCACCCATATCGAGCGCGACCGGTTTGGAAATGAGCCCAAGATTGGACGGCTTGGCATTGGCCGCACCGCCGCCACACTGGTGCCGATCAGCGTGGTTGAGGCCCCTGTCGTCGCCATCCGCCAGACCGGCAATATCTTGCGCATGATGGGCGATGTGATCGGGCAGATTGTTTCGGGTCGGCGCTCGGTGCAGGAACTTGGCGGGCCGTTGAGCATTGCAAAGGTATCTGGCGAGCAGATGGCGCTCGGTTCGGCGTCGTTCGTTTTCCTGATTGCGCTGGTTTCCATTAATCTGGGATTCATTAACCTTTTGCCAGTGCCTGTGCTGGATGGCGGCCATTTGCTTTTCTATGCGATTGAAGCAGTGCGGCGGCGGCCGCTGGAGGCGAATGTGCAGGAATGGGCATTTCGCGGTGGATTGGCAGCGGTGCTGGCGTTGATGGTGTTGGTGACGTTCAACGATCTTGGCAGTCTGGGCCTATGGACTCAGTTGGGTAATCGGTTAGCCGGGTTGATTGGCTGATCTGCTTCGGGCAGGGCGGTTTAAGGCCGTGGTGCATAGATTTTCGGTTTGGGGTAAAATAGTGACAGCGACCAAGATTTCCAAATTCGGTGTGCGCGCGGTTGCGGTTTTGCTGACCGGGACAATGCTATCGACGTTGCCCGGCACAGCATTGGCGCAACTGGCTCCGCGCGTTGTCGCCGATGCGCCGGCTGTCGCACCTGACGCGCCGATAAAGGTCATCAAGTCATTGCGGGTCGATGGATCGCAACGCATCGAATCAGATACGGCGCTGTCCTATACAAAGCTGCGCATCGGCCAGGCCTTCAACAATGAATCGCTCGATCAGGCGATCAAGGATTTGCTCAACAGCGACCTGTACGCCGACGTAACGATCAACGGCGCGCAGACCGGCGAAATCGTCATCAAGGTGCGTGAGAACCCGATCATCAACCGCGTTATCCTGGAGGGTAACAAGCGGTTGAAAAGCGACAAGATCGAGAAGGAAATCAAGCTCGCGCCGCGCCAGATTTTCACGCGCAGTGCGGTTCGTGCCGATATCACCCGGATTATCGAACTCTACCGCCGTCAGGGGCGCTTTGCCGCGTCGATCAGCCCCAAGATGGTGGCGCTTGACCAGAATCGCGTTGATATCGTGTTTGAAATCTCGGAAGGGCCAAAATCGAAGGTCCGCCAGATCAACATTATCGGCAACGAAGTGTATTCAGACAACAAGCTGCGCGGCGAAATGGCTACCAAGCAGGCGCGGTTGTTGACGTTGTTGAGCTCGAACACCAGCTATGATCAGGATCGGCTGGCCTATGATCAGCAAAAGTTGCGCCAGTTTTACCTGACCGAGGGTTATGTTGAGTTCAAGGTAACGTCTGCCGTCGCCGAGCTGACGCCTGACCGCAAGGATTTCATCATCACCTATGTGGTGCAAGAAGGGAAGCGGTACAAATTTGCCGACATTACAGTCGACAGTGATATCCGCGATTTTGATAACAAGAAGCTGGCAGAGTCGTTGATCGCCAAAAAAGGAAAATGGTACAACGCCAAGACCGTCGAGGACTCGATCGAAGCAATTAACGAAACTGCCGGATTGTTCGGCTATGCCTTTACTGAGGTAAATCCCGAATATACGCCAGATCGTGAAGCGCTGACGATGGCGATCAACTTCCATATCTCTGAAGCCAAGCGGACTTATGTTGAGCGGATCGACATCAACGGCAACACCGTGACACAGGATCAGGTGGTGCGCCGCGAGCTTCGCCTGGCGGAAGGCGATGCGTTCAACAGCTTCCTCGTCAAACGCTCGCAGGACCGGATCAACTCGCTGGGCTTCTTTCAGGAAAAGCTGGAAGTTACGCAAAAGCCCGGGTCGGCGCCCGACCGTGTCGTGCTTGAAACTAATGTCGAAGAACGCTCCACTGGCGAGCTAAACCTGTCGGCCGGCTTCTCCAGCCTGGAACGCTTCATTCTGCAGGCATCGATCAAGCAACGCAATTTCCGCGGCAAAGGCCAGGAATTGCGTGCCAGCGCCAGTCTGTCGCAATTTTCCAAATCGATTGAGCTCGGTTTCACCGAACCCTATCTGTTCGGCAAGACGATTGCCGTCGGCGGCGATCTTTTTCGCCGCGACTTAAACCAGTTCAATTTCAGCGGAAACCAGCGCCAGACGGTATTTACGCAGATATCAACCGGCTTTCAGATTCGCGCCGGCATTCCGATTACCGAATATCTGTCACTCTCGGGCCGGTATGGGCTGGTATATGATCAGGTGAACGTCAACGACGTGAACCTGCAGAATCCCGACGGTACGTGTAACCCGCAGGCGGCTGGCCGGTTCATCTGCGATTCGGTTGGTAATCGCGTGACATCGTCGATCGGTTATTCGCTGGTGTATGACAGCCTGAATAGCCGCGTGCGTCCGAGTGCGGGTAATCGCGCGATTTTCAGCCAGGATCTGGCCGGGCTTGGCGGCGATGTACGCTATATCCGCACCCGCATCGACACTGATAAATATTGGAACGTCGGTTCGGGCTTCATCTTTTCGGTCGGGTTAGAAGCAGCGCTCATCTTTTCGTTGGAAGGCAGCCGTGGACCGGGCGTCGACAAGATCCGGATCAACGATCGCTATTATCTGGGTGAGCCGCAGTTCCGCGGATTCGACATTCGCGGCGTTGGCCCGCGCGTGCAGCGCCTGTCTTACGGTGTGGATGCCGATGGCAACCAGATCCTGAATGATGCGCGCAACCAGTTCCAGGACGATCCGCTGGGCGGCCGCGCTTATTATCTTGGTCGTGCTGAGCTGGAAATTCCGCTGGGTGCCGGTGTGCGCGAACTGGGGATTCGTCCGTCGATCTTCATGGATTTTGGTGCATTGTTCGGCATTACCCGCCCATTGCCAACCGCCACCTTCCCCACGGTCACCGATGCCAATGGCCGCGTGACTGTGTTGCCGTTGATCACTAACGTGACGGCATCGGTACCCGGCTTTACTGATCCCCAGCAGATATTCCAGATACCTATCGGCGATGCGACCAATCCGGGACAGTTTACGACGTGTATGACCGGATTTTCCGCTGTACTGGGCGGTGCTTGCTCGGGCACTTCCATAAATATGGCCGCGACAACATCGACAGCACCCTTTCTTGAACGGTTCCTGGGCAATTCGGCTTCGCCGCGGCTTACTGTCGGCGTCGGGGTGAACTGGAATTCGCCGTTCGGACCGCTTCGCATTAACGTCGCCCGCGCCCTGCTGAAGCAGCCCGGCGACGATGATAAACTCATCACTTTCAACGTAGGGACTAGCTTCTAAATGAAAATTCTTCTGAAAAGCTCCACGATGGCACTTGCTCTCGTCGCAGGCGCGTTGGTCGCTCCCACCGCTGCTTTGGCGCAGACCCTGACGGTCGATGTCGAGGCGATCTACAAGGACAGCCTGGCCGGCAAGAGCGGCAATGCCCAGCTCGAAACCAAATTTGGTGCGCGATTGAAGGCGTCGCAGGAAAAGCTGCAAACCGCCGCCAATGCCTGGAACACCCAGCTAGAAGCCGCCAAAAAGATCGTGAAGCCAGACGGCACGGTTCCACCAGCCACCGAAACTGCGCTGAACCAGGCACGCGAAACATTGAGTGCAGCCCAGAATGATTTCAACGCGCTGCGTCAGGAAATTCAACAGACTGATCAGTATGTTAAGTATCAGATTCTGGAAAAGCTGATTCCGGTGGCAGAAAAGATCCGCAAGGATCGTAAGGGCGATACGGTTGTTCCGCGCGGCTCAGTGCTGGCATTTGATCCGGCCAATGATATCACGCCGACCGCGCTGCAGCAGGTAAATGCGACGATAACGACGGTGTCGATCACGCCGCCACAGCAAAATGCGGCCCCTGCACCGGCAACCACGCCTGCCAAGCCTGCCACCACCCCGCCAACCCGGTGAGCGAACCCATGACGGCAGCGACGCCAACCACGCTTGATATCGGGCGTGTCATGGCGGCGCTGCCGCACCGTTACCCGATGTTGCTGGTCGACCGGGTCGAGGAGCTGATCCTCGACCAGTCGATCATCGCGATCAAAGCGGTGACCATGAACGAGGGCTTTTTTCAGGGGCATTTCCCCGGTCGGCCCATCATGCCCGGCGTGCTGATTGTCGAGGCAATGGCGCAGGCTGCGGGCATTCTGGCGGTTGAATCGCTGGGTCTCGCGGGCTCTGGCAAGCTCGTCTATTTCATGGCGATTGACGGCGCGAAGTTCCGCAAGCCGGTGGAGCCGGGCGTGTTGCTGAAACTGCACGTCGAATTTGTGCAAAAGCGGTCGAGCGTGTGCAAATTCAACGGCAAGGCAATGATCGACGGCGTGTTGGTTGCGGAAGCCAGCTTCACGGCGATGATTGCTGATCCGCCAAAGGCTTAGAAAACTGGTTCGCGCATCGGCGTAGAGTAGCTGCATCTGCCGCCCTGTTTAACCTGCCCGGCACGGCTATCTTTATCAGTATCGTTGAATGGCTTGCGCGATCGGTGAGTCAGCTTCCCTGCGCGAACATCCTCTGCGGCGAGAGCATCGCGCCTTAATTCTGCATCACCTTGGTCATTGCGAGCGCAGCGAAGCAATCCAACGTGCCGCGCGTGGTTGGGCTGGATTGCTTCGCTGCGCTCGCAATGACGATCCATGGGTCGCGAGGCGCGCTATTGCGCTACCGAAACGGCGGCTCATTAAACGCCCGCAATTTACGTGAATGCAGTTTTGCCCCCTCGCGGCGCAATTCCTCGCACGCTTCGATGCCGATCTTCATGTGCTCGGCGATGGCGCGTTCGTAAAAACGGTTGGCCTGGCCCGGCAGTTTTAGCTCGCCGTGGAGTGGCTTGTCCGATACGCACAGCAACGTGCCATAGGGGACGCGGAACCGGTAACCCTGTGCTGCAATAGTCGCCGATTCCATATCGATGCCCACCGCGCGGCTGAGCGAGAACCGTAGCGCTGACTTCGAATAGCGCAGTTCCCAGTTGCGATCATCGGTTGTCACAATCGTGCCCGTGCGCAGGCGGCGCTTCAGCTCGTCACCCGATTGGCCCGACACCGTTTGCGCAGCACGCGCCAGCGCCTGTTGCACCTCGGCAATGGCGGGCACGGGAATTTCAGGGGGCAGCACATCATCCAGCACATGATCGTCGCGCAGATAGGCGTGGGCGAGCACATAATCACCGATCCGCTGGCTGGGGCGCAGCCCGCCGCAATGGCCGATCATCAGCCAAGCCTCTGGCCGCACCACGGCCAGGTGATCACAAATCGTTTTGGCATTGGACGGGCCAACGCCGATGTTCACCAGGGTGATGCCGGTGCGATCATCGGCGATCAGGTGGTAAGCGGGCATCTGGTGCCGCCGCCATGCGCTGGTATCGGCCAGAACGGCTTCAATATCGTCGCCATGTTTGAACAGCACGCCGCCCGCGCCAGAAAGCGCGGTGAAGCGGCTGGGGTTACCATCCGCATCGGGGCCAAGCTGCGCTGCTGCCCAGCGCACGAATTCATCGACATAGCGGTGATAGTTGGTGAACAGCACATATCGCTGCACATGTTCGGGCGGGGTGCCGGTATAGTGGCGCAACCTAGCCAGGCTGAAATCGGTGCGCAGCGCATCAAACAGCGCCAGCGGGCGCACGCCGTCATGGCTTTCCAGCAAACCATCGGCGGTTTCATCGCCAATAAACGCCAGCTCGGTTGCCGGGAAATGGCGCGATAATTCGGTCGCGGACACATCATCCAAGGTCAGCGCGGCGCCAGCATCAAGCACATAGGGGAACGGAATTTCCTGCCGGCCTGCCCCTGCTTCGACAGAAACGTCGTAATCCTCGATCAACAGCCCCAGTTGTTCAGTCAGATAACCGGCAAACTGCGCCGGCTTGGTAACGGTGATGCGGTATTCGCCAGCCGACACCAGCCGCCCGAACGAACGAAGCGGGGCAGGGCGATCATCCGCCCCGCGATATGTGAGGCGGATTTCAGGATAAGCGAATGATCCGTCGGTGCGCATGGTCGCTGGCGGGATCGTGCCATCTTGCAGATAGGCCGATAATGCAGCCCGCAAGCGATTGACAGAGGCGGTGTAGAGCGCGTCAAGCTCAGCGACGATTTCAGCAGCATTGTTCATGCCCTGTCGCTAATCCACGGGTGCGACACTGGCAAGACAGCGGCGTTGTTGGTCTGGGTGGACACCCCTTTGTGGGTGCCCACCCAGCGCCCCGTTAGACCTGACTGCTACTCTGCGTCTGTTGCCTTTTCGCCATCCAGCAGCGTGCTGATGCCGTATGCCGTTCCCGCTGCCGCCACGACAACGCCAGCGGCAATTGCCGCTGCGGTTAGCGGGTTTTCCTTCACCGCCTCAACGGTCGATTCAACCGCATCCTCGATCGCGGCTTGTGCGCGTTCCAGCAAGGATTTGGCGTTCGCGACCAAGTCGTCGCCCTTGGGCAAGGCGGCGACCAGATCCTGGCCGGTGGTGGTGATGGCGTCCTGAATGGTCTCATCGCTCATCGTCTGAATCCTTCGACTGGAGAAAGTGACATCAAACCAACGATAGTATCCAGCCGATGTTCCACCGCCCTGCAGCGAATTCCAGCAGATTACATCGAATCGAGCATATATTCAGCCGAGCTGACGCGGAATTCGCCCGGGCCCTCAACATTCAGCTGGGTGACGACGCCGTCCTCAACCAGCATTGAATAACGCTGGCCGCGCGTGCCCATGCCAAATTTCGATCCGTCGAACACAAGGCCGACTGCTTTGGCGAAATCTGCATTGCCATCGGCGAGCATCGTCACGGCATCACCCGCGCCTGCACCCTTGCTCCATGCGCCCAGCACAAACGCGTCGTTCACCGCGGTGCAGGCAATCTCGTCAACGCCCTTGGCCTTGAACGCGTCGGCCTTGTCGAGGAAGCCGGGCAGGTGCTTGGCGGAGCACGTCGGGGTGAAGGCACCGGGCACAGAGAATAAAGCCACTTTGCGCCCTGCAAAATAACTCGCGGTATCAACAGCTTCCGGGCCATGCTCGGTTACCTTTGAAAAAACTGCCGGGGGAAGCTTGTCGCCTACCTTAATCGTCATGCCGCGCGTCCTTCGTCTGTGTTGTGTGGCATCGTCTAGGCCAGGAAAAGCCCGGTTTGAAGCCATTTCGACGCCAAGCCAGAATAAAATTTGCGCCCGGTTTTCTGTCATCAACAGGCGGTAGATGCAGGTTGTTTTGGACCGCACCGGTACCGACTGATAGATAAGGGTGATGTCTGTGCCCCAATACCCCACCGGCTACCTCACCGGCCAATTCCTGCTCGCGATGCCGGGCATGAGCGATCCGCGCTTCGATCATGCCGTCATCGCCATGTGTGCGCATGATAGCCAGGGCGCGATGGGGATCGGCATCGGTGAACAGATTGACGATCTGGGCCTGCACGAAATTCTTGATCAGTTTGATATCGCCGCCGGCGTCGCCCCCAATGCCCCCGTCCATTTGGGTGGGCCGGTTGAGCCGGGCCGGGGGTTTGTGCTGCACAGCAATGATTGGGGCGGGCAGGACACGATAGACGTCGCGGGGCGCTGGTCACTGTCGGGCACGATCGACATTTTGCGCGCGATTGCCGAAGGGCGCGGGCCCTCGCGCTGGGTGGTGGCGCTGGGCTATGCCGGTTGGGGCGCAGGCCAGCTGGACGGTGAGATGACGCGGCATGGCTGGTTCAACACGCCGGGCACGCCCGACCTGATTTACGATGTCGCAACCGGGGAGAGGTGGAGCCGGGGGTTTTCCAGCGCAGGCATCGACCCGCGCTTGCTGGCGAGCGGCGCGGGCACCGCGTAATCTCCGCACCGTTTCAGGCGCCGCAGGGTGCCATATAAAGATATCTTTATGTTTCGATTGCGCTTGGCGAGCGCAACGGTTAGGGGGCTGGCATGGTCGTCGGCGATTCCGGCGTGCCCACTTTATTGCTGGAGATTTGTCCGTGGCTACCGTGCTCGAAAAGAACGATTATGTTGTCGCCGATATCAGCCTTGCTGATTTTGGTCGCAAGGAAATCAACATTGCCGAAACCGAAATGCCGGGCCTGATGGCGCTGC
>JBBSCC010000067.1:0-14060 GCA_038250735.1 Sphingomonadales bacterium | reverse complement strand
TCCTTCGTCACGGTGATCTGGTTGGCAGCGGTCAGCTTGCCCTCGCCCATAAACACGGTGATCTTGTTCTTCTTCATCAGGTGGGTGACGCCCTGGTTGAGCTGTTTGGCTACCCCGCGTGAGCGCTTTACCACCGCTGCGATATCCGCGCTGATCCCGTCGGCGACCAGCCCGTAGTCCTTGGCGTGCTGCATATAATGATAGATTTCAGCAGAGCGCAGCAGCGCCTTGGTGGGGATGCACCCCCAGTTCAGGCAAATACCGCCGAGCAGCTCACGCTCCACAATCGCGACCTTCAGGCCAAGCTGGCTCGCGCGGATGGCGGCCACATAGCCGCCAGGGCCGGAACCGAGGACGATCAGATCAAAGGGGTCAGCCACAAATTGCTCCTGGGGAGGGAGGGAGGATCACGAACGTCACACAAGCGGGCCATCAACCGGACGAGGCCTGCCATCCGGGCCCATCGATACCAGCGTAAAAAGCCCCGTCGCGGCTCGTTCGCTATCCAAATCGTGCCGGGGACGCCGCCAAAGTTCAACAGAAACGGACATTGAACTGCGGCCCACCGCTATGATATCGGCATAGATCGAAACCTCGTCGCCAATGGTCACTGGCGCCGTGAAAGACAATTTGTCGGCGGCCACGACGGGGGCCTGCCCCCGGCAGCGCTGCGATGCGACAGACCCCGCCGCGAGTGCCATCTGCCCCATCAACCAACCAACAAAGATCGCGCCATAGGGGTTGGCGTCCGCCGCCATCGCGGTCGCGCGGATCGCCAGCGTGATGCCGGGCGGCTGATCAGCCATGCTCCGCCTTGCCTGCATCACCTGCCCGTTCAGTTACCCGGTCAGCTATCCAAGCTTCGCGCATTTGGGGATATCCCATGCCGATAATGAATGCGATCGCGACATAATCGATGATCCATATCTCCGCGCGCGCCAGCGGCACGGCCCAGGCAGCCCCCGCCGCCATCACGATTGAGGTCGCAATGCCCAGCGCGACATACATCAGCTCAGTGGCGAACCGCATCGTCGCTCCTTACGCCAGCAGGCCAAGCGGATTTTCGATCAGCGCCTTCAGCGCCTGCATCAATTGCGCGCCATCTGCGCCGTCAATCGCGCGGTGATCAAAACTGCCGGTCACCGACATCACCGTGGCGATGCCCAGCGCACCGTCGATCACCCAGGGCCGCTGCTCGCCGGCACCGACCGCCAATATCATGCCCTGAGGCGGGTTGATGACGGCATCAAACGCCTTGATGCCAAACATTCCCATGTTGGAGATGGACGCGGTGCCGCCCTGATATTCGGCGGGTTGCAGCTTGCCGTCCTTGGCGCGCGCGGCGAGGTCTTTCATCTCGGTTGCGATGGCCGAAACGCTTTTGCCCGCTGCATCCTTGATAATCGGAGTAATCAGCCCCCCGGGGATGGACACCGCCACCGCGATATCAGCGCGGGAATAACTAACCAGTTGATCGCCCAGAAAAGTGACGTTGCACTTCGGCACCTGAATCAGCGCGGCACCCAGCGCCTTGATCAGCAGATCATTGACTGACAGTTTCACTCCGCGGGGTTCCAGCGCCTTGTTCAGCTCACCGCGCAGTTTCAGCAGCGCGTCCAGCCGGATATCGACCGTCAGATAGATATGCGGGATCGTCGACTTCGCCTCGGTCAGCCGCCGGGCGATGGTTTTGCGCATGTTCGACAGCTTATCGATCTGGTGTGGGATGGTATCATCCCATGCAACCGGCGCAGCGGCGCGGGGAACTTCGGCTAATATCGGGGTCGATATCGCACCGGGTGCTGGGATGGCAGCAGGTACTGCGCCTGGCGCGGTTGCCCCTGCCCCAGCGGCGTCGACATCAGCCTTGATGATCCGCCCATGGGGGCCAGTGCCCGTAAGCGTGGCGAGATCAACGCTTTTTGCCGCAGCAATGCGCCGGGCGAGCGGGCTAGCCTTAATGCGGTCACCCGTGATGCCCGATACAGCTGTCGCAGCCACCGGGGCGGCGGCCAACGCTGGGGCCAACGCTGGGGGTGGTGCTGGATCGGGCGCGGGTGCTGGCGCGGCAACAGCCGAAACCGTTGGCGCAGCCGATTTAGGCGCTGCCGCCTTGCGGGCCGTCGCCTCGCCTTCCTGCATCAGGATGGCAATAACAGTGCCAACCTTCACATTATCCGTACCCTCAGCGACCAAAATCTCTGAAATCACCCCTTCATCGACAGCTTCAAACTCCATCGTCGCCTTGTCAGTTTCGATTTCGGCCATCAGATCGCCAGATGCCACGGTATCACCCGCTTTGATTAGCCACTTGGCCAGCGTGCCTTCGTCCATCGTCGGCGACAGGGCGGGCATTTTGATCTCGATCGGCATGAAAAGCGCGTCCTTGCACGAGTCCTGGGGGTGCGCGTTTCCTTCGACATCCTAGCCGCCCGGTCAAGTCCAACTGAAACACAAGCGTGACTTGCACAGCTTGCCTAGCGGGAGCACCTATTCGGCCAACGATAAATCAGGAGGGCGGCGATGCGGATCTATCTGGTGGTCATCGACGAAAGCCGGGAGGCGGAAACAGCGCTCCGCTTTGCCGCGCGCCGTGCGGTAAAAACCGGCGGTGGGGTCGAGATTTTGGCGCTTGTTCCCCCTGCAGAGTTTGTCCCCTGGGGCGGCGTACAGGCAACGATTGAGGAGGAAGCACGCCAGCACGCCGAAGCCCTGGTCGCTGCGGCTGCCGGCACGTTGATTGCCGAATCCGGGTTGAAGCCAATCATCACCGTGCGCCAGGGCGATGCCCATAAGGTGATACGAG
The DNA here is from genome assembly GCA_038250735.1 of Sphingomonadales bacterium. GTDB lineage: Bacteria > Pseudomonadota > Alphaproteobacteria > Sphingomonadales > Sphingomonadaceae > Sphingomonas. The sequence goes on along the minus strand of JBBSCC010000067.1, from coordinate 11,254 downwards.
AGGTGATTGCCGGCAACCCCGAAATTGCCGCCCTCGTGCTCGCCGCCGCTGCCACCGGCGCGCCCGGCCCGTTGATCAGCCACTTCGCGGGATCAGAAGCGGGTGCACTGCCCATCCCGCTGATGATCATCCCAGGCGGATTGAGCACCGAAGCGATCGACCGGTTGAGTTGACCCCGGCATTAAGGGCACTTGATCCGGCGCCCACCGCACGTCACGATGCGGGCATGAACCAAAAATTGCTCGCCACCGCTGCGCTCACCCTTGCTCTATCCACCCCCGCGCTTGCCGCCGATAAGCCCGATCCGGTTCGGTTGAAGGCGACGGTGGAAAAGCTCGTCTCGTTCGGCACGCGCAACACATTGTCGTCGCCGACTGATCCGGTGCGCGGCATCGGCGCGGCGCGGGCCTGGGCCGCAGATGAACTCGATAAGTTGGGGGAGGCTTGCCGGTGTATGCAGGTGCAGCGCATCGGCCGCACCTTCACCGGCCCGCGCGCGCCCAACGGCGTTGAGGTGATCGACGTGCTGGGCGTGCAATGGGGGCGCGATAAGAACCGTGTCGTCATCGTCGGCGCGCATATCGACAGCCGGGGCAGCGACACGCTGGACGTTACCAAGGACGCCCCCGGCGCGAATGACGACGGATCAGGCGTCGCGCTGGTGATGGAGGCTGCGCGCATCCTGTCCAAGGAAAGCTTCGAGGCGACCATTGTCTATGCGATCTTCTCAGGTGAAGAACAGGGGCTTTGGGGCGGCACATTGCTGGCGGAGACCGCCAAGGAACGGGGCTGGGAAGTCTCCGCCATGCTCAACAACGATATCGTCGGCAACACGATGGGCCAGAACGGCATCCGCGTCGCCGACCGGGTCCGGGTGTTTTCCGAAGGCATTCGCGCATCGGAGGAACTGAAGGATCAACTTGCCCGGCGCGGCAATGGCGGCGAGGATGATGGCCCCAGCCGCGCGCTGGCCAAGGCGATTGACGGTATTGCGGGCACTATCCCCGGCGGGCTCGACGTGTTTATGGATCGCCGCCCCGATCGGTTCGGGCGCGGCGGTGATCATGAGCCGTTCCTGAGGCTCGGCTATCCAGCCGTGCGCTTTTCCGTGGGCGCCGAAAACTGGACGCAGCAGCACCAGGATCTGCGCACCGAAAACGGCATCGAATACGGCGATACCATCGACAAGATGGACTTTCCCTATCTGGCAAAGGTAACCGCGATCAACGTAGCCGCCATCCGCCGCTTCGCCACCGCCCCCGCCGCGCCAAAGGCGGTTGCGATCAGTGGGGCAATTTCATTCGATACCAAGGTGTCATGGCAACCCGTGCCCGGTGCCACCGGCTACCGCATCTATTGGCGGCGCACCGATACTGATCGCTGGACCGGCAAACGCGACGTGACCGATGCGACGGTGACATTGGTCAACACATCCATCGACGATCATTTGTTCGCGGTGGCGGCGATTGGTGCATCAGGCGCAGAAAGCATCGCGACACTGGGGGCCGCGCCGCCGCGACAGTAATCTTACCAATGGGTCAATGCCCGTCGAGCCCATGGCGACCACATCAAGAGGAATGCATCACCGGCAGCAGTTGCACCCGCAACTCGGCTTAGGCTTCCACTTGCGCACCGGCTTGCGGTACACTCGCCGGACGGGCGCACGGTAGACGGTTTCCTCGATATATTCGGTCACTGTTGTGGTAACGACGGGGGCCTGTTGCACCGTGATCGTCGTCGTGACACCGCCTGGGTAATAATAGCCGCTGCCTGCTGACCATGTCTGGGTATAGCCCTGGGGATAAAGTGGTTGGATCACCGCGCCTGCCTGGACTGGAGGTTGCGGCAGATAGCGCCCGCTTTGCCGCCCTTGCTGATAGCCGCGCCGCCCATCAACCTCATAATAGCTCTCATAGCCCCCCTGATAGCCAATGCCCGGCGCTGCGTAGGGCGCGCCGTAACCGGGCTGATTATCGGCATCATAGCCGCCGTCGCCATAATCATCGGCGCCCTCGTCCCAGCCGATGCCCTGCACGCTATCGTAAACCCGGCCACCGCCGTCGACCAGCACGGCATCGTCATAATAACGCGACCAGCGATAGCCGCGCGGCGGCGGTGCCAACCCGTAATTTGCGAAGTTACCGATGAAAAAGCTGGGCGCGAACCAGTAGCGCGGCAAGGCAAAGCCGCGTGCCGGGCGGCGATAGGCGTTCCAACCGCCGGGTGCCTGCATGCCGCCAATCCACCGACCGCCAACGCGCCCGCCCCAACGTTGGCCCTGGATTCGTTGGCCCTGGATTCGTTGGCCCTGAATGCGTTGACCTTGAATTCTTTGGCCCTGGATACGCGGAGCCTGATTGGCTTGAACCTGAACAGGTTGGCCGCCGAGCACCATTGCCGGACCACCTTCTGGCCCCATTGGCGGCACCGCGATTTGCGGCGCGATCATCCGTCCGCGCTCGAGTCGCTGGGCATCGGCGGTGCCGACAAGCGCCATCGCCAGAATGGCAAATGACGCGATTACGGGGGTGCGCATGGTTAACTCTCCAACGGCCGCGCGAAAAGCGATGGCAACGACCCAATTCTTAACGCCGCTGTTACCATTTTTGGCGGATTTCAGCCACGGGAGAGCGAGTCCCACTTCGGGTCAAATGCCGTTGGTTCAGATATGGGGCTTCAGATACGGGCAGCAAGCATCCCGGCCAGCGCCTCTACCCCCGCTGCGTCAGCGGCATCGAACCGCCCGACGATGGGGCTATCGAGATCTAGCACACCCAGCAGCACCCCATCGCGCACGATCGGCACGACCAGTTCGGATCGGCTATCGGCATCGCAGGCGATATGGCCGGAGAATTCGTGGACATCATCCACCAGTTGCGTCGCGAGCGTCGCCGCCGCCGTGCCGCATACGCCCTTACCCACCGCAATGCGGATACAGGCGGGCTTGCCCTGAAACGGTCCCAGCACGAGCTCACCATCCACCAGCCGATAAAAACCCGCCCAGTTCAGATCGGGCAGATGTTGCCACATCAGCGCCGCTGCGTTGGCCATGTTGGCCACCGCATCGCGCTCATCCACCGTCAGCGCGTCAAGCGCCGATGCCAGATCGCGGTACAGCGCAGCTTTGGCGCTGGCATCGACGGTGAAGGCGTACATGGGCAATCTTTCGCGATTGGGGATGGGTTGTGGATGCGGTGGAGTTGGTGATCCCCTGCCGCTTAAGCAAGGCAGCGAAACGATCCGATGCAATCACGCGCTCTCGTCATCTCGGCATGTGGTTGGGGGGCTAAAAAAGGCGATAACCCATTCGGCCAATCCGCGACCACAAAAAAGCCCGCAGCTCCCTTCTCGGAAACTGCGGGCTTTTCCCCCGTTGTTAGTATGGCCTGCGTTACGCGACGGCAGCTTCCTGCACTTCGTCCGGCTCGCGCAGCACATAGCCGCGGCCCCAGACGGTTTCGATGTAATTGTCGCCTTCGCACGCCATGCTCAGTTTCTTGCGCAGCTTGCAGATAAAGACGTCGATAATCTTGAGTTCGGGTTCGTCCATGCCGCCATACAGGTGGTTCAGGAACATTTCCTTGGTCAGCGTGGTGCCCTTGCGAAGCGACAGCAGCTCAAGCATCGCATATTCCTTGCCGGTCAGGTGGACGCGAGCACCATCGACTTCGACGGTCTTGGCATCCAGATTGACGGCGAGTTTGCCGGTGCGGATCACCGACTGCGAATGGCCCTTGGACCGGCGGACGACCGCATGAATGCGGGCGGTAAGTTCTTCACGGTGGAATGGCTTCGTGACGTAATCGTCAGCGCCAAAGCCGAACGAGCGGACCTTTGAGTCCATCTCGTTAATGCCTGAAAGGATGAGAACAGGCGTTTGCACCCTGGCGACGCGGAGCTTTTTCAGCACGTCATAGCCGTGCATGTCAGGCAGGTTCAGGTCGAGCAGGATGATATCATAATCATACAGCTTGCCCAGATCGAGGCCCTCTTCGCCCAGGTCGGTGGTGTAAACGTTAAACCCTTCGGCAGACAGCATCAGCTCAATCGCTTTGGCGGTCGTGGGCTCGTCTTCGATCAGCAGTACGCGCATCTGGCAGTTCCCCTGTTCATTGCAGCCCCGGAACATCCCCAATCGCCCGGCGCGTTCACGCACATTCCATTAACCTGATCAGTGATGAAGGTAAAAGGTTAATTTCAGATTAATCGGCCTGACTCCACGAGTCGCGAGGACTCTCATTGCGGTGCGCTGGCGCAAATCGGGCGCAGCCTGTCGCTCAGGAAGGCGAGCAGGGCCTCGACGCGCGCGGGACGCAAATTGCCGGGCGGGGTCATCAGGTGCAGCGCGACGGTCGGCGCATGCCAATCTGTCAGGATCGCGACCAGCGTGCCCGCCTTCAGGTCGTCGCCAACAATGAAATCGGGCAATAGCGCAATCCCTAGCCCCCGCCGGAGTGCGGGCAATAAGGCATCGCCGCTATTTGCGCGAAACGGCCCGGCAGGGCGCACGGCAACCTCTGACCCGCCCGGCCCGGTGAAGCGCCACGGACCGGTGACATTGGTATAGGCCAGGCATTGATGCTCGCCGAGTTGAGCCGGGTGCTGGGGGCTGCCGTGCTGGGCCAAATAAGCAGGTGCAGCGACGACATGCGCGGTCACCGGCCCCAGCCGACGCGCACGCAGCGAACTATCGGGCAGGTCAGCCACTCGAACCGCAATGTCATACCCTTCCGCCACGATATCGACCTTGGCGTCGGACAGGTGCAGGTCGATCTCGATGCCGGGATGGTCGGCGATGAAATCAGCAATCAGCCCGGTCAGGTGCAGCAGCCCCAATGTCATCGGGGCCGCAACCCGGATCAGCCCGGTGGGCGCGGTGGCCGCGTCGCGTGCGGCTTCTTCTGCTGCATTGGCCTCCGCCAGCATCCGCGCGGCGCGTTCGGCAAGCGTTTTGCCATTCTCGGTCAGCGTCAGGCGTCGCGACGTGCGGTGGAAAAGCGACTGGCCAAGATGCGTCTCCAATCGCGTTACCGCCTTCGACACCGTCGCCTTTGATACCCCGATGGCGTCAGCCGCGCCGCTGAACGATCGGTGTTCAACAACGCTGGCAAAGATCGCCCAGGCTTCAAGATCGGGTAGCCGCATATCGCCCTCCGTTTGACGGATTAGATCAATTCAAGAAACAATCAGTTTCTATCGTTTCTATTTACGCAATCTAGTCAAGCCCTATCTTGGCCCCAACACAAAGGAGGTTCCCATGTTGACCAAGACACATATCGACCGGCGGCCTTTCGACAGTTTGGGCCATGCCGATCATGGCTGGCTGAATGCGCGCCATCATTTCTCGTTTTCGGATTATCATGACCCTGACCGGATGGGCTGGGGCAGCATCCGGGTGTGGAATGATGATGAGATCGCAGCCCATGCCGGATTTCCGCCGCACCCACACCGCGACATGGAGATTATCACCTATGTCCGTTCGGGCGCGATCACGCACCAGGATTCGCTGGGCAATACCGGGCGAACCGAAGCTGGCGATGTTCAGGTGATGAGCGCGGGCACGGGCGTTCGCCATTCGGAGTATAATCTGGAGCCTGAGACAACCACATTGTTCCAGATCTGGATTGAACCAAAGCGCCTCGGCGGATCACCAAGCTGGGGCGCAAAGCCTTTCCCCAAGGATGATCGCTCGGGCAAATTCGTCACGCTAGCGAGCGGTTTTGCCGAGGATACGGACGCACTGCCGATCCGCGCCGATGCCCGGTTGCTCGCCGCGACGGTGAAGGCGGGCGAGACGATCAGCTATACGCTGGCGAAGGGTCGCCATGGCTATCTGGTGCCCGCCACCGGCGCGATTGAAATCGACGGCGAACGGATAAATGCGCGCGACGGTGCAGCGATTGGCGGCGGCCAGACGTTGACGATCACCGCGCTGGAAGAATCCGAAATCGTGTTGGTCGATTCCGAATAACGCCGCACCCTAACCCCGCCCTTACCGATTCCGCGCCCTTTTTAAGGGTGCGGAAAGGGGCGGGCATCGCCCCCCAACCCCCCATGCGGTGCCCGCCCCGAACGCCATTTCCGCCCGACTTTATTCCCCAAGGAGACACGTCATGTCCAAGGTGCTGGTTCTGTATTATTCGTCCTACGGCCATATCGAACAAATGGCCGACGCGGCCGCAGATGGCGCGCGCTCTGCCGGCGCCACCGTCGATATTCGCCGCGTGCCTGAAACGGTGCCGCAAGCCGTGGCACAAGCAGCGCATTTCAAAACTGACAGCCCCCACCCGGTGATTGGATCGGTTGAAGAACTCGCCGCCTATGATGCCATCATCATCGGCGCCCCAACCCGTTTTGGCCGGATGCCGGGGCAAATGGCAGCGTTTCTTGATCAAGCAGGCGGGCTGTGGTTTCGCGGCGCGCTGAACGGCAAGGTTGGCGGTGCCTTTACCTCCAGCGCAACCCAGCATGGTGGCCAGGAAGTGACGCTGTTTTCGATCATCACCAACCTAATGCATTTCGGCATGACGATCGTCGGGCTTGATTACGGCTTTCAGGCGCAGATGGGTGTGGATGAGGTAAAGGGCGGATCGCCTTACGGTGCGACGACGATCGCCGATGGCGATGGCAGCCGCCAGCCAAGCGCGGCGGAACTGGACGGGGCCCGTTATCAGGGTCGCCGAATCGCCGAGGTGGCGTCTAAGCTGGTCGCCTGATTATTGCGGCAGCGGCGCTCCAATGGGGGGCAACGCTGGGGGTATGGCCATCACGCCGACCGTATCAACCTGTTTTGGTTGCGCCGGATAGGCGGTGCGCGCGCGGGCAAAAATCGCGCGCGCCGGCCCCGCGCCGGGGGCGTTAGCCGCAGTGCCCACCCACCGCCAATGCCATGGTTCCCACGTTACGCCCTGCGCATTGCCTGCGGGGAAGGACAGTTCAAACCCGTATTCGCTGGCATTGGCAAGCAGCCAGCGGCCCGCACGGGTGCGGGCAAAACAGGCATCGACATCGCCGCATCCCACCGAAGGGCGGGTGCCGAAATCAATCGCATAGCCCGTAGCGTGCTCACTATAGCCCGGCGGGCCAACAAAGCGTGCCCGTTCCGCTGCGTCCTTACAGCGTTTTCCCGGCCCGATCTGGCTGCAAAACACACTGCGCTGGCGGTTGACGGTGCGATAACAGGATACCGCCCTGATCTGGCCATACAGGCCTGACGCGCTTGCCGCTGTCAGCATGCGCGACAAATCAGCCGCCACCGCGGGGCGCAGCAGGCAAGGCGCACCCAGCGCAAAACGGCCCGGCATGGGCACCAGTTCAGCCGCATTAGCCTGGCCGTACGGCAGATGGCCGAGCATCCGCCCGTCAGGCCCAGCGGCAACGCGTTGCCCAATGCACAGTTCATCGACTGCCGCCTGCGCAAGGGCAGGCGTCAGCACGATCGTCATCAAGGTGATGGCGGCGGCGTATTTCATTGTCTCTCCGGGGGAGGGTGTTGCGCTTTTTCTGGCACGCGGGCGCGGCGAGTGGCAAGGGCAGTTGATGATTACAGACCATGTTCTTTTTATCGACGGCGAAGCGATCGTGATTGACAAGCCCACCGGCCTGCCAGTCGATCCGCCGCGCGACGGCGCGCTCAGCCTGGAAAACCATCTGCAAAGCCTGACCTTCGGGTTCCAGCGCTGGCCACAGGCGGTGCACCGGCTCGACCGGGACACCAGCGGCTGCCTGCTGTTATCGCGCAATCCCAAGGCGCATAAGCGGTTTCAGCGGGTGTTTGAGGCGGGGTTGGTGACTAAACATTACCTCGCCGTGCTGGACGGCATCCCTGAGGGTGAGAGCGGGATGATCGACATCGCGCTCGACAAGATCAGCAGCGAAGAGGCGGGCTGGCGGATGATTGCTAGCCCGAAGGGCAAGCCATCGCGCACCCATTGGCGGCTGGTGCGGGTGGTGGGTACGCAATCGCTGGTGGAATTTCGTCCCGAAACCGGGCGCACGCACCAAATCCGTGTTCATGCCGCCGAGGGGTTGGGCGCGCCTGTCGCGGGCGACCCCGTCTATGGCGAGAAGGGGCCGCACGGCATGCTGCTCCACGCCGCAGGGCTGGTTGTCCCGCGGGAGGGCAAGCCCGATGTGATCGCCGAAGCGCCCTTGCCGGTGCGGTTTGTGGCGGCGGGTTTTGGGGTGGAGATCGAGCCCGATACCGATGCTGATCCAGAAAATATCACGGCAGATTAATCAGTTACCCGGCCGCGCAGATTCTTTATCGCGCCGCGTTTCACCTTGCCCTCGACGCGCTTTGCCTTGGCCGCTTTTGATGGTTTGGTCGGGCGGCGCTTTTTGGGTACAATCGTCGCTTCGCCGATCAGCGCGATTAGCCGTTCGCGCACTTCCTGCCGGTTAAGTAATTGAGATCGCGCGCCTTCGCTGCGCAATACCAACACGCCCTCCCGCGTCATCCGGCTGCCGCCCAGCGCCGCCAACCGCGCTTTCACGGCTTCCGGCAGGCTGGGCGAATTTGCCACGTCGAACCGCAGCATGACCGCCGAATCGGTGGTGTTTACCGATTGCCCACCCGGCCCGGAGGACCGCGAAAAGCTTTCCTCCAGCTCTTCGCTGTCGATGCTGATCGATCGGGTTATGGGGATGCGGGGCATGGAAAAGCTCGCCAATCGATCGTTCGTACATGCCCGATCATAGCCGAAAAACACCGAATTCGGGTCGCAAAAAGCGCGCTTTTGCTCGTTTTTCGGCGACAATGGCCAGCATTTGCGCAGAATTTGCAGGATATAGCGCGAAAAATCGAGAAAATGGCAGGAATTGCCCGCCGCTATTTAGCCCCCGCGCTGCTCCACACTTTTTGCCCGCCAATCCATGTCTCTGCCACCTTGGTCGCGCGCAGGTCGCTGGGGCTGGCGAGCAGGGGATCGCGGTCGACGATGATGAAATCGGCCCATTGGCCCGCCCCCAATCGCCCGAAATCCTTTTCGGCAAAACCGGCATAGGCGGCATCCATCGTATAGGCGCGCCAGGCTTGTTCGCGGCTGACGCGTTCCTGCGGTTGCCACCCGCCAAACGGCTGGCCGTCCGCGTCTGACCGCGTGAACCCTGCCGCCCAGCCCGCGAACGGATCAGGGCTTTCCACCGGATAATCGGTGCCAAAGGCCAGCACCGCGCCGTCACGGATCATCGTCGCCCAGGCATAAGCCCCCGCCAGCCGGTTTGGCCCCAGCCGCGCCTCTGCCATGGTGCGGTCGCTGGTTTCATGGACGGGCTGCATCGATGCGATAATGCCGTGCTTGCCGAATTTGGCGAGATCGGCGGGATCAACCACCTGGGCATGTTCAACCCGCCAGCGCCGATCACCCTTATAGGTTTCGGACAGATCAGCGATGGCATCCACCACCTGCGCGTTCGCCTTGTCGCCAATCGCATGGACGGCGACCTGATACCCATCCATTGCCGCGCGGCTCATCAGGTTGCGCAGGACATCATCAGCCAGAAAGCCCGCGCCCGACTGGCCCGGCGCATCGGCATAGGGTGCCTTTAGCCACGCCCCGCGCGACCCCAGTGCGCCATCGGAATACAGCTTCACCCCGGCCAGCTTCAGCCGACCATTGTAAAGCCACTGGGTTGGCCCGATGCCGCCAATGCGGATGGTATCCTCCACCCCCGCGCCGTAACTGATGATGCGTACCCGCAACGACCCGGCATCGCCCAGGCGGCGATACGCCATCCAGTCATCAAGCGAGGTGCCCATGTCCGCCGTGGCGGTAATGCCATAGCTGAGCAGCATCGCCTGCGCCTTCAACACCGCCGTGCCGCGTTCCTTGGGCAGCGGCTTTGGCACTGCCTTCAGCACCAGATCTTGTGCCGCATCAACGAACACGCCGTTTGGCTCGGTGCCCGTTTTCTCGATGCGTCCACCCGCGGGGGAAATGCTTTTGGCGGTGATGCCCGCAGCCTTCATCGCAGGCGTGTTGGCCCAACTCGCATGCCCATCGGCGCGTGACAGCCAGACGGGGCGGTCACCCACCACGCCGTCCAGATCAGCAGCGGTGGGAAAGCGGCCCAGCCCCCATTTTTCCTGGTTCCAGCCGCCGCCCAAAATCCATTTCTTTTCAGGGTTCGCCGCGACATAGGCCGCGATTTTCACCTTGGCCTCGTCCAGCGAGCGCGTGTCCGACAGGTCAAGCTCCAGCGCGCGAAAGCCGAGTTCGACAACATGGCCGTGCGCGTCGACAAAGCCGGGCATCAGCACCTGGCCCTTCATGTCCGCCCGCCAATCAAGCTTGTCGGGGCGTTTTTCCCCCTGTTTCAACAGCCGGGCGACATGGCCGTCAGGCGTCATCAACACACCGCTAAAGCGGATGACGGTGCCGTCTGCATCCAGCGTGATGCCATCGACGTTATCGACCAGCGCATCGGCGAGTGCCGGGGTGGCGGTGGTTGCCAGCAGCGCGGCGAACAGCAATTTCTTCATTTCGGCATCCTCCGCACCAGCGAACTCGTATCCTGGCGGCCACCGCCGATTTTCTGCACATCGGCATAATATTGGTCAACCAGCGCGGCCACCGGCAGGCTCGCGCCATTTTTGCGTGCTTCATCCAGCGCCAGACCCAAATCCTTGCGCATCCAATCAACCGCAAAGCCGAAATCAAAGCTGTCATCGGCCATCGTCTGCCAGCGATTGACCATTTGCCAGCTTTGCGCGGCACCGCCCGAAATCGCGTCAAACACCCGGTTCAGATCAAGGTCGCTGGCCTGCGCAAAGCGCAACGCCTCGCTCAAGCCCTGCAACACGCCCGCAATCGCAATCTGGTTGACCATCTTGGTCTGCTGGCCCGCACCCGGCCCGCCGACATGCACGATGCGCAGCGCATAGGCCGCCATCAGCGGTTCGGCACACGCCATCGACGCGGGTGACCCACCGCACATGATGGAAAGCTTGCCGTTTTCCGCGCCCGCCTGGCCCCCCGATACCGGCGCATCCACCACCAGCGCGCGCGCTGCGGCCAGCCGCCGGGCGATATCAGCCGAAACCGTGGTGTGATCGATAAACACCGCATCGTCGCGCATGGCCGCAAACGCGCCGTCGCTGCCCAAAGTGACCTGCGCCAGATCATCATCATTGCCGACGCACGCGATAACCGCATCCTTGCCAGCCGCCGCCGCCGCCGGGGACTCAGCCACCGCGCCGCCATGTGCGGCCACCCATGCCTCTGCCTTGGTACAGGTGCGATTATAGACGGTC
>JBBSCC010000066.1:0-14062 GCA_038250735.1 Sphingomonadales bacterium | reverse complement strand
GGTTCACCCCGCCGATGGGCTATGGGATTTCGCGATTGAGCCACCGCGGCCATCCACCCGTTTCATCCGGATTCGCTTGCCGGAGGGGCAGCGTTATCACACCGGCGATCATATTGCGGTGTACGGCCAGAACCGGCCTGAACTGGTCGAGCGCGCGGTGGCGCGGCTGGGGCTGGACGCGACAACGCAGTTGCGGATTGACGGGCAGGGCGGGCGTTTCCGCCACTTGCCGCTGGGGCAGACGGTGACGGTGCAGCAGTTGCTGACCGAATTTGTCGAGCTGTCCGATACGCTGCCGCGCCGCGCGCTGGCAGTGATTCGGGAACAAACGCGCTGCCCGAACACCAAGCGCGAACTCGCGCGGCTGGAAGGCGCGTTTGATACCGAGATCGCGGCCAAGCGGCTGACCATCATCGATCTGCTGGAGCTGCACCCGGCAGCCGAGCTGTCGCTCGACAGCCTGGTCGAGTTATCATCGGCCATCGCCCCGCGTTTCTATTCCATCGCGTCGTCCCCGCTGGTTGATGCCAGCATCGCCGACCTGATCGTGGGCACGATGGAAGCGCCCGCCTGGTCTGGCCTGGGTGAGCATCGCGGCTTTGCCTCCAGCTATATGCAGCGGGTGATGCCCGGCGATGCGGTGTTCGGCTATGTCCGCCGCCCCAACCCGGCCTTTTCGCCGCCAGCAGATGCCAGCGTGCCGATGATCCTGATCGGCCCCGGTACGGGTTTTGCGCCGTTGCGCGGCTTTGTTGCTGAACGTGCGGCGCAAAAGGCGGGCGGGGCGGATGTTGCAACCTCGCTGTTGTTCTTCGGGTGTCGCCACCCCGATCATGACTGGTATTGCCGCGCTGAAATGGAAAGCTGGCAAAGGGACGGCGTGATCGAGCCATTCGTCGCGTTCTCCGCCGTCAGCGATTTCAAGTGGCGTTATGTGCAGGACGCGATGTGGGACGCCCGCGACCAGCTATGGGCCGCGATTGATGCAGGCGCCCACATCTATGTTTGCGGCGACGGCAAGTTTATGGCGCCTGCGGTGCGAGATGCGCTGATCCGCATTGCCATTGAACACCAAGGCGGTGATCATGCCAGCGGATCAGACTGGCTGGAATCGATGATCGAACAGGGGCGCTTCCATCAGGACGTGTTCGGGTTCGGGAAATAGAAAAAATCCTCCTCGAAACGGGGAGGGGGACCGCGAAGCGGTGGTGGGGGCGTGCCGCGAGCGCAGCGCTGGTGGTGACCCCCCTCCACCAATCGCTGCAGGAGCGATTGGTCCCCCTCCCCGTGCCGGGGAGGAATAAAGGGAGAGGGAAGTACCATGCTACAATTATCAGGCCAGGATGCGTCGTTCGTCTATCTGGAAACGCCGCATACGCCGATGCATATCGGATCGGTTGGCATTTATGATCCGTCGACCGCGCCGGGCGGGTTTGTGCGCTTCAAGGATATTTTGAAGTTCATCGAAAGCCGGCTGGGCGGCGCGCGCAGTTTTCGCCAGCGGCTGGTGCGGGTGCCGTTCGATCTCGATCATCCATACTGGATCGAAGACCCTGAATTCGATATCGAATTCCACGTTCGCCACATCGCTTTGCCCAAGCCCGGTGACTGGCGGCAATTGTGCATTCAGGTCGCGCGACTGCATTCGCGCCCGATGGACCTGAACAAGCCGTTGTGGGAATTCACGATTGTGGAGGGGCTCGACAATGTGGAGGGGCTGCCGCCGGGCTGCTTTGCGCTCGTCTCCAAAGTGCATCACGCCGCGATTGACGGCATGTCGGGCGTGGAAATGTCTGCCGCCGTGCATGATCTGGATGCCAGCATGAGCCCGCGCGAGGTAAAGGATGCGTGGTCGCCCGAATCGATGCCCAATGTCGCCGAACTGCTGATGCGCAGTTATTTCAACTCGCTGCGTCAGCCGATGCGGGTGGCGGAAACGATTGGCCGCTCACTGCCCGGCATGGCCAAGCTGACGATGAGCGTCAGCAAGGGCGAAATCAGCATCGCCAACACCAAGCTCGCGCCCAAAACGCGCTTTAATGGCAAGGTGGCGGCGCACCGTGTGTTTGATGCCGCACCATTCCCGCTCAAAGATATCCGCGCGATCAAGGATGCAGTGCCTGGTGCGACGGTGAATGATGTGATCCTGGCAATCGTCGGCGGTGGCCTGCGCGGCTATCTGGACGCCAAGGGCGAGTTGCCCGCCGAATCGCTGACCGCGATGGCCCCCATTTCGGTGCGCGCCGAAGGGGAAAAGGCGTCGCTGGGCAATCTTGTGTCCGCCATGGTGGTCGGGCTGGGCACGCATATCGCCAATCCGCTGGAGCGGCTGGCGCATGTCCATGCCGAAGCCGCCAATTCCAAGGCGATGACGGGTGCCGTCGGCGCGCGGACGCTGACTGATTACAGCCAGTTGATCCCCTCTGGCCTCGCCGGGCTTGCCGCGCGATTATATACGCGGGTGGGGGCAGCGAACGCCCATGCGCCGGTGTTCAACTGTGTGGTGACCAACGTGCCGGGCAGCCGGGTGCCGCTGTATTTCTGCGGTGCGAAAATGGTGGGGATGTATGGGCTTGGCCCGGTGTTTGATTCGATGGGGCTGATCAACACGATCTATAGCTACACCGATACGATCGCGATTTCATTTACTTGCGACCGGGTGATGATGCCCGATCCTGATGTGTATGCGGCATCGCTGCGCCAGGCGTTTGATGAGCTGAAGGCGGCGGCGGCTAATCCTCAGGCCGCGCCAGCACCGGTTGCGGTGAAAGCCAAGGCTGCGGTAAAGAAAGCGCCAGCCGCCAATCCAAAGGCTGCCCCCAAACCCCCTGCTGCTGCTCGCAAGCCTGCAGCCAAAGCGAAGGAAACCGCATAATGGCCGACACCAAGAAAACCGCCGACAAGGTAAAAGACACGATCAACGAAAAGATCGTCGACCCTGCCAAAAAGGCTGGCGAAGCAATGAAATCATCGGGCAGCAAAATTGCTGAAGGTGGTGCAACCGTCGGCATGAAGCTGCTCGATCAAGCTGAAGAAAATACTAAGCAGGCGTTTGCGGCGATGCGCGCTGCCGCCGGTGCCAAGGATTTGACCGAAGTGATGAAAGTGCAGGGCGACTTCCTGCGCGATCAGGGTAGCCGCAGCATGACCCAGGCCCGCGAAATCGGCGACCTGATTGTCCAGTTCGGTAAGGATGCCGTCGCGCCGCTTTCCGGCAAAAAGTGATGCAGTGAACCCCTCCCCTTTCTGGGGAGGGGCGTTGCCGTTCGAAGGGACAGGTCATGACGCTCGCCGCCCAAACCCCCATTACGTTCATCATCACCAATGATCGTAAAGTCGCCGAGCCATTTTATCGCGACGTTTTGGGCCTGCCGTTTGTGCGGGATGATGGTTTTGCCGCGGTGTTCGATCTGGCTGGTGTGCCGCTGCGCATTACCGAAGTGCCCGGCCAAACGCCGGCAGCGCATCCTGTGCTTGGCTGGCAGGTGGCGGATATCGTATCGACGGTGCAGGCGCTGGCGGCACGCGGCGTGGCCTTTACGATTTACGAAGGCATGGGCCAAGACGCGCTGGGCATCTGGACCGCGCCAGACGGTATCGCCAAGGTTGCGTTCTTCAACGATCCGGATGGCAATGCGCTGAGCCTTACCCAGAACTAAGCCCTGCGACGTTATCTGCGGGGCAGGTGGCGCGCCGCGGCAAGCACCTGTGCCAGCAACAGAAAATCCTTTTCGCGCGGCGATGCGCGTCGCCACACCAGGGCAATGTTCCGCACGGGATGATCGGCTTCGAGCGGGCGGGCGATGATGTCGGTATGCTCCAAAATGCCGGCCTCAATCGCCATTTCCGGCAAAATCGTTACCCCCAGGCCATTGTCGACCATCTGCACAATCGTGTGGAGCGACGTACCGAGCATCGTCGCCTCTGCGCGCAATTCGGGGCGGTTGCAGGCGGATAGCGCGTGATCTTTCAGGCAGTGGCCGTCTTCCAGCAGCAGCAGGCGTTGTTCATCAATATCGGCCGCGCGGATGCTCGCCGGGCAGGGAACGTATCCGCCATCGGGAAAGGCGATGAACAATTTGTCGTCGAACAGTGGCTGCACCGACACCTCTCCACAGGCATAGGGTAGCGCCAGCAACACGCAATCGGTGCGGCCATTCTGCAAGCCCTCGCACGCACTGCTGCTCGTTTCTTCGCGCAGGTACAGCTTCAGATCGGGGTAGTCGGTGCGCAGCCGGGGCAGAATGCGCGGCAGCATGAAGGGCGCGATTGTCGGGATTACGCTCATCCGCATTTCGCCCGATAGGGGCCGCCCGGCAGCGCGCGCCAGATCGCCAAGCTCCTCCGCCTCGCGCAGCACGCGGCGCGCCTTATCGGCGATCCGGTCACCCAGCGGCGTGAAGCGCACCACGCGCCGCGTTCTTTCCACTAAAGTCACGCCGATCAGCGTTTCCAGCTCGCGCAGCCCCGCCGACAGCGTCGATTGGGTGACGTAACATGCATCTGCCGCGCGCCCGAAATGGCCGTGATCACGCAGCGACACCAGATATTGGAGCTGCTTCAACGTCGGCAGATAGGTCGCGCTCAGTGGATGTCTCCCTCGATTACAGCGCGACTAATAACAGATTTTATCGATCATGTCTGGCATGTTTGGACCGAGAAGTACGCGCGGTGACCCTTGACGACCAACCGGCTGGTGGGAGCCACCGCGATTCACATACCAGGATGCCGCGTGTTTATGCCGCCTGCGCGACATTTTCTGCTGGCAGCCGGATCAGATAATCGAATGCGGCCAGCCCCGCCGTCGCGCCCGCGCCCATGGCGATCACGATCTGCTTATACGGCTCGGTTGTCGCATCGCCCGCAGCAAAGATACCGCGCACCGATGTTTCGCCGTGATGGCCGATCTCTATTTCGCCGTGACCAGTCAACGCCAGCGTGCCCTTTAGCCATTCGGTGTTGGGGATCAGGCCGATTTGAACAAAAATGCCGTCGAGATCGATCTGGTGAACCGCCCCGGTGTTGCGATCCTTATAGGTCAGCGCTGTCACCTTTTCGCCGTTGCCCAGCACTTCGGTGGTCTGTGCCGATTTCAGGACGGTTACATTGTTCAGGCTCGCCAGCTTGCGTTGCAGCACGGCATCCGCGCGCAACTGCCCATCAAATTCAATCAGCGTCACGTGCGCGACAATGCCGGCCAGGTCGATCGCCGCCTCAACCCCCGAATTGCCGCCGCCGATGACGGCAACGCGCTTGCCGCGATAAAAGGGGCCATCGCAATGCGGGCAATAGGCGACGCCGCGGTTGCGATACTGGTCTTCGCCCGGCACGCCGATCTGCCGCCAGCGCGCGCCTGTCGTCAGGATCAGCGTGCGCGCCTTTAGCGATGCGCCGCTGGCCAGGGTCACTTCGTGCAGGCCGCCTTCGCGCGCCGCCGGGGTGATTTTGGTCGCGGTCTGCAGCGTCATGATATCAACATCATAGTCGCGGACATGACGTTCGAGTTCGGCCGCAAGGCGTGGCCCCTCGGTGTGCTGGACGGAGATGAAGTTTTCGATCCCCATTGTATCCATCACCTGTCCGCCGAATCGTTCAGCGGCGATGCCGGTGCGGATGCCCTTGCGCGCGGCATAGATGGCAGCAGCGCCGCCTGCCGGGCCGCCGCCGATGACGAGCACTTCAAACGGTTCCTTTGCCGCAATGGCGCTGGCGACGCGCGCTTCGGTGCCGGTGTCGAGCTTGGCAACGATCTGCTCCAGCTCCATCCGGCCCTGGCCGAACAACTCGCCGTTCAGGAACACGGTGGGCACCGCCATTACTTTTCGTGCGTCAACCTCTTCCTTGAACAATGCGCCGTCGATGGCGGTGTGGGTGATGCGCGGGTTGAGCACAGCCATCAGGTTCAACGCCTGCACCACATCAGGGCAGTTCTGGCAGGATTGCGAGAAATAGCTTTCGAATGCGTAGTCCCCATCGAGCTGGCGGACCTGATCAAGCAGGGCCTGCGCTGCCTTTGACGGGTGACCGCCGACCTGGAGCAGTGCGAGCACGAGCGAGGTAAATTCATGCCCCATCGGCAGCCCGGCAAACCGCACACCGATATCGGTGCCGACGCGGCGGATCATGAAGCTGGGTACGCGCTTGTTATCGGCATGGACGAGGTTGACCTGATCGGAAAGCGCCGCGATTTCCGCCAGCAATTCGCCCAGCTCGCGCGATTTCGCGTCATCGCCCAGCGTCGCCACCAGTTCGATTGGTTGCTTGACGTTGACCAGATAGGCCTTGAGCTGCTGCGTCAGATTGGCGTCAAGCATCGGAGGGTTCCTTTCGGGCGTGGCATCTGAAGCCTCCTCGCCATGCGGCAGGGGGGAGACGTTGAATCATCAATATAAGTGCACCCCCCGGCAGCCATTACCGGCCAGCTGGGGGGCGCCGGGGATCAGATCTTGCCGACCAGATCGAGGGAGGGGGCCAGGGTTTCTTCGCCCTCTTCCCACTTGGCCGGGCAAACTTCGCCTGGATGCGCTGCGATATACTGCGCTGCCTTGATCTTGCGGAGCAGTTCGGCTGCGTTGCGGCCAACGCCTTCCGACGTGACTTCCATCAGCTGAATGACCCCCTGGGGATCGACCACAAACGTGCCGCGATCGGCCAGGCCCTGGCCTTCGCGCAGGATCTGGAAGTTATTGCTGATGACGTGGTTCTGGTCACCCAGCATGAAATAATCGATCTTGCCGATTGCCGGCGAGGTATCATGCCATGCCTTGTGGCTGAAATGCGTGTCGGTCGACACCGAATATACCTCAACGCCCATTTTCTGCAGCGTTGGGTACACATCGGCCAGATCTTCCAGCTCGGTAGGGCAAACGAACGTGAAATCGGCGGGGTAGAAAAAGAAAACTGCCCATTTGCCAATCACATCGGCATCGCTGACGGTAACGAACTTGCCCTGCTTGAACGCCTGGGTGGTGAACGGCTTAATGGTGCTGCCGATAAGCGACATGGAATTTTCTCCGTCGGTAAGATGGGTGAATTGCTGCGCTGCAATACATAGGTATTTTGCAGTGCAATATAAATTGAAAGCTTTTGAGATCGTGATCGCTTTAATCGATCAACGGTGCCCCGGTGATCGATTAGGCCACTACCGTCAATACGGCCAATGGGCGGTCACGGGGATCAGACCCGGGAATCAGCGCCGGGGATCAGTCCGGGGAATCAGCGCAGCGCCGTCCACACTGAATAGGCGCTGGTGATCGACAACAATACGCCGATCATCGCCATCAGCGGCCGGGCCGGGACGCGTTTTGCCAAAATCGCGCCAAATGGGGCTGCGGCCAGCCCGCCGATTAGAATTCCGGCGGTGGCAATGGTGAATGCCGCAAAGCCGATTGTCGCGATGAACGTCGCTGAAATCGTGGCGGTCAGGAAAAATTCGGATGTGTTGACGGTGCCGATGGTGGTGCGCGGCGATGCGCCCTGAACCAGCAGGTTTGATGTGACGACCGGCCCCCAGCCGCCACCGCCCGCTGCATCAAGAAAGCCGCCCACCAGCCCCAACGGGGCAATGATGCGCGGCTCGCGGGGCTCCACATTGCCGCGCCAGGCCCGGTAGAGCAGGTAAAGACCGATGATCGCCAGATAGGCCATCACCAGTGGCTTGGCGACCGACGCATCGATATTGGTGAGCAGATAGGCGCCGGTGGCGCCGCCGATCATGCCGGGGATCACCAGACGCCGGAACAAGCGCCAATCAACATTGCGGTGCAGGATGTGGCTGGCCCCGGACGCCGCGGTCGTAAAAGTCTCCACCGCATGGACGCTGGCAGAGGCGATGGCGGGCGATACCCCCAGAAAACTGACCAGCAATGTTGAATTGACGATGCCAAACGCCATCCCCAGCGCACCATCCACCAGCTGCGCTGCAAAGCCGACGCCGATATAGGGCAGGATCGCGCTGAAATCGGCAGTCGTGAAATCGAACATTGCGCGGCCTTGTTGTGTCTCACCCCCTGCTAGGCACCCGGCGCAACCCCTACAAGATAGATAGGATTTGTAGGCAGAAAGCCGACGGCGAAGCGGTTATGGAATTAGCCGAGACGAATGCTTAGATAGCGCGCAGGAAAAAAGGGAAACCGGCCATGCTGCGCCAACTGAATGCCTATCTCGATTCGATCAAGGCGCGCGATCCTGCCCCGCGATCGCGCTGGGAAATATTGCTGTATCCCGGGGTACTTGCGCTGGGCCTGCACCGTATTGCCCATAGCCTGTACGGGATGGAGCTGTTTTTTCTGGCCCGGTTCGTCAACCATCTGTCGCGGTTCCTGACCGCGATTGATATTCACCCGGGCGCAAAGATCGGCCGGAATTTCTTTATCGATCACGGCTTTACGGTGATCGGTGAGACGGTGACGATTGGCGATAATGTAACGATTTACCAGTGCGTTACATTGGGAGGCACCAGCCCCGACAATGGCGTTGCCGGCAAACGCCATCCCACATTGCTGGATAATGTCATCATCGGATCAGGCGCGCAGGTGCTGGGCCCGATAACCGTTGGCGTTGGGGCGCGGGTGGGGGCCAATGCGGTGGTGACGCGCGATGTGGTGCCCGGCGCGGTCATGGTCGGCATTCCGGCGCGCGCCACGATGGTGGAGGGCGGGCGCAGCGACCGCGCCTTTGTGCCTTACGGCACGCCGTGCAGCGAGATGTTCGATCCCGAAACCCAGAAGGTAGAATTGCTGCGGTGTGAGATTGAAACACTGCGCAAGCGGCTTGATGAACTGCTCGCGGCGAGTGACGGGATGACCGGGGATCGTCGCGACCGCGCCTGATGGGAACGGTAACGCCCTTTCCTGTGCCCGCCAGCCGCGTAACCCCGCAAGTGGGGTTTGAACGCGCTGAGCTGACCCGGATACTCGACTTATATGGCCGCATGGTCGCTGCCGGGCATTGGCGCGATTACGCCATGGATATGGGGCGTGACGCGGCGATATTTTCCGCGTTTCGCCGCGCGACCGAACGCCCCGAATTCCGGATTGAGAAGCGGCCGGCCTTGCGCGGGCGCCAGGGCATGTGGGCGCTGGTGGGCGAGGGCGGCGCGGTGCTGAAACGCGGGCACGAACTGGCAGCGATCCTCGCGCCGGTAGAACGGCGGCTGGTGAAGCTGGTGGGGGAGTAGTGGGGGGGCGAGTCAGCATGGTGACGCGCATCGTTGCAATTGTGATTTCCGCCGCGCGCGCCGCGCCTCCACGTGAACGCTATTTTGCCGTCGCCACGCGCGCTGCGGCCCATGCCATCCCCCACAAAAAAAAGCCCCGGTGCCGTGGGGGCACCGGGGCAGTGGGGTGTCGTGCCGGCTGAATGGCGTCAGGCCGGCACTATCGTCTGCACAGGGGGCAGCCGATTCTTGAGGCCACCGAGCAGCGCGACGACAAGGCCGCGCATCTGGTGCCAAAATACAGAAAGCGTGAGCAGCGCCGAGCCAATCACAAAGGCGGTGAGCGATGCACTGAGTTCAACCGCGCCCGCGCCCTGGAACAGCGCGTACATGGCATAGAGCACATAGACGAGGCTGGAGACGAGCAACGCGCGCCGATCAACCGCCAGCGCGACAAAGGCGAACACCAGATACAGCACGATGACGATCCCGGCGGTGGCAATCTCCACCGTCTGGTTGAACACGCCGAGCATCTGGAACACCGGATGCGCGATCAGCGGTGCTGCGGCCAGATGCAGCCAGAATGCGACGTCGGAACGGCGCGTGCGGCGTTCCTTGTCTGACATATCCCAGGCCATTGCGACCGCGAACACAACGATGCCAGCGCCCAGCGCGATCGGGTAAATCGCATCCTTGGCGGCGGGAAGCGCGGCAAGCGTTAGCGCCATCGCCATGCCCACCAGCGCGATTGCGCCCGCTGCCACCGTGATCGGCACCATGAACCGCCGCCAATGCGCCCAGGCGGCAACAGCGGTGACCAGCGCAATGCCGGCGCCAACAACGGCATCTGCCCGGTCGGGCAAATCGGGGTTCAGGCTTACCAGCCCGCCAACCATCGTGGCGGCAACCCCGCCCACAAAGGCGAGCAGCAACAAGATGCTGGGCAGCGCCATGCGGCGGCGGCGGGTGAAATATTCGGCGAGCAACCATGCCGACACGGCAACGCCAGCCCCGCCAAGCGCGGGGGTGACCATGCCGCCAATCTGCGCAATCGCCGTCAGCGACAGGCAGAGCGCGATGGACACGAAAATGTCGTTGAAGCCCGTCAACAGCTTGAAATGTTCTTCGTCGACCGCCGGGGCCGAACGATCGCTGGCGGTGTAATTGCGGAACGCGGCGGCCATTTGGGGTGTAAGAACCCCAGCGGCCACCGCGCCGTCGATATCGCTTTCGCTATACATGGTAATCCTCCCGTTTCTGACGCGAGGATAGCATAGGTGTGTTAGCGTTTCAATACACTGTATCGCGCGCCAGGAAAATGGCCCGCTAGGGCTGTATCGGGGCGGTGCTTTTCGCGCGATAGGCGCGATTGGCGATGAACATGACGGCTCCGGCGGCGCCGCCGATCAACAGCGACAGCCATGATTGCGGCTCGCTGCCCATGATCAGCAATACGCAGGTGATCGCTGCGGCGATGATCGTTGCCACGCCGCCAATCGACGCCGCCTTGCCCGCGCGTCGCTCAACCACCGGCAGGGCGGCAATGCAGCCGAGATAGACGATCAACCGCGATGACACGCTTAAAATCGCCAGCACGGCAAAGCCACCGCTGAGCGACAGGGCAACAAGGACAAACATGATGAAGATCACCGCATTGCGCGGCACCGCATCAGCCGCGTTCACGCGCCCCAGCCAGGCCGGCAACCCGCCCAGCGCTTCCATCGCCAGCAATCGGCGCGACAGGAACAGCATGTTATTGGTTACATTGGCAAAGATCGACACTGTGGCGGTCGCCAGCATCATCGCGGCCCCTGCGGCACCCATCAGGACGGCGGCCATCGCGGATAGCGGTGCCTTGTCCGTCGCGCCGGGCACATAAGCGGTGGCGACATAGCCCCAGGTCAGCAGCGCATATAACAACGCCACGCCGACAAAAACGGCCAGCAGCGCGCGCGGCAAATCGCGCCGGGGATCGCGCGCTTCCCCTGCAAGCGTCAGCGAGCCTTCAAACCCGGTAAACGCATAGGCGGAAAGCAACGCGGCCTGCGTTAACGACCAATGCGCCGCCGGGTGCGCCGCGCCGCCATCAGACACCAACATCGGCACCGCGAGCAAGACCACCAATGCCAATGGCAACAGCTTCAAGATTGATAACAGCCCCAGCGTGCGCGCAACGCCGCTGGTTCGGTTGAGATTGACGGTAAAAATCGCCAGCAGCGCAATCAGCACGATGCTGGCATGGATGACGGGGCCTTCGCCCGATGGTCCCCAGCCGCGCACGGCGTAATCGGCGAGCAGGTTGACGTTGGCGGCGGCCGATGCGGTGGTGGACAATAATTGCATCCAACCGATCTGGAAGGCGGCGGTCTTTCCAAAGGCAGATTCGACATACAGGATCGGCCCGCCGGTGCCGTCGAACATCCCCGCCAGCCGCATGACCACCAGCACAATCGGCAACATCGCCGCGCCGACCAGCAGCACGATCAGCGGTGCCCAACTGCCAGCATTATCGGCGATGCTGGCGGGCAACCCGAAAATCCCCGCGCCGATCAGGCCATTCAACACCATGGCCGTCAGCCCCCAAAGCCCGACGCTGCGGACCAGCGCGCCGTTTCTTGAAGCTGTCGGTGAAGTGCCCATCGGTTGTGGGGATCGCACAAAAGTAACGGTGCCGCAACGAGGGCGCCGTTGAGATTGAGCGGGCACACAAGACCAAAAAATCGTGCCCAAAGCGGCGCAATACAGTGTTGCCCAATGGCGACACTATCAAACTTCGCGGCCGGCGGTGGATCATTTTGGTGGGTTGGCGGTTTGTACCCGAACAGTTGTTCAACTGATCAAGGAAATTTGTATGCGTAAAATTGTTTTCACTGCCCTAACGCTTGGCTTTGCCGCCGCGGTAGCGCAGCCGGCGCTCGCCCAGGACAAGAGCCCGACATCATTTCGTGGATTCCGTCTTGAAGGAAATGTCGGCGGCGATCGCTTCCAGTCGCAAGGCGTGCATCGTGACAAGCTCGGCTATGGCGGCACCATCGGCTTTGACGGGGTTATCAACGACAAAATCGTGATCGGACCAGAGGCAAGTTTCTGGCGCGCCAATAACTGGACGGAAAATTGCACCGCTGCGACTGGCGGCACCGTTTGCCACAAGTCGTTTGAGGAATTTGGCGTTGGCGTGCGCGCAGGCGTGCTGCTGACCCCACAGTTCCTGGTGTTTGGAAAGGGCGGGTATGTGGTGAACGATCAGCGCAAAAACCTGACCTCGCCGACTGGCCAGCAGATTTTTTACAATCATGGCAACACCACCGGCTATCAGCTGGGCGGCGGCGTGGAATACACCCTGTCGAACAGTGATGCGAAACTGCCCGTTTATATCGGCGCGCAGTATGTTTATTCGCAGTATAGCGATCACACATCGCGCCAACGCGTGATGGGCACGATTGGTATCCGCTTTAAATAACAGCAAAAATCCGGGGCGGCGCGCGGCGGGCATTGCCCAGCCGTTCGCCGCCCCGGATGGCTATTGTTTGGCCGTTACCCGGCCTGCAACAGCTTCAAAATGCTCAGCGATTGCTCGCTGCCGGATTGCGGGGTCATTTCGCCGGTACGGTCGGTGATGGCGTCCCAATGCGCAGCGATGCCTTCGGGCGACAGATCGTCGCCCTTGAGCAGCTTGCCCGCCGTCAGCGTGACATAAGCGGCCTGGAAAACGCCTGCGCCTGCACCGATGATCATGTTGGTCGGCGCGTCTTCGGACACGAGGTACAGCGCGGCTGGAGCGACCTTTTCCGGCGCGAAGGCGGCGAATGCTTCAGCGGGGAACAAATCCTCGGTCATCCGCGTGCCTGCGGTGGGGGCAATCGTGTTGACCTTGATGTTGTTCTTCGCGCCTTCAATCGCGAGTGTCTTGGTAAGCCCAGCAAGGCCCAGCTTTGCTGCGCCGTAATTAGCCTGGCCGAAATTGCCGTACAGCCCGGTCGACGATGCGGTCATCAGCACGCGACCATAATTCTGGCTGCGCATGGTTTCCCACACTGCCTTGGTGCAGTTGGCAGAGCCGTTCAGATGGACGTCGACCACGAATTTGAAATCGGCTGGCTCCATTTTGGCAAAGCTTTTGTCGCGCAACACGCCGGCATTGTTGATCAGGATGTCGATCGATCCCCATTTTGCCTTGGCCGCTTCGACCATTGCGACCATCTGATCATATTCGGTGACGCTGCCGCCGTTCGACATGGCGGTGCCGCCAGCCGCCTCGATTTCCTCGACAACCTTCAGTGCGGCATCCGAATGGCCCGTGCCGTCGCGTGATCCGCCCAGATCATTGACCACCACCTTTGCCCCGCGCCGCGCCAGTTCAAGCGCATAGGCACGGCCAAGCCCGCCCCCTGCTCCGGTAACAATGGCGACGCGGTTTTCGAAACTGATGGTCATAATCGCTCTTCCTTGGGCTTTGTCGTAAAGGTTCAGGTTGAGCGCTTCCTATTCGATTGCGCGGCGCGCGCAAGCGGGACCGGCAATCGCGGCCCCGTTTGCGGTTTGCAGCATTAGCGCCGCGGTTTGCGCATGCGTTTTTTGACCGGCTGGCGCGCGCCATTGCCGGGTTCCATGCAGTGATCAAACTCGCCCGCCTTGCAGATGGGGTAGCTTGCCATTGCCGGGGCGGCGTTGACGCGGGTTGGATCGGTGGCAAGCGCGCTGTTATTGGCGCTGGCGGCGGAGTTGGACGGCTGGTTTGCCTCCTGCGCGCGCGGGCCGGTCGACGGGGTCGGCGCGGTCGACAGCGCGGTATCGGGAATCTGGCTTGGGGTTGGCGATGTCTGGGCGATAACCGGTGCGGCAAACGCCAGCATCGATGCGGTGAGCAAAAGCTTCATGATCGTTCCTCCGAATGGCGGGGCGGGG
>JBBSCC010000065.1:0-14225 GCA_038250735.1 Sphingomonadales bacterium | reverse complement strand
GGCACCGGGCCTGCCGCGTTCAAGAAAAACTGGGGTTTTGAAGGCACGCCGCTGCGCTATGCCAAGCGCGCGCCCGTCGGCCAGCAACCCCGCGAGATTAACCCGATGAGCCCGCGCTACCGGCTGCAGGTCGCGGCATGGCGCAAGCTGCCTTTATGGGCGGCAAATCAATTGGGGCCTATGATCGCTCGGGGACTTGGCTGATGGGCGACATCCTGTTCCTCACCCACCGCATCCCCTATCCGCCGGACCGGGGGGACAAGATCCGCGGGTTCAACATGGTTCGGTTCATGTCCACCCGCAAACGCGTGCACGTGATCGCCTTTGCTGATGATTCGCGCGATGTTAAGCGGCGCAATGGGCTGGCACCCTATACCGGCAACAGATCCATCATCTGGCGGTCAAAACCGCGCTGGCTGGCGGCTGTGCAGGCGCTGGCGTTTCGCCGGCCGATATCGCTGACGGCGTTTGAAAATGCATCGGTGCAGGAAGCAGTGACGAACCTGCTCGCGCGGCATTCGATCGACACGATCTTCGTCTTTTCCAGCCAGATGGCGCAATATCTGCCGTCCAAGCCCCGGCAAAAGGTGATCATGGATTTTGTCGACATGGATTCGGCAAAGTTTGCAGCCTATGCCAAAAACTCGTCGGGCTTCACCAAATGGATGATGCAGCGCGAGGCGCAGTTGCTGCTCGCGCATGAAAAATCGGTGGCGGCAAAGGTTGATGCCAGCCTGTTCGTCAGCGCGCAGGAAGCAGCGTTGTTTTGTGAGCGGACCGGAGCAAAGCGCGTTCATGTTGTTGAAAACGGCATTGATACGGTGTTTTTTGACCCATCAGCCGCGTTCAAACGGATTGAGACGACGGGCGCGCTGATCGTGTTTACCGGGCAGATGGATTATCGCCCGAATATTGAAGCGGTAACCTGGTTCGTCGACACCATCCTGCCGCATATCCGCGTCGCGCACCCCAATGCTCGCTTTGCGATTGTCGGGCGCAACCCCACTGATGCCGTCAAGGCGCTGGCGCGCCAACCCGGTGTGATCGTGACGGGTGAAGTCGCCGATGTGCGTGGCTGGCTTGCCGCCGCTGCCGTTGTCGTGGCCCCGCTGAAGCTGGCGCGTGGTGTGCAGAACAAGGTGCTGGAAGCGATGGCGATGGCGCGGCCCGTGGTTGCATCAACCGCAGCGGCTGAGGGCATTGACCATGCTGACACCATCCTGACCGGTGGCACGGTGGGCGAGATTGCCGAAGAAGTGAACCGCTTGCTTGCCGATCCTGTAAAAGCCGCCGCGCTGGGTGCGGCGGGACGCGAACAGGTGATTGCCCGCTATGGCTGGGATGCGCGGCTGGCGGTGCTTGATGGCATCATGGGCATGCGCGCCAAAGTGCCCCCGATCCGCAAGTCAGCCGCATGACGATGGCCTTTCCGGCCGCCGATTTCACGGCGGGCGGCGGGGCCGGTAACGCCACCGCCTGGCGACGGCAGGGCGGGGTGTTTGGCGGGGCAGCGGTGTTGTTACTCGCGTTGTTTTGGCGGGACAGTGCAGACCTTGCGCGGATATGGTGGACCAGCACAACCTTTGGGCACTGCCTGTTTATCGGCCCGGTGATTGGCTGGTTGGTGTGTCAGCGCCGGGCTGAGCTTGCCCGGTTGCAGCCGGCGAGCTGGTGGCCCGGACTGGCGCTGGTGGGGGCAGGGGGGCTTGGCTGGTTTGCGGGCGATGCCGCAGGCGTCGCGCTTGCCCGGCATCTGGGGCTGGTGGTGATGCTGCAGGGGGCGGTGGTGACGCTGCTGGGCCCTTATGTCGCGCGCGGGCTGTTATTCCCGCTGGCCTATGCATTTTTTCTGGTGCCGGCTGGCGAATCGTTGGAAGGGCCGCTGCAATCCGCCACCGTTGCCATGGTGATGCCGATGCTGGCGCTGGCCGGGGTGCCTGCCAGCGTGGACGGTGTTTTGATTACCATTCCCAATGGCTATTTTGAGGTGGCAGAAGCCTGTTCGGGGGCAAAGTTTGTCATCGCCATGATCGCCTATGGTACGCTGGTCGCGCATGTCGCTTTTGTCGCATGGCCGCGCCGAATCGCTTTCATGGCGATGGCGGTGATTGTGCCGGTGATCGCCAATGGCCTGCGCGCGTTTGGCACTATCTATGCCGCGCACCTAACCTCGGTTGAGGCCGCGACGGGCGTTGATCATATCATTTTTGGCTGGGTGTTTTTCGGGCTGGTGATGGCCGCTGTCATCGCGATTGGCTGGCGCTGGTTTGACCGTGATCCTGACGCGGCGTGGCTTGATCCCGCACCGCTGCAATTTTTGCCCCGGTTGCGCATTGATAGCTATGTCGCCGCTGCACTGGTGCTGACCACCGCGTCCGGCTTTGTCGGCTGGGCAGGGGCAGTTGCCGCGCAAACCGCGCCGCTGCCCGATCGGATCGCCCTGCCGACGGTGCCGGGCTGGCAACGCGCCGACGCCAATCTGGCAGCACCCTGGCAACCCCATTACCCGTCCGCCGACCATATCGTTGCCGGGCGTTATGCCGACGGGCAGGGGCGCAGCGTTGATCTGGCGATTGCCGTGTTCGGCAACCAGCATGAGGGCAAGGAGCTCGTTTCCTTCGGCACCGGGGCGCTGCGCGAGGATGATCGCTGGGTGCGCGTGGCGGATTTGCCGCCGACAGCGGGCGGTGCCGCCATGCGGATCACCGCCCCCGGCCCGGTCGAGCGCGTGGTCGCGACCTGGTATCAGATCGGCGATGTGATTACCGCCAGCCCGCGCGTTGTGAAGCTGGAAACATTGAAGGTGAAACTATTGGGCGGATCGCCCCGCGCGGTTGCGGTGCATGTGTCGGCACAGGTTTTGCCGGGTGAAGACGCCAGCGCCGCGATTGCGCGCTTCGTTGCGGCAGCAGGGCCGATTGAGCATCTGGTGGACCGGGTGGCGAGTGGGCAGTAAGCCCGACGCTTAAAGGCCAAGCATCGGCCGGGGGAAATCAATTCAGCATGTGTGGCATCGCCGGTCTTTTCTATCCCGCCACGCCCAAGCCGGTCGATCCCGCCCGCATTACCGCGATGGCCAATGCACAGGCGCATCGCGGGCCGGACGGATCGGGTGTGTGGACCGCGCCCGGTGTGGGCCTTGGCCACCGGCGACTGTCGATCATTGATCTGGGCGGCGGTGCGCAGCCAATGGCGAGCGCAGACGGTGCGTTGACGGTGACGTTCAACGGTGAAATTTATAATTTTCATGCCGTCCGCGCCGAATTGGAGGCCAAGGGCGCGCGGTTCCGCACCAATAGCGATACCGAAGTGCTGTTGCACGGATGGGCGGCATGGGGCCCGGCCATGCTGGAGCGGCTGAACGGCATGTTCGCCTTTGCGCTGCATGATGCGCGCGCGCAGAGCCTGTTTCTGGCGCGCGACCGGCTGGGGGTGAAGCCGCTCCACTATGTCGAACTGTCCGACGGGGCGATTGCGTTCGCGTCTGAGCTGAAGGGCCTGCTTGCCCACCCGCTGCTGCGCCGCACCCCCGATATCCGCGCGGTCGAGGATTATCTGGCGTTTGGGTATGTGCCTGACGACACCTGCCTGGTCGCTGGCGTGAAAAAGCTGGCGGCGGGTCACAGCCTGTTGCTGACGCGCGGTAAGCCCGTACCCGAACCGCAAATATGGTGGGATATTGATTTCAGCCGTCGCGCGACTGGGTCTGCGGCGGCACTGGGCGAACAACTGGTTGATCTGATGCGCGATGGGGTTCGGTCGCGGATGCTGGCGGATGTGCCGTTGGGGGCGTTTCTGTCGGGCGGGGTGGATAGCTCGGCGGTGGTCGCGCTGATGGCGGAAGCATCAAAGCGCGCGGTGAAAACCTGCACGATCGGCTTTGATGTGGCTGACCATGACGAGCGTGGTTATGCCAATCAGGTGGCGGCGCTGTTCGCGACCGATCACCGCGAGCGGATTGTGGCGGCAGATGATTTCGCGCTGATCGACACGCTGGTCGCGGCGTTTGACGAGCCCTTTGCCGATGCGTCTGCGCTTGCCACTTACCGGGTGTGCGAACTCGCGCGCGAACAAGTGACCGTCGCGCTGTCAGGCGATGGCGCGGATGAGGCGTTTGCTGGTTATCGCCGTTACAAATTTCAGGCGGCGGAGGAGCGGGTGCGCGCGCTGGTGCCCGCCGCGTTCCGTTCATCGCTGTTTGGGCGACTGGGGGCGCTATACCCCAAGGCGGATTGGGCTCCGAGGCCGCTGCGCGCCAAAACGACCTTGCTGGGCCTCGCCGATGATGGCGCGACTGCCTATGCGCGGTCGGTGGGTGTCACCACGCCAGCGCTCCGCGCGGAACTGTTCAGCGATGCGGCCCGGCGCGCGCTGGGCGGGCATGTCGCGGAGGCGCGCTATGTCGATACGATGCGGGGTGCCCCGGCGCGCGAGGCGCTGGACCGGGCGCAATATGCCGATTTCAAGCATTGGTTGCCAGGCGATATCCTGACCAAGGTTGATCGCACGAGCATGGCCGTCAGCCTGGAAGCGCGCGAGCCGCTGCTTGATTACAAGCTGATGGAATTTGCCGCCACGCTGCCCGTGTCGATGCGGATCCGGGCGGGCGAGGGCAAGTGGATCATGAAGAAAGCGATGGAGCACTATTTGCCGCGCGATATTCTCTACCGCCAGAAAATGGGCTTCGTCACGCCGATCACCGCGTGGTTCCGCGGCAGCTTGGCGGATGAGGCGGCAGCGTTGGCATCATCGCGGGTGCTGGTGGGAACGGGCTGGTTCGACATGCCCGCGATTGCCCGACTGGCTGAAGATCACCGCGCCGGGCGTGCGGAACATGGGCGGACGTTGTGGCAATTGGTGATGCTGGAACGATCCATGGCGCGGTTATTTGGGTAGGGTTGCCCAGCGCGACGTGCCGCCTCCGCCTTCTGTCATGCCGGACTCGTTTCGGCACCGACCGTCGTTAAGCCGCCGCAGTCCTTGTGTTTGCGGGCCGGTGGGTCCGCCGGAACAAGTCCGGGGTGACGCAGCGAGTGGGCGCTAGCCTCTACAGATGATGCGCGCCAACCAGCGCCAACCCTGCATGCAACGTCAACGCCATCAGGCATAATGTCGACAGCGTAAACAGCCCGAACCGCACGATGACGCGGTTCACCGTTACCTGCACCAGGCTATGCGCGATCCGCAGGCCGACATAGGCCCAGGCGATTATTGCGTTCACGCCAGCACCCTGTTCCATCAGCGCAAGGCTCAGCGCGATCGCGTAAAAGATTGTCGGCTGTTCCATCAGGTGATTGTAGTTTTCGGCTGACCACTGAACCGAAGCAGGCAGCACCGCCTTCAAATCCGCGCCGCTGCCGCCGCGCAGGTTTTTCACGTCGATCTTGGCGGCCTGCATGGCTGGAATGCGTTTCACATACATGATCAGCCAGATGACGAGCGACCAGGCGACGAGCGCGACAACAGGCGCGATGATTGGGCTGTGCATGAAAAAACTCCCCCCGGAATGATGTTTCCGAGGGGAGCGGTGGCTCAATCTGTTTTGAATTGCAACCTATCAGTCGAAGATCGCGCCCCAGCGGCGCTTGGTGCGGTCCTTCCACAAGCCGCGGTGATAGGCGTCGGACGCGAGCAGTGGCATCACCGATCCTGCTTCTGCAAACACCATCTGTTCTATGCCGGTGTTCACCTTGCCCCAGCTTGCCGCTTCCTGCAGCGTCGATGAGGAACACGCCCCGTCGCGCACATCGGCAACGGTAATCTGCACCGCATATTTATGCACCTCAACATCGTCATGGCCCAGGATTTCGGCGCACACCACCGTGTCCTGAATGAAGTTCTTCGGCACGCCGCCGCCGATCATCAGCAAGCCGGTGGTGCCCGCCTTGATCTTGATGTCGGTCAGCTCGCGGAAATCGGCAATCGCGTCGAGCACCATGTACGGCTTGCCCGCCTTCACCGAATCCACCTGATGCTTGACGAGGCCAAAACCTGCTGAGCTATCGACAAAGGCCGGGCAGAAGATTGGCACGTCATGCTCATAGGCGAGCTTGACGAGGCTGTTGTCCTTCTTGCCATGCTCCACCAGATATTTGCCCATCTCGCGGATGAACGCGCGGCTGGAATAAGGGCGCGGTTCCAGCGTCTCGGCGATCTCGAAGATGGTGTGGTCGACGTGCTGAAGCTCTTCCTCATCGATGTAGGTGTCGTAAATCCGGTCGATCAGCAGCGAGCGCAGCGTATCATCATCGGGCACTTCCAACGCCTGATAATGTTTGTGGCCAAGCCCTTCAAAGAAATCCATGTCGACAATGGTGGCCCCCGTCGCGACGACGCAATCGACCATGTTGTTGCGGATCAGTTCCGCATATAAATCCATGCACCCGCCCGCAGAGGTGGAGCCAGCAATCACCAGACAGATCGTGCAATCGGGGTCCGCCAGCATCTGGTTATAGATGTTCGTCGCGCGCGACAGATCACGGCTGGTGAAGCTCATCTTGCCCATTGCTTCAACAATCGGGCGCGCATCAAAGCTGGTGATGTCGATATGTTCGACCTGCGTGGAAAGCAGCTCTGCCTTGCGCTGATCGTTGGTGCGGGTGGGGGAAAGCGTGTCGGTCATCATGGTCTCCTGATCCCCCTCCCGCTTGCGGGAGGGGTTAGGGGTGGGCCCGCATTGTCTGCGAGCGAAATGGCGGGGGTAAAGTCAGGCCCACCCCCGACCCCTCCCGCAAGCGGGAGGGGGGAGATCGACTTTTGCTACTGTCGTGTTACAGTGTGACGACGTTCGACGGAGCGGCGTCGATATCTTCATCGGTGTACAGCGACACCATCGGCTCATCGTCGACGATCACGGTTTCGCCGGATCCAAAGCCGTTGAACGCGGTACGCATCGCCGCGCCATACGCGCCGAGCATGCCGATTTCGATATAGTCGCCGGCCTGGGTATCGGCTGGCAGCATGAACGGCCCTGCCATGTGATCCATATCGTCACAGGTTGGTCCGTAAAAGCTGAACGCCATATCGCGCGCATTCGAATCCGGTTCGCGCAGCAGCGTGACCGGGAAGCGCCAACCGAGGTGCGCCGCATCAAACAACGCGCCATAAGCACCGTCGTTGATATACAGCTCGTCACCGCGACGCCGTTCGACGCGTACGACCACCGAGCTATATTCGGCGCATAGTGCCCGGCCTGGCTCCGCCCACAGCTCCGCCGAATAAGAAATCGGCAGGCTTTCAAACGCGCGGTGGATCGTCGCGAAATAGCGTTCCAGCGGCGGTGGCTCCATGCCGGGATAGCTCGACGGAAAACCGCCGCCGACATCGACCACATCGACGGTAACGCCCGCATCGACAATTGCTGCGCGCACGCGTTCCATTGCCTGAGCATAGGCCTCCGGCGTCATTGCCTGCGACCCCACATGGAAGCAGATGCCCAAAGCATCGGCTGCCTGCCGCGTGGCGAACAGCAATTCGCGGGTTTCGCCCGGCGCCGCGCCGAATTTCGACGCAAGGCTCAGCTTCGAATGTTCCGAAGATACGCGCAGCCGGACGCACAGCGTCAGGTCAGTTGCATCGCCGGTGGCGGCCATGATCTTCGTCAGCTCTTCCATGCTGTCGAGCGAGAAAACACGAACACCGTGGGTATGATACGCCTCGGCAATCGCTTCCGGGGCTTTTACCGGGTGCATGAAGCACAAGGTAGCACCAGGCAGCGTGGTCGCGACCAGCCGAACCTCGGCAATCGAGGCGACGTCGTAATGCGTGATTCCATTATCCCACAGCACCCGCAACAGATCGGGCGATGGGTTGGCCTTCACCGCATACATGGACCGGCCCGGAAACTTCTCTGCGAAGAATCGGGCTGCCCGTGCCGCGGCATGGGGACGAACGAGCGTGACCGGCAAAACCGGTCGCGCCAGAAGTGTGATTCCGGTGGCGGAACCGACCTGGGGGCTTGCTAGCTCCCGCGTGCTATGATGCTTGTGCAACTCAAGGGACCTCCAAATGTCGTGAGACAATACGAAAAAGCTGCCTTGCGGTTGGAAGTCCCATGGGGCAGCGGAAAGGCCGAATAGGGTCGCTGTTCCTAGATGTAAATAGTTATTTGAAGGCCGGGGTGTTTTATATGACAATTTTGCGACAACCGACCCGGGCAGGGGTGCGTGATGCCGCCGCAAAGCTGGCCGTTATTTTACCGCCAAGCCCCTTATTCATTCATGAAATCAACGGTGTGGCCGTGGCATTTAAAGCAGAGAGTTTGCAGCCGATCGGCTCGTTCAAACTGCGCGGCGCGTGGCACCGGCTGACCGCAATCGACAGCGAATCACGGGCGCGCGGCGTGGTGGCTTTTTCATCGGGCAATCACGCGCAGGGGGTTGCTTGGGCAGCCAAACGGCTTGGCATGCCCGCGCTGATCGTGATGCCCAGTGACGCACCCGCCGTGAAGCGCGAGGCGACGCTGGCATTGGGGGCCGAAATCGTCACCTATGACCGCGCAACGGAAAGCCGCGAAAAGATTGCTGCCAGCCTGGCGGGCGCGCGCAATGCCGCGCTGGTGCCCAGCTTTGATGATCCGTGGATCATTGAAGGGCAGGGCAGTGCCGCGATTGAGGCGGCGACGCAGATGGCCGCACAGGGATTGCCCGCGCCCAGCCATGTCGTGGTGCCTTGCGGCGGTGGTGGGCTGGCCGCTGGCTGTGCGCTGGCGCTGCCTGATGCGGTGGTTACCGTTGTGGAGCCTGTAGGGTGGGACGACATGCGCGTATCGCTAGAGGCGGGCTGGATCGAACCCGTTGGCCCCAATCCGCCGCCCACCGCGTGCGATTCGCTGCAAACCAAGGAGGTATCGCGGTTGACGTTTGATGTGTTGTCGCGGCGCGGTGTGCGCGGGCTTGCGGTAAGCGAGGCGGAGATTGCAGCGGCGCAGCGCTGGGCAGCGCGGAATTTGCGAATCGTGGTGGAACCGGGCGGCGCGGCGGCGCTGGCGGCGTTGCTCGCGGGCAAGGTTTCGGTGGAACCGGGGATGCTGGTGATCGTGTCAGGCGGCAATGTCGATCCCGCTGCCTATGCTGCGGTGCTGGCAGGATGACGCCGTTGTTTGCCCCCATCGCCGCCGCCGCCCCCGCCATCGCCATGCTGGCGATGTTTGCCTGCCTGATCGGCGGGGGGTGGATGATCGTGAAGGGCGTTGACCGGCGCAAGGGCGTGCTGCTGCTGGTGATGGCGGCGGTGCTGCTGGGGAATGTGGTGATCTGGGTCAGCTAAAGATCCGGCGCAGCGGCTATCCGCACCGCCTACAATCGCGTAGCCTGCCTTAGCGCATCGGCAGGAGTGCACCATTTGAAGCAATTGATTTATCACTCGCAACCGTTCGGATTCGACTCAGCGACGCTCGCCGGTATCCTGGTTCGCGCACGGCACAATAATCGTCGTGATCAAATCACTGGCGCGCTCATCTGCCGCCACGATGTTTATCTCCAGCTGATTGAGGGGCCTGCGCTGGCGATCGATGCGCTTTATGCGCGGATCATGAGCGATGTTCGCCACTGCGATGTCCGGCTTCTCGTCGCCGATACCATCAGCGATCGCCTTTTCCCCGAATGGGCCATGCTTGATGATGAAATGCCAACCCTCGCCTGGTCGCCTGCGGCGGTCGCCGATGGCGCCATCGATGCAGCAAGCCCCGATACGCTGCGAGAGGTTTTTGAGCGGATAGCCGCCAGGGCGCGCGAAAGCGCTGCTGGCTGACGGAGGTTGAACCAGGCTGAGCGAAGGTTTGATCGTGGAAACCGACATGGGCAAAGCCAGCTTCAGGTCGATCATGCTCCCGGCATGATCTGAAGGATGCGGGGCATTCTTCACCTGAAGCTCGTCGGTCGGGGCTGGAGCCCCGCCGGCCGCGTGAGGCGCTTTGAACGGGATTTAGCTCCGCTAAATCCACGCACCCCTCACTTAATCGGTGAATTCGGGTCCAGCCGCATATCGAGGTAATTGTCCACGCTGCCCATCAGTTCCGGCATTTCATGCTCAAAGAAGTGGTTGGCGCGGGGGAGTACGTCGTGGTGGATGGTGATGTGCTTTTGCGTGCGCAGCTTGTCGACCAGTTTTTGCACCGCGATTGGCGTCACCACCTCGTCGCCCTCACCCTGAATGATGATGCCGGATGACGGGCAGGGGGCCAGAAAGGTGAAATCATACATATTGGCAGGCGGCGCAACCGAGATGAAGCCGCGGATTTCGGGGCGGCGCATCAGCAACTGCATGCCTATCCACGCACCAAAGCTGACGCCCGCGATCCAGGTCGTCGATGCCTCGGGGTGGATGCTCTGCACCCAATCGAGCGCGCTGGCGGCGTCTGAGAGTTCGCCGACGCCGTTGTCAAACGTGCCCTGGCTTTTGCCCACGCCGCGAAAATTGAACCGCAGCGTGGCGAAACCGCGCCGCTGGAATGTCTTGTACAGCTCCTGCACGATCCGGTTGTTCATCGTGCCGCCCGATGAGGGGTGCGGGTGCAGGATCATCGCGACAGGCGCGCGGGGACGCGGCGGGGGCGAAAAACGGCCTTCGAGACGGCCATCGGGACCGGGAAAAATGACTTCGGGCATGCAAAACCTGCTGACAATCAAGGAGACGCGGCAAACGCGGGATGCGCGGCTATAGAGGAAAGCCCCGCCCCGGCGCAATCATTGTAGCGGGGGGGACGACACGCTAGGGCCAATGATGTGAAAAAGCGCATCTATCTGGATCATGCCGCGACCACGCCGATGCGCCCGCAAGCGGTGGCGGCGGTGGTGGACGGCATGGCGCGCTGGGCCAACCCGTCCAGCCCGCATGCAGAGGGTAGAGCTGCGCGTGCGGCGCTGGAGGAGGCGCGGGCGCGGATCAAGACTGCGCTTGGCTGGACGGGTGAACTAATCTTCACCAGCGGCGCGAGCGAGGCTTTGTGGATTGCGCTGAACCGGGCGAAGGTGGACCGGCGGATCGTAAGCGCGGTGGAGCATGACGCTGTGTTCCGCGCCGCGCCGGGGGCTGATGTGCTGCCGGTCGTCCACGGCGAGCCTGACGGCGATGCGCTGGCGAAATATCTCGCCGCGCCGGGCAAGGCGATTATCGCCATCCAGAAAACCAATGGCGAAACCGGCACGCAGATCATCCCCTATCAGCACCCCGCCACAATCGACCTGATTCGCGATGCCGGGGCGCTGTTGTTGAGCGATTGCTCGCAATCGGGAGGACGGTATCCGCTGCCTGATGCTGATCTGGTCGTGGTGTCTGGGCATAAATTGGGTGGTCCGCCGGGGGTTGGCCTGTTGCTCGTCCGCGATCTGGCGGTGCTGGAGCCGGTTGGCGGTCATGAATTTGGCTACCGCATGGGGACGGAAAATTTGCCCGCCGTGCTCGGGTTGGCTGCCGCGCTGGAGGCGGGCGGGCTGGATAGCTGGCAGAGCAATGTCGACCAACGCTTTGCGCTGACCGATGTGTTCAACGCATCGGGAGACGTGATCGCGCCGGGTGCGCAATCATCGCATGTTTTTGCCGTGGCGATGCCCAATCTGTCCGCCGCCGCGCAATTGATCCGCTTTGACGCGATGGGGTTTGCCGTATCGGCGGGCAGTGCCTGTTCGTCGGGTACGCTGAAGCGCAGCCGGGCGCTGGCCGCATTCGGGGTGGATGAAGATACCGCTGCCCGCACGATCCGGGTCAGCTTTGGCTGGAACACCACACCTGCAGAGATTGACGCGTTTCTTGGGGCTTGGCTCGAAGTTGCGCATGATGCGGTGACGCGCGCGTCGTGATCTATCTCGATTATCAGGCCACGACCCCGCTTGCGCCCGAGGCGTTTGAGGCGATGCTGCCTTGGCTGCGCGATCACCCGGCCAACCCGCATTCCTCGCACGCACCCGGCCGGGCAGCAAAGGTGACGGTGGAGGTGGCGCGCGATCAGGTGATGGCGTTGTTGCCACCGGGCGGGTCGCTGGCCTTTACCAGCGGCGCGACGGAGGCGCTGAACTGGGCGATCAAGGGCACCACCGGCCCGATTGTCACGATCGCGACCGAACATGCCGCTGTGCTTGATACTGTGCGCGCCAGCGCTCGTTCAAGCACGCTCTTGCCGGTCGGGCCCGACGGGTTGGTCGATGTGGAGGCTGCTCGGAATGCAATCGTCCCCGGCGTTGGGATCGTCGCTGCAATGCTCGTCAATAACGAAACCGGGGTCATCCAGCCCATTGCCGATATCGCAGCGATGGCGCGTTCTGCAGGAGCGCTGATGCTGGTGGATGCCGTGCAGGGCTATGGCCGCGTCGCCATACCCGAAGATTGCGACATGATCGCGATTTCCGCGCATAAAATCCATGGTCCAAAGGGCATTGGCGCTTTGTGGGTGCGCGATGGGATCAGCCTTGACCCCCTTCTGCATGGCGGCGGTCAGGAGGCGTTGGGGCGATCAGGCACGTTGTCGCCTGCTTTATGTGCCGGGTTTGGCACTGCCGCCCGGCTAATGGCCGAGAGGGCCGAACCAGACCGCGCCCATGTCGAGCACCTGTTCGGCATGGCGCGCCAGCGCTTTGGCCCTGGCTGGAAGATCAACGGATCGACCGAGCATCGCTATCGCGGTAATTTGAGCATCCGGCGTGACGGGCTGGACGTGGCGCGGCTGATGTCCGATCTGCGCGATATCGCCTTTTCCGCCGGGTCGGCCTGTGCGAGTGGATCGGGCCGGGCGAGCCATGTGTTGCAGGCAATGGGCTTGACGGAGGCGCAGGCCCGGTCAAGCATCCGGCTGGGTTTTGGCCGCTACACCACGCAAGAGGAACTGATGACCGCGATTGACCGCATCATGGCCGCAGCCACCGCGCAGGACAGCGTGGCATGATCCGCGTTCGCTTTATCGCCACCGACGGATCGGTGCGTGAGGTTGAGGCGACGGCTGGTGACCGGTTGCTCGATATCGCCCAGGCCGATGGCCAGCCGCTGGAGGGCACGTGCGAGGGGCAGATGGCCTGTTCGACCTGTCACGTCATCATCGACGCTGATGATTTCGCCAAGCTGAAGCCCGCGCGCGAGGAGGAAGAGGATATGCTTGACCTCGCCATGGGTGCCACGCGCAACAGCCGGCTGGCCTGCCAGATCTGGCTGGATGCGGCGTGGGATAGCCTGACGGTGAAGATGCCGCGCGAAACGCGGAACATGCAGGGCCGCTAACCATTACGCCTTCAGTGCCTTTCGCACGCGAAGGAGTATGTAGATGATGAAACTCACCGCCATCCTATCGGCCGGCCTGATCGGCGCAGCCGCCATGCTAATGCCCACCACCAGCGCTGTGGGCATGGAACCACAAATGCAGCCAATCGCGCACCAGGGACAGCAGGCGCGCCATTCCGAGCGGCGCGTGGTTGTTACGCGGCGTACTCACACGGTGACGCGTCACAATGGCTGGCGGAACTACCGCACGCGCCGGGTGTGCAAAGTAACGTATCGTAATCACCAGCGCATCCGGCGCTGCCGCACGATCCGCGTTCGTTACTAGTTCTTGATCCCATCGCCCGACTCCCCCATATGCGCCTCGGGAGTCGGGCGGGCGTGGTCGTCGCCAACTTGGTCAGGGTCGGAAGGCAGCAGCCACAACGATTTCGCCACGGGTCGTCCCGGCTCCCACCGCGAACCGCAGGCAAGCTGCGGCGAGCGCGGCCGGCGGGGCAAAGCCCCGTCCGACGACACGGCTTTGCCGGGTCGCATCCCCAATCCCACCTCAGACCAAATCCGCTTGACCCGCTAGCGTCCGCGCCACCGAGCGACTAGATCAACCGGTAATGGCCGACTCCTTCCTTGATCTGGGCGAACCACCGCAACCTGCCAAGGCAGAGGCCTACCGCGTTCTTGCGCGCAAATACCGCCCGCAAAATTTCAGCGAGCTGATTGGCCAGGATGCGATGGTGACCACGCTGGGAAACGCCATCAAGCGTGGCCGGCTGGCGCATGCGTTTCTGCTCACCGGCGTGCGCGGGGTGGGGAAGACGTCTACCGCGCGGCTGATTGCCAAGGCGCTCAATTGTATTGGGCCGGATGAACAGGGCGGCCCAACGATTGATCCGTGCGGCGTGTGCGAACCCTGTCGCGCGATTGCCGAGGGGCGGCACATCGACGTCATTGAAATGGACGCCGCCAGCCATACCGGCGTTGATGACGTTCGCGAGATTATCGATGCGTCACGCTATTCGGCG